>JARXAF010000154.1 GCA_029865985.1 Verrucomicrobiota bacterium
TACGGCAACTCCCACAGCTGGATGTCTCACGAGAAGGGCCGCGGATGGGTGGTCCTGGAGTTCACAGAACCCCGGCGCATCGACCGGGTGAGTTGGGCCCGTGACCGTGAGGGAGAATTTTCCGATCGCTTGGCTACGGCCTATCGCATCGAAGTGGAAACGGACTCGGGCAACTGGATCACGGTCGCCGATGCCAGTGACCGCAAACCTTTTGAGGGCCGAAACCCCACAGCGGACGAGTGGGAATTGCTGCCCGCCGCCCTGGCTGGATTGGATCCCCGGTCCCGCCAACAGACCCAGGCGCTCCTGGACGAACGCCTCCGAATCGAACGCGCCATTGCCGGCGCCGTGGCCTCGCAACAGGCTTTTGCCGGAGTCTTCCGCAAACCCGACCGCATCCACTTGCTGCGCCGGGGTGATCCCGAGCAGCCCGGGCCCGAGGTGGCACCGTCGGTGCCGGAAGTCTTGGGAACCGTGCGCCTGCCGGCCGACGCACCGGAGCCCGAGCGGCGACAAGCTCTGGCCCGATGGCTCACTCAACCCGATCAGGCCTTGATCGCGCGGGTCATGGTCAACCGGATCTGGCAGGGACATTTTGGGACCGGACTGGTGGACACACCCAGTGACTTCGGCCGCGCCGGTAGCCGGCCATCCCATCCAGGGCTCTTGGACGGGCTGGCCCGCGAGTTCCTCGCCAACGGTGGATCCGCCAAGCACCTGCACCGGTTGATCGTGCTGTCGTCCACTTATCGACAGTCTTCCGCACACCGAAAAGCCGCTGCAGCATTGGACGCCGAAGCACGCCTTCTCTGGCGCTACCCGCCACGACGTCTGGGCTCCGAACCCATTCGCGACGCCATGCTCGCGGTGGCTGGAGAACTCAATCGACAACGCGGCGGCCGGGGTTTCGACCTCTTCGATCAACGCGGCGGCCTCAGCGGATTCAAACCGGTGGAGTCCTTCCCGGCCGACGGCCTGCGCCGCATGATTTACGCGCATAAAGTGCGCCGAGAACCCGAGGCGGTATTCGGAGCCTTCGATTGCCCGGATGCCGGACAGAGCACGTCACGGCGGCGCGAATCGACGACCCCCATCCAAGCCCTGAATCTTTGGAACAGCCGCTTCACGCTGGAACGCTCGTCCGCCTTGGCCCGTCGGGTGCGACACGAAGCCGGAAGCCGGCCGCAAGACCAAGTCCAACGGGCCTTCCTGCTGGCGCTGTCACGACCCGCCACGCCAGCCGAAGAACAGGAAGCCCTGGCAGCTCTGCAGGGACAAGGTCTTGAGGTGCTGTGCCGGGCCCTCTTCAACAGCAACGAGTTCCTCTTCATTCCATGAACCCCGGGGCAGACTCTCTTTCCTTCCAAGGCCATGGACTGCTCGACCGCCGGGGTTTCCTGGGTCGCAGTGCCACCGCACTGGGCTCGGTCGCCCTGACCCACCTGCTCGGTCGAGAGGGCCTTCTGGCGGCCCAACCGGATGCGAGCGCTGTCCTCGCAGACCTGGCCCACCCCAACCGTCCGCGTCCGCCACACTTCTCCCCGAAGGCCCAGAACGTCATCGTGATTTTTTGCGCCGGGGCGGTCAGCCAACTCGAAACCTGGGACTACAAACCCGAGCTCCACCGTTGGCACGATAAACCCATGCCGGGCGGACCCGCTGTGACGTTCCAGGGACCGGCCGGAAATCTGGCCCGCCCTCAGTACGCCTTCCGACCACGCGGAAAAACCGGCAAGATGGTTTCGGACCTCATCCCGCACCTGGCCGAGTTGACCGACGACATCGCCTTCGTCCACTCGCTCACCAGCAAGAGCAACACCCACGGGCCTGCCGAGAATTTCCTCTCCACCGGGTTCGCCCTCGACGGCTTCCCCAGTGTCGGGTCATGGATTGGCTATGCGTTGGGCACCGACAATCAAGACCTGCCGGCCTTCGTCTCGCTCCTCGACCCCCGCGGCGTCCCGCAAAATGGATCGAACAATTGGGGCTCGGGCTTCCTACCGGCCACCTTTCAAGGAACGACGTGGAGCGCCCAAAATCCGGTGCGTCACCTGTCGGCGCCCGGAATCACCCGAGACGCCGATCAAGCCGCCCGCCGCCTGCTCGGGCAGTTGAACCAGCGCCACCTCGAAGCGCACCCCGGTGACGAAAAACTCGCCGCCCGAATCGCCAGCTATGAGTTGGCGGCGCGAATGCAGCTCAGCGTTCCGGAGATCAGCGATTTGTCCACCGAGCCGGCCCACATCCTGAGGGCCTACGGAGCCGACGACACCGGCCATCCCATCAAGGCGGGTTTTGCCCGCAACTGTATCTTGGCACGGCGGCTCGTGGAGCGGGGCGTGCGGTTTGTGCAACTCTTCAATGGGGCCTACGCCAGCGGCGGCGAACTCAACTGGGACGGTCACAACAAGCTCAAGGAACAGTACGACCGCCACGCAGCCATCCTCGATCAACCCGCGGCGGCCCTCATCCGCGACCTCCGGCAGCGGGGTCTTCTGGAGAACACGCTCGTGGTCTGGTGCACCGAATTCGGACGCATGCCGTTTTTCCAGAAGGGCGCTCAAGGAAGGGATCACAACCCGGACGGGTTCACCTGTTGGATGACCGGCGCTGGAATTCGCAAAGGAGTCAGCCATGGCGTGACCGATGAACTGGGACGGGCGGCCGTGAGGGACATCCATCCGCTGTACGACTTCAATGCCACCCTCCTGCACTTGCTCGGACTGGACCACGAACGACTGACCTTCGAGCACAACGGGGTGCAGCGACGCCTGACCAATGTCGAAGGCCACGTGATCCGCGAGATACTCGCCTGATGGCGGACCATGGTCGCCGACCCATGGGTCCATCCTTGCCTTACGACCACTTCGGGCCTACCGATTCCACCGATAAACCCCTGGGCGGTCCGATCATCCGCTCCCGGATCGGTCCCCATCCACCAGCATGTCCCAATTCATCGATACCCCAGTCCCTTGGTGGCAGGTGATGGCCATTGGCCGCAATCCTCGCACCACCCTGGTTCGGTTGGCCATCACCCTGGTACTGGTCTTCGTGGGTTTTAAAATGTCCATCCAACCGATCCGGGTGCAGGGCATCAGCATGCAGCCCACCTATCGGGACGGTCAGCGGCGCTTTCTCAACAAGTTGGCCTACCAGTTCGCACCGCCCCAGCGCGGAGACGTGATTGGAATCCAGGAGGCAGGCAAACAAGTCCTCCTGCTCAAACGGGTGATCGCCCTTCCCGGGGAGCGATTGCGCATCGTGCAAGGCACCGTACTCATCAACGGTGAACCGCTCGAGGAGCCCTACCTCCTACCCCCGACCAACGGGGTCCAGAACCCGGCTCGATGGAATGTGGAAGAACTGCGGCTGCAGGATGATGAACTCTACGTCATCGGCGACAACCGTTCCATGCGTCAGGCGGACCACTACTTCGGGATCGTGAATGAAAACCGTATTGTCGGCCGTCTGATGAACCCATGATTCCCTTGCCTCGGAAGATCTGGCTCGGAGTGCTGGTCGCCCTGGCGATCGGAGCGCTCTGGTGGCTCATCCCCTCCGAAGAGGAGCGCATCCAACAGGTCCTCGAGCAGGCCCGGGCTTCCGTCTCCTCCGAGGGCAAACCCGCTGATGGCTTGGCTCTGCTGGCCCGCGTGAGTCAATTGACCCAGTGCCTGACCCGGGATGTGGAAATCCAGGTGGATGTCTTTGGCGGGCTCTCTGGAAATCTCAACGGGGTGGACGAGGTTCGGGCGGCCGCGGCGGGGATGGCTCAACAATTCCCCGGATTGAAGGTCCGACTCAGCGAGATCCAAATCAGCGAACTCATGCCGACCTCGGCAAGGGCCACATTGGTGGCGGCCATCGACACGGGTTCCCGAAATGGCCAGACCGCTCAGGAATTCGAACTGCGGTTCCGAAAATGGGAAGGCCGGTGGTACATTTCCAAGGTCGCCACCGTTCAAGCGCTGCGGGCGCGTTGAACTCTACGATCACTTTTCTGGCGGGTATAAACCCTTGCTGACAACCCGGGCGGTGCCAGTACCTTGCCGCCACATGAAGACACTGCTCATCTTCGGCTGCTTGGGTCTGTCCATTGGTGGTGGCCACATCTGGGGCATCGCGCTCAACTTCCACCTCCCGGTGGTCGTCTCCGTCGTCGGAGCCATCGCCACGGTCACCGGCGGACTTCTCGCCGGCCTCATCGGCGCGTCCGACGAGATCGAGGGTTGATTCGACGGCCGGTGCCGAAAGGTTCCCGAGCTGCCGCGGCAATGGTCAACGCCCGCCCTTGAGCAACTCGCGCAAGGCTTTGCGCGGATCGGCCACCAATTCGGGAGTCACCTCGAACCGACGCACCTTGCTGGACGGCAAGGCAAATTTGAGGTCCCGGAACACACGCTCGCACACGGTCATCAATCCTCGAGCACCCGTGTTTTCCTGACCGGCCATCCGGGCCAGGCTGCGGAGGCCCGCATCGGTGAATCCCACCTCGATCCCATAGGCCGAGAAGGCGCGTTCGTACTGGTGGATAAGGCTGCTCTCACTCTTGCGGAGCACATTGAACAAGTCGTCGGCATCCAGCCCATGACATGCCACGCGCACTGGCAAACGACCCACAAATTCCGGCTCCAGCCCATACTGGATGAAGTCGCTGGTCATGGCTTCAGCCAACAGCTCATCGGTGCTGAGGCGAGACGCTTTCGAAGCCGACCCGGGCGCATCAACGGCACCGCTGGTCGCCGACGTCAGCAACCGGGAACGAATCCGCTGATCCAAACCGGCGAACGCGCCGCTGACGATGAAGAGGATGTGGCGGGTATTGATGGTCTCCGGTTGGCCCGATCCATTGCCGCGCATCGCCGTCATGGCGTTCTGGATTTGCGCGTTCATGTCATTGGGTGACACCACCGGAACGTCGCCATCCTCCATGAGCTTGAGCAGGTTAGTTTGCACTCCCCGACCCGAGACATCTCGGCCTCCGCTCTCGCCGCGCGTGGCCAATTTGTCCACTTCGTCCAAGTAGATGATTCCATGCTCGGCGCGTTTCACATTCCCGCCGGCTTTGCGAACGAGATCGCGAACCAGATCATCCACATCGCCGCCGACGTAGCCTGTCTCGCTGAACTTGGTCGCGTCGGCCTTCACGAACGGCACACCAATCAGCTCGGCCGCCGACCGGATCAAGTGCGTCTTGCCCACACCCGTCGGACCCAGCAGGAGCACGTTCTGCTTTTGATAGAATGGGGCATCCACCCCTTCCTGCGTCATCCGCACGTGCTGAAAATGGTCGCACAAGGCCACACCGAGCACCTTCTTGGCTTCCGTCTGGCCAATGACGAAGCGGTCGAGATGACGGGCGATTTCCCGGGGCTTCAAATTGAAGGTGAACTGCTCGGACGGAATGGCCACCGTCGCCACTCCCGGCTTGGTCCAGGATTCTTTCTCCGGCCGGGCCCGACGACGGCGGCTGGGAACAGCAGGTCCCTCAGCGACAGGGCCGAGGGCATCAGGATGACCGGAAGGAATCTTGGACATATAAGCAGTGATGCGACTGCAAATGCAGTCTGTCGCAACGGTGGAGCCATTCCGAAGAAATCCCAAACGTGATTTCCAAACACGATTTCCGATTGGGGCTTTCAAACCGAGTCCACCCATTCGACCCCAATCCGATGATCCCCTGGGCGCTGGAGCCGGTGGTTGACCCGATTGGGTTTCACGGAAGAATGACACGATGCCCCGCGAATCTGCGAGCGCCCGCCGGCAACGGGTCGGTACCGTGATGGAACGCCTGCGTTCCACCTATCCGGAGGCCCATTGTGAATTGCGATTCTCCAACCCGCTGGAGCTCTTGATCGCCACCATCTTGTCGGCCCAGTGCACGGACAAGCAGGTCAACATCGTCACCGAGGATCTGTTCCAAAAATACCGATTCGCCAGTGACTATGCCCAGGCGGATCCGGAAACCCTAGCCCATGACGTCCGCCGCATCGGGCTCTTCCGCAACAAGGCCCGCAATATCCAGTCCTGCTGTCGCGTCCTAGTGGAACAACACGGGGGACAAGTTCCTCAGTCGATGGAGGCCCTCGTCGCCCTCGATGGAGTGGGCCGCAAGACGGCCAATGTCGTGATGGGAAACGCCTTCGGCATCCAATCCGGCATCGTCGTCGATACGCATGTGGCCCGCCTCTCCCAGCGACTTCGATTGAGCGCTCACACCCAACCTGAGAAAATCGAACAAGACTTGATGCAATGGGTGGTTCCCACCGATTGGACACTGTTCAGCCACTGGCTCATTTGGCATGGCCGGCGACGCTGCGGGGCACGCTCACCGGAGTGCAGTGCCTGTGAAATCCGCGATTTGTGCCCCTCAGCGATCCATTGATCCGGGACCGCGGCTTCTCGACGGAATCAATCGATCACGACCCTTGGTTTTTTGAGCGGCTGACAGCCTTCCGCCGAACTCGAATTCCCCTCGTTCCGGGCAACGGATCCGGGCACTCTTTCCAACGATGACCAACGCGGAAGCACTCTCCTTGTTCCGGCAAACCGGAGCCCTGCTCGACGGGCACTTCATCCTTCGCAGTGGCTTGCACAGCCGTCAGTTCTTCCAATGCGCTCAAGCCTTGCAGGAAATGCCGCTGGTGGAGCGTTTTGGTGCGGCGCTGGCGGACAAGGTGCGAGCTCTCGGAATCGAGACAGTGATCGCTCCGGCCATGGGCGGGCTGGTCATCGGTCAAGAGGTGGCTCGCCAACTGCGTTGCCGCTTCATCTTCGCCGAAAAGGAAAATGGAGTTCTGGTTCTGCGGCGTGGATTCAAGATACGGGCCGGAGAGCGCTGCCTCGTTGTGGAAGACGTGGTCACCAAGGGCGGGCGCGCGTTGGAGACCGTCCACATTGTCCAAGGCCTGCAAGGGACGGTCGCCGGCGTGGCTATGGTCGTGGACCGCTCGGACGGCACCTTGGATTTGGGGGTTCCTTTGATCCCGCTCATCAGTCTGGAAGTGGAGACCTTCGATCCCCAGAATTTACCCCCGGACTTGGCAGCCACTCCAGCCACCAAACCCGGCAGCAAGTAGGTTCCCCTGCGATCGGAAATGGATGGCGAGCACATCGCTCGTCATACTGGGCGCTCTCATCGAAGGAATGAGAGATCGTTCGTTCTAGGCTCAAGACGGCCGTCCCGCCGATTTCAACACCAGTCGGATTTGCTGGTGGAGCACCTCCAGGGAACCTTCGTTCCAGAGACCATAGTGCGCCCGCTGAAGCTTATCAGCCATCGGGAGCTGGGCGGATAACCGTTGGTTCACCATCTCATCAGACCACTGGCGTTCTCGCAGCCGTTGCCATTGAGTGCGCTCGCTGCAAGCCAAGGCGATGACGGCCTGAAAGTGTTGGGCATAGCCCTTCTCATACAGCAACGGAATGACCACCACCGCATGACTGCGACCTTGGACGGCTTGTTCGCGAACCCAATGCGTCCAAACCTCAAAAATTCGCGGATGGAGGATGGATTCCAGGTTTTTTCGGGCTGAAGCGTCTCGAAAAACCAAGCGCCCAAGCGCCGATCGATCCAATTGGCCTTGGGAATCCAGGATTTCCGTTCCAAAGGTTTCAACGATCTTTGAGAGCGTCGGTAGACCGGGCGCAACCAGATCTCGCGCCACCGTGTCGGTATCGAGGACAGGAATGCCTAGTGCCGACACGAACAGCGCCGTCTCGGATTTCCCTGCGCCGATTCCGCCCGTGATACCCAGGGTGATCATTTCAAAAAAAGAGCGCTGGAGAATCGAGATTCTCCAGCGCTTCTGATAGGTGAGGACTTGGATCTAGCTTCCAAGTCCGACCAATACCAAGCCATCAGGGCTTGTAAAGAATTCGGTAAGCCTTCGCGCCCGTGCCTTGATCCAAAGCGTCGTAGAACTTCAGCACCTTGGAGGACCCCGAGGTATTGGCCAAACGACTCAAACCCGTCCAGGAAGTGCCCACAGCTGGCTCCTGGGCCAAGATTTGATACTCGGTGTTGGCCGCAGCATCCCATGAAATCTCAATGTAGGGCTTACCCTGAATTTGAATGGCCTTGGTGGTGACCACCGCACCTGAGAATGGGGTGGAATCGATGGCATTGACAAGACCGTCACCGTCGGAATCCAGCGACATCGAGTACCGAACGGACCAAGAAGCTTCGACGACATAACCCGTGCCGACGTCGACGGAAACCGGTCCACCATTGGCGCCAGCAATCGGGACCAAGCGCAACCGACCGCCCAAAGCTCCATCCAGAACCGGGCCTGAAAGCTCGACTCCGTTGACGGAAACGATGCTGTAATAGAGGCGCGTATTGCTGTCGATGGTCAGAATCGACGCCAAGCCATCGGCATCAAACGTCTTGTTGGTGACGTTGATGTACTGGCTGAACTCTCCATTCAACTCCAGGCGCCGGGTGTAGAGGGCGCGTTCACCGGATCCGGCGGCACGAATGTCTGCTCGTCCGTATTCGCCGACGGTCAAGACCAAGGCACCGATGGCCGAGTTATTCACTAAACCAGCAGCCTCGGTCCCACGATCCAAACCCGGCCAAGCCACAAAAGCGGTTTCAAAGCGACCGGCCCTGACGGAAACGCTCACGCCACTGAGGTCGTTGGAGGCCGCATTAGCTCCCAATTTGACCCCTGCTCCCGACAAAACAAAGACCTTGCCAGCGGGTGCCACAAACCGGTCCGAGACATTCAAGCTAATCAGGTTCGGAGTACCGATCAGACCACCCTCCGTCGCGTCCAGAGTGTTGGCGGTAACATTCAATCCCCCTCCGGCCAAGATGCTGTTGGTTCCTGCCAAGACCATCGAATTCATGGCTAGGTCAACGACATTGCCACCCTCGATCCGCCCCGCCTGGTAGAACGTGGATGCACCCAATCCCAGGTAACCCGAAGAGATCAAGGTGCCGGTATTCGTGATGTAGTTCAGAGCCGTGCTCTGTCCCACGCCCAGAGCAATGCGCTCGCCGAAGATGTCAGAAGAATTGGAAAGAGTCTTCAGCATCGGGAAGGTGCGGGAAGAAACCCCGAGCGAACCGACCAATTGGAAGCTCCCCTGGTTTGTCCAGTTTTCGGTAACCGGAGCCACCTGCTCGTTGCCGGAGATCGAAGACGCTCCGGAAAATCCATCCGGGTAGGTGGTCGGAATCGCGTCGACGTTGGGCACCTGGTACAGGACCGGATCCACAGTGGTCAAGTTGGTTGCTCGCAGCTTCAAGCCGACGAGCTCACCCGTGGTTTTCAAGGGATCGATGTCTGCATCGATAATCATCACTCGGAAGTGGGTATCGGCCAAAAGATTCGCAGGAGTCGTTGTTCCGGTCCCCGCGTTGGGATCCGAGGTTGCTGCAGCCGCAGCGGGATCCGGGAACTCTGCAGTGTTGGTCCACGAGGTCACAAAGACTTTAATGATGCCCGTCAGATTCGGTTGCCCCACCGGGTTCAACCCACGGTAGACCATGGTGCCGTTGGTGGATCCCAGGTCATAGTTGGCGTAGGGTGCGGCGATGCTCGTGGACGTCGACGAGGTCACGTGCTTGGCCTTGATATTGACCACTCCGTGCGCACGGATGCGGGCGTCCTCGAGATTGAGGTTGTTCGCCTCGATCCTCACTCGGCCGGCGAGATTTGTGGCGTACCCAAAGGAGGATTGGGATTGCGATCCAAAGAAACCTCTGCCGAGCGAACGGATTACCGACCCATAGGTGCTGTTAGTGGGGTTGGGAATCTTGGAAGGCAGCGATGTGATGGCGAACGAATAAGCCATGTAATCATTGGTCGAGATCAAATTGGTGTAGGCCACGCCGTTTGTCATCAAACCGAAGTAACCCTTTGTAAACAGATCCCTAGTGAACAGGCTGTTTGCACCCGATTGTGAGTTATTCAGATAGCGTGCCAAGAGATTCGATTTGGAAATCGGATTGAGAGGATTGAGCTCGTCACCAATGATGGCTCTCTCGGCGCGACTGATAGGAATCGAGACTCCAACATTGCGAGTGAGGCGAACATTGTAGGGCACTGCCGTGTTGGGAATCTTGTAATCCCAACCATAAATATTCGTGGGCGCCGTAGTGAAGCTCTCGACGATACGCAAGCTCTCAAAGTCGACCGATCCGGCTGTGTTGTTCGTGTTGAGGTATCCCAAGGTCACCGCCAAGTTGCGGGTCCCATCCACCAAAGCCGAAGCCACGACGTTGGAGTTGCGGTTGATGATGAATACCGCATTGATGCGGTTGTTGGTAGCAGTCAGCTGGTTTGTCTGGATGTAAACCAAGGCTGGCACCGGAGGAAGACCGATCGACGAAATCCCATCACCGATCCAATTTTCAGGGTTGTCGATAGGGTTACCTGGGACCCGATCAATGGCCGCAAGATAGCTGATGTCGATGTTTGCCAGAACATTCGTGACCACGATGTTTGTGGTCGCTGTCGTATAGGTGGTTCGCACCGGTCTGGCGGTTGCGAAGGACCCAAGTTCCAGCGGTAGTGTCGAATATCCCCAATACAAATTCTCGACTCCTCCAGGACTGTTCGCGACATGAATGCCGCCCTCAAGACTCGCAAATCGCCCAAATTCCGGGGAGGTGCGATTGAGGGTAGTCAGGGTGGATCGAGTGAGATCGACGTTGTGACCATTGGCAGCAATGTCTCCCCAAAATGAAACAGAGATCCGGCCCCGATTGACAATGTTGGTCGCATTGAGAATCAAATACCCGCCGTCCCCGTAAGTGTAGGATTGTCCATCTGGATAACCAAAACCGAAGATGGCCGTACCAATGCCTTCAATCACGGCACGATCCCCATTGTAAATGGTCTGACTGGGATACCGGAAGCCTCTGGAATTCACGTTCAGGAACTCCATTCCATAGCTCGCCTGAATTGTTCCCAGATTTGTGTAGTTGAGAGTATTACGGGTCGCAAATAAATCAAATGTGTCGGCAGAGAATGTCCCTGCATTAACAAATGAGACCGCGTCGATTGGCCGATCTACCGAGTAATTGTCCCCGTTGTAGAAATCGCCCGCAATGGCAACCCAACTGAAGGCCACAGCAGAAATGATGGATCTGACCATGATAGAGATTCGGGTCGAGAATTTCGTGGTTTTCATCGGTCAGTTCAGTTGCTCCGAAGGGAGAGAACAGCTGCTTCGAGATCCGAGAGCTTGCTGCCAATCGGGTAGAGAATCGGAGCGTTAGTGCTGCCGTCAAATGAGCCCCAAATATTGCCGGGCTGCCCGTCTTGCTCGTCGGTGTTACCGATGTGCAGCGAGTAAACGCCGAGCTTCGAAAAGGTATAGCTGGAAATGGGTTCAATGGTTCCCGGACCTTCGGCGGCGGCATCGAGGGTGGCACCGGTATTCTGGAACGTCACCGGAGAGAATTCGAAGGCAACGGGAGCGTAGTTATCGAGCACACCGAGATCTCGAGCACTGATCAAAATCTCTGGGCGTGCAATCAAACGACTGACAACTTGTCGGGTGACAACACCATTGGAGCTGACCACTTCGGGGTAAGTGACTGCCGCCTGACGGGCGTTCTGGCGAAGCACCGGGTCCAAGTTGACTTTGATAAAGCGAACCCGATCAACACCGGCCCGAACCGCGAGATTGACTAGTTGGAGCGTGTTGCTGGTACCAGTGGTTCCCACCGCGGTGGTGCCGATTTGGTTGGAAGAATCGGCCACGGTCCAAGGTGACTCCAAGGAGGCAGAAGCGCCACCGGTACTGGCTGAAACGCTGCCGCGGAAGGATCCAGCGGGCGCGCTTTCATAGTTGCGGTTGGCAGGGTGATACAAATAGCGCAATCCGCCCGCATCGTCCCGGGTGAGTCCGGTGAAGTAACGGCCGTTCGGGTTGATGGACCGCGCAACACGGTCGTCACTGGTCACAAAACTATTGATGCTGACGGTAGACGCCAAACTGATATTGGGATTGGCGGAATCAACCGGAATTTCACGAGCATCAGAGAATATCCGGGCGCCATCACCATTGAAGATGTCGCGCACGATGTACGAATACATGGTCCCATTCACATAGCGGGAAGGACGGCCGGAAATCGGATCATAATTGAAATTAGCAACCGAATATCGAATCGGGTCAACACCCCGTCCACGGATGGACCAACACCAACGCTCTGGAGATGTCAGCCCCAGTGTGGCCATGATTTGCGAGAGGATCTGGGTTTTAACATCAATGAGCCCCAGGGCACTGGCCGTCGGGTTGACTCCATCGGCCTTGAGCGGAAATTCCTCTAGGTTTTCGCTGAATGCAGAAACATTAGTAAGACTGTTGAAGAGAGCAAATGCCTCATCCACGGCACGCGCTCCATCGGCGCCGAAGAATTCCATGAACGACCCATCAATGCCGTAGGTGACGACCGGGGTACTGAGGCGATATTCGTCTCCACGCAATCTCGGGCCACCATATTCAGGGGCGCTATCCGGGATGTTATAGCCGAGATCAGGAGCCTGCCAGCCTGCCATAGGGCCGAGCAGGGTAAATGCACGGGTCGGCAGGACTCCGAGCAGCAGCAGGGCGACGATTTGAACGATAAAGGGGGTCGTGCGCATGGTCAGCGATCGGATTGGACGCGGAAGTAGGACTGAGAAGCAGCGCCTGCATCAACGGACGCTGTCTGAGTGGTCGAGGTGGCCGTTTGAGTGGCCTGAACCTCGTTCCAGTGGAGGAGATCCGTGGAGGATTCCAGACGGTACTTGGCCCCGACCACCGCTTCCCAAGAAAGGCGAAGCTTTTGGCGCGGAGTCACGGACACCTTTTTAAGATCGCGTGCCGACAAGTCTACTCCGGTGCTGATACCCGAAAAATCGCTCCAAATAGCGCGATATCCCGAAGCGGTGGCCACCACATTGGGAGCGAATTGATCGTTCCTGCGATTTTGGTTGAGAATCATTTCTTCACCGGCAACCAGGCCGTTGGCGGTGATGGCTTTGGCGGCGATGCCCAAACCCGATCCGTCAGCCCCGCGTGTGGACCACACGGCCAAGGCTCCCTCAGATCCGGAAGAGATACGAACCCCGGTTTGGTCATAGGACCGGAAGTCGTTGAGGGTGGTCGGGGATCCGACGACAACTCCCGTGTTGGAGACGATGGCTGTGCGGATGTCCCAAGATGATTTGGAGTCCAAATCAAACTCTGACCATCCGATGATCAGCTTGCCGGTAGGCAGCGTGGCCATGGACGGCCGATCGCAAGGCGCCGCAGCTCCGTTGACCCAGATGGGGGAAGCCGCTTTGCCGTCCGCGTGGATGATCTGTGCAAAAATGTCGGAGTTTGCCTCCCGACGGGTGCCTTGGCCACCTAGGTTCAGGACATCGGCAGACGCTTGTTCAGCCACCCAGGCAACGGCGAGGTCACCATTGGGGAGAGCCGAAATCGTCGGTGCCCGATCGACTAATGCAGAAGTACCAAGCACCCGACGATAACCAGAAGGTGATCCAGAACCCTTAAAGCTCTGCAAATTGATCTTGGACGAGACCCCATCGGCTCCGATGGACTGCCAGGCGAAGGCGAACCCTCCACCGGGGACTTCCGTCATCGCTGGTGATTCATGGCTGCCGTTGGAATCAGCCAAAGCCACCACCCACTCATCACCTTGAGGCACTCCAGAGCGGGAGAGCTTGCGGGCATGGATGGATTGCTTGCCGGGCTTACCGGATTGCCAGGCGACCACAGCCGATCCATCCGCCAAGGCCACCACCACAGGATTCTCTTGATTGAAAAGAGCCTGCTGGTTGACTCGGAGGATTTGCGGACTGGCCGATCCCGATTGCAGATTCAACACCCGTGAACCGATCCCGAGCCCATCGCCATCAATGGCGTTGTCCTGCCAAACGACGAACGCGTTCGACCCTGCGGCGGCCACCGATGCATTGACCTGATCGCCGGCAAGACCAACCGGTGAGGCGCTGTTGGGCAGGATTCGTACCTCGCCCCCGAGGATCTCTACCGTTGCCGGTGCGACTTCCTGAATCGTCAAACGCGGCGCTTGAAGAGTGATCCCCTGGCCTAGGACCGACCCTGTGAGACCGATGAGGGCGAGCCCCATCAGCGTCCAAGGTGATCGTCTATTTCGGATTTGGTTCATGGATGGTTTGCTCTAAGACGGGTGGCCTCCGAGCAGTTCAATCATTCCACCGACTGGATTGTGAAAGGTCGCTTAAAACGCCGTTGGGTTGGCCGTCGTCCGGGGCGGATTGGTGCTCGGATCCATCGGGAGATTCTCCGGATCATGAACACGCTTGCCCGCTGCATCAACGATGGTCGCCGTGACAAAGATCATGAGGTTCTTCTTCACGGTCCGCGAGTTTTCGCTGCGGAAGAGACGTCCCAGGACGGGCACGTCACCCAGAACAGGAACTTTGTCGCGTGACTTCACGTTATCCTCGGCGATCAAACCGCCCAAGGCAACCGTCTGGCCATCCCACACGATAGCGCTGGTGGTGACCATGCGCACGCGGAGACGCGGGAGCGGCAAAACGGAGGTACGGCTGATCGGCGAGCTGCCGGAGGTCAAGCCGAGAATTTGAGGCACGAACGGACCCGGATCGTCGTAACCAACGAATTCTGTGATCGTCGGGAGAATGGTCATTTGAATGGTCTCGTCATCCGAGGACACATAGGGAACAACATCCAGAACCGGACCGAACGGTTGGGAAACGGTTCCCGGGATGATCAAATTGATCGCGGCCTGGTTCACGTTGTTGCCAACGCCACCACCGCCGAGTCCACCACCGCCGCCGCCACCACCTTGTCCACCGCCACCGCCGCCGCCGCCCTGATTGTTCAAACCCGTTGCAATGGTGCGGACATCGGAGACTTCGACGTGAGCCTGACGACCACTCAGGGTCGTGACTTTCGGAGCGGAGAGAAGATCCACACCGTCACGCTGTTCCAACGCGCGGATAACCACCTTGAATTGAGGATCGGTCAAGATGCCGGTGAGGCTGAACACCTCAGGGATTTTGCCGCTGTCCGCGGTGGTGTTACGCAATCCGGAGGTGACCAATTGATCATTCGCGCCGGGAGCGGCCAAACCGGCGACGCTGGTGCCAGGGAAGACGCCGCCGGGCAAAACCTGAGAGCCATCGACCGAGGTGCTGCCGGGATTGGCCCTCGAAGGTTGACCCGTGTAGCTCGGGGCACTACCGCCAGAAAGACCGAGGCGGCCTCCACCCAACAGGGCGTTGCCCAGGAGCCAATCAAAGCCCAAGGCCTTGCTGTCGGTTTGGTTGATCTCAGCGAAGCGCGCTTCGATCTCCACCTGCGGAGGCGTCACATTCAGGATCTGAATGGCTTTCTCGATGACGTCCAAGTCGGAGAGGGTCGCTCGGACGAACAGGATTCCGGTGCGGTCATTGAAGAACAAGGCCTTTTGATCCTGTTCCCAAGGGGCAACACCGGGCGGATAAGCTCCACCCATCCCACCGCCCATGCCGCCCATGCCGCCGCCCATACCACCCATACCTCCGCCCATGCCGCCCATACCCATGCCGCCGCCCATACCGCCCATACCACCACCCATGCCGCCCATGCCACCACCGCCCATGCCACCGCCCATGCCGCCGGGCATCATGGTCATGGGGAAGTTGAGACCGCAGGACATGAAGAACATGCGAACGACGACTTGGATATTGGCCGTCAGGTTGGTGCGAGTCACACCGGTGATTCCGGCGCCGCCCATGCCGCCGCCCATGCCGCCGCCACCACCACCGCCGCCCATACCGCCGCCCATACCACCACCACCGCCGCTGACTTCAACGCGGGGAATGGTGAACACGCCACCTTGGCCACCTTGACCGCCACCGCCACCACCACCGCCGCCGCCGCCTTGACCGCCGCCCTGACCACCTTGGGCCACCGCGGGGGTCATGCCGGTGACGCTCTCCAAACCTTCCATGAAGGTATTGGGATTGACCCGCCACCAACGGGAATGAAGCTGGGTCGCCTCAGGGAGACGCTGACGGAACATGATGCCCCACTCTTCCACCGAGTATTTCAAAGGCTTCTCGGAAACCTGCGAGATGATTTCAAGAACGTCTGCCAGGCGCAAATCTCGCAAAGCCGGATTGATGCGAACCGGAACATTGTTCAGGTCGACCGGTTCAGCGGCCTGTTGAGCTTGTTGAGGGGCTCCAGTAAGAGGATCCACTCCACCCATTCCCGGAGTAGACAACGGCTGATCCACCTGCGAATTCACCACGAACGCGATACCCTTCTTCTCCGGATCACGAAGGCGGGTTTGCTCATCGAGGTACTTCACGACCTCACCCAGCGGCAGTCCATCAAACTTGATCTCGTTGATGCGGATGGTGTCGAGCTTGTGATAAATCGCCTGACGGCCGGATCCGGTATGGACGCGATTGGTGCGACCGAACGGATTGGCAATCGGAAGCTTCGACTTGGGCTGCTCCCAATATTGCTCCACTTCGAGCAGTTTATCCTTGTCGGTCAAAAGCTTCTCGCGATGAGCGCGGGTGTACTTGGACTCCCGAATGATGTTCAAGTACTGGTAGGCCGGACCGTTGTCGGGATCGAGCTTGATGGCCTCCTGAAGCTTGGTTTCGGCGCGATCGAAGTGTCCCATTTCAAAGGCCAGCTTGCCGTCCTGAACGGCGATCGCAGCGGCCAATTTGTTGGTCTTGTCCTGGCCGATGTAGCTCAACGCTTCGTCGGAGGGGACGCGTCCCACCAAGTTGGCGAGGCGTTGATCATTCTCGCGCTTGAAGTTCTTGGCCTTGATGTGGTTCGGGTCGACCTTGAGGATGCGCCTCACCTGGAGGTCGGCTTCCTTGTACTCGCCCGCCTTTGCGGCATTGTAGGCCAGCGCCAAGCGAGTGGAAGTGAAGCCCTCGATGGTGATGTTGCGTTCCTTCTCAACGCTCGAACCCAATTCCTCGGTCAAATTCCAAGCGTCTTCGTAGGCCTTGGCGGCCGACGTGAGATCGCCCTGCTTAGCGGCAGTTGCGGCAGCCTCCAACGTCTTGCGCAAGACGATGGCTTTTTCTTCGCGCCGTACGGCGATCTCACCGGCTTCCTGCGCCACGGCGCGGGTGGAGACGGTATCGAACGCGGCAATGAGTGCGACGAGACTCAGGATCTTCGAGACTTTCGTCATGGGGTTCTTCACGGGTTGGACTAAAATGGACATGCAACGAGCCGGTTGTGGGAATTACCTCGCCACGGTGGTACGCACGGAATTGGGCGCGGACACTACTAGTTCCTCTTTCTCGATGGCAACAATCTTGTAGACCGCGCCGGAAAGAGTGATGGATTCGCCGACCCGCTTTTGTGGGAAATCCCTGCGATCGGCCTCATACCGGAGGTCGGCAGCGTATCCCTGCGTGCGACGGAAGCTCTTGCCCTTGGTCAACTGGAACGACTCTCGGGTGGAGATGAGTTCGCAGACGAAGTTCGTGGGCGCATCTTTAGGACCCTGAATGTCGACGAGGCGAAACAGTTGGTCCTTGTTGTCAGAGCCTACGGCCACCGACTCAACCATGGCGCGACGACCGTTGACGGTCTTCTCATAATCGCGGCGCACGGAGAATTGATACCGCGGTGCGTCCGGGGTGCCGGCGACTTGTTCAAAGGCGATCTCCAGAACCAGATCATGGGCACTGACGTAGGCCAAACCAGAAGCGCCGGTGTTGGCGCGGGGCTTGGAGGGTTCGAGGCGACCACTGGCACCGCGTACCCAAGTGACAGGATTGAAAGTGTAGTGATCTTGAGCGGCCAAGACGGTCGGTGTTCGGCTTGTCACCCGCTTGAAGGCAGTCTGGGTGAGGTTGGTTTCCAGGTTCTCAGGCACCATCGGCTTTTGCTTGGCACCCGCCAAAGCCTGAAGGGCATTTTCGAGGTCCGTGCGGACCTGAGACACGGAGAGGACCAGGAAGATGGCCAGGCCGGCGACGGCCAGAAGGACGACTCCCAAGACCAGCTTCTCGTATTGTTTCTTGATGAATTCCATGGGTTCCGGGAGTTGCGGCCTAACGGCGGGTCGCCTTCGGAGCCTGAGTTGAAGCCGGAGGGAGTGCTAACCGCACGACCTCGAAGCCTAGGGTGACTCTGATGGGTTTCTGCTCGAGAACGATATCGCCAACCTTGCCCGACGGAGTCGCCGCGGCGGCATTGGGCTGTGAAGCTGGAGGCATCGTTCCCATTCCAGGGCGAAGACCATAACGGCTCATCATGGCCATCATTCCAGCGGCCGGATTCGCCGGAGCCGCTTCAGCCGACTCGGAACCATCCCCAGAAGGGCGGTCCACGTTGACGGTCTTGAGAACGTAGGCGTTGGAGGCTCCCACAAACCGGGTCAACACTTCTCCCAGTTCAGAGCTGAAGCACTGGAATTGCACCTCGTACGGATGGATCCCCGCTCCGATCACCGTATTGGTTCCCACCTTCTTGGAGAGGATGTCTCCAGACCCGGCGGGCTCATTGGTACCAATGGCCGACCTCTTGATATGTTGCAAGGAATGGATCTTGGAGGCGAAGAGGATTTCCGAGAACTCGCGGATGTCGTTCAAGGCCAAGGCCAACGGCTGGAGGGTGTTGGGAGCCAAACGCAACTCCCGACGCTGAGTGCTGAAGGTAAAGTTGTATTTCGAGCTGGCGCCAGACCCTCCATCCGACCCGGACGGAAGTTTAACACCTTTGCGCTCAGCAGAACGGTCCAATTCACCGATGGTGCGGGTGAGGAGCGCCTTGAAAGATGCGTCATCCAAGGCTCCTACGGTAGAATACTGGGAGAAGGTGCTCAGGGACTGGGCTTTCAGCTCGGCAAACCGAACTTGCTCGGCCTTGGCCAACTCGATGTTCTTGGTGTTTGGGTACGGCTCCCGTTTGACCAAGGTGTCGTACTCGTTTTTCTTGGCCTCGAGTTCCCCATTGGCGGCTTCAGCATCAGACTGTGCCGAGAACAGGTAGACCGCCCCGCCGATGAGCAGGGCCAACGCCACAGCTAGGCTGATAACGAAGGCAAGGTTGCGCTTGATCCAGGACATATCAGAGCTTGATGGGGCGCTTGAGCTTGAGCTTCAGAGGGAAGGTGAAGGTCGCAGTGGTGTCTTCGACCTGCTCAAGATTACCGGAAAGTGAGGTTTCAGAAGCTTCAAAGAGGGGACTCGCCTTCGCCAGCTTCTCCAGATCGTAGGCAATCTGACCATTGGCCTCTTGCTTCACCTTCTGCAAATTGACGGCTCGGATGCTGAGGTTGAGCACGGCCACTTCGTTGGTGGAAGTCGTGGATTTGGCCTTGGCACCGCCACTGGCTGCAGCGCCTTCAGTGGATCCACCACCCTCTCCACCCTCGGATCCAGTCATGGCGGACTTCGGAAGCAGGCCATACCGCGCCATGAGCTCCTTGCTCATTTGCGGGACCTTCGGAGCCTCTTCGTCGGCCGCGGCCACCTCAGGCTTAGGGGGTTCCGTAGAGTAGAACGTGTCCACCCAAATGCCCACCGGCACACCCAGCTTCTGTGAAGACTCGGCCTCGGTGGCCTTCAGGATGCTGCGAACCTCTGCGAGAATATCGGGCCAATAAGCGCGTTCGTTGAGCCAAGCACCCAGTTGGTCGGTCTGCTTATGGATCTCGGAAAGCTTGGCTTCTTCGCCCTTGAGCGAGGTTTCTACACGAGCCAAGGGTTCCACCTTTTCGGAAATGGTGGCCAAGCCTTCGCGGCGAACCGTCGCGACCTTGTTGTAGAACAATCCAGCGGCCCAAACACCGGCGGCGGCCACGAAGGCGGCGGCGATGAGGAACGGCTTCTTGGAGTTGAAATCTTGACGGGCCTTGGAGCTCTTGGGCAGCAAGTTCAGCTCGACCGGGCAGTCGGCGATGTTGCGCAATCCCAGACCCACAACCTCACCGAAGAACGAAGCCGACTTTTCCAATTCCTCGATGTTGACCGACGGATCGATCTGAATGTTGCGGAACGGGCTGAAGTATTCGACCGGCAGGTTGAGCTTTTCTTGGAAAAACTCGGCGGAATAGGCCATCACCGATCCGCCACCGCAGAGAAACACCCGCTGAGGAGCCGATCCACCCTGTTGGGTGCGGTAGAATTGAACCGTCTGATTGACCTGCATGTGCAGGCGAGTCAGGACGTTTCGGGCCACCTTGGAAACCGCAGCCACCTTCGGATCATCAGGTTCCTCGTAAGCGCCACCCAGACTGACAAAACCTTGAGCGATCTTGAATTTCTCGGCCTCGGCGAAGGGCACCTTGGACTCGGCTGAGTACTCTTGGGAAATGGTGTTGGCTCCGACCGGAACCGTCCGGACGTAGAACTTGTTCTTCTCGAAGAGCAAGACATTGCTGGTCTTGGCTCCGATATCGATCAAGAGGCTGCAGCCCTCAACATCACCGTAATTGTATCGGAAGGCATTGGCCAAGGCGGACATGGAGGCGTCCACCACTTCCATCTTGAGGCCCACCGACTCACCGACAGCGAAGAGTTTCTCGACCACCTCGGCCTTGATGGCAACAAGCAGTACTTCGCGAGCCCCGTCGGCCGCGGTTCCGAGGATTTGATGATCCCATGCACTCTCAGTCAGCGGGAACGGCACGTTCTGCTGAGCCTCGTACTGGATGATCTGGGAAATCTTGGAGGCGTCGACCGGGGGAAGCTTTACGAACTTCGAGAAAACCTGATAACCCGGAGCGGTGATATTCGCCTGACGGGAGACAAAACCACCCTCGGCCAGAAGCTCGGTCAGGGCACGCTTCAGGACTCCATCCCGGGCGGCATCTTGTGAACCGGGTAGGCCCAGAGCACGGACTCCAAAACGGAGGAGCTTCAAACCGCCACCGTCGGCCGGCTCGAACTCAGCGATCTTCAGGGTCCCTGCCCCGAAGTCGATTCCCAGAAACGTTTTGGCTTTTAGCATTTGGCTTTTAGCACGATTCGCGTGGAATTTTTAGCCCTCCAAGGACCAAAAAATCGCTCGAGCGAGGCGGGCCTAGCGGCGAGCGATCACGGATGTATGGGTGTAGCTAAAGAAAGCCGGTGGAAGGGTCAAACACAAAAGACAGGACCCCGGGAAAACTTGTTCACATCTGTTCACAATTTCAGGGACTCACGCCCGCTGATTCATTCCATAAACAGCCGTTTTCACGACGTTTTTGGTGAGAGACCGGGAACGTTTGTCATGAGGGAAGATCCTGTAGCCGGTGTATGGGGAATTCCCGGAGATCAGGCACAACCCAGGTGGCACCGGCTTTCTGGAGTTCTTCCATCGAACCGCCGCCCGTGCCTACGGCCAAGCAGTGAGCTCCAATGGCTTGGGCACATTCGACATCGCGATGGGTGTCACCCACCACCACAATTTCTTCGCCCTTCAAGCTCCGGCCCAAATGACGCGACGCCCGGTCCTTGGCGATCCGGGCCAACTGGTTGCGGTCTTCGTGGTCGTCGGCAAAGGCGCCACACACCCAGTCTCCCCAGAGTGAGTGAGCCCCCAGTTTAATCTTCGCTCCTAGTCGGATATTTCCGGTGAGGAGACCCATCGCAGGCGGTTGCGGCAACGCCCGGAGCGCACTGAGAAACTCAGGCACACCGGGACAAATTTCACCCGGGTGCTGCTGGATCCTGTGGTCCAGCAAGAAAACGTAGGCATCCAGGAAATGGCGGATATCCCAGAATTTTCCCTGCAGGCCATTATTGGTGAAGAATTCTCGGACAAGAGCGGTGTCCGTACGCCCGTGAAAGTGGGTCCGTTCGGCGACTCCGGGCACGCCATAGAGAAGTTCGGCCGTGCGTCCGAACGCGTGGATGCCGGCTCCACCGGTTCGGATGAGGGTGCCGTCGATGTCGAACAATACCAGTCGGGTCATGGGGAAAAACGTGGACGCTGTGATACACAAGTGGGCCGTGAATCAGCCCAGACGACCTGCTTCGATGTCGGCCCAAAGGGGTTTTAGGTCAGGATCGGCCAGGGCCATCGATTTGACGGCAGCCGGGTGTTTGGTGAGCTTTACGGCCTTGGAAAACCACTCGGCTGCGATCTCGATCCGCGCGGATTGGGCACAGTAGCAGGCCAAATCATAGGGTATCTCAAAGGCCCGGGTCCATCGGCTCTGGATCGGCAACAGGAGGTCATAGGCCTCGCTGGTGCGTCCCAACCAGTGCAGTGCCTGGGAACGATAGAGCCAGCCCCACAATTCGTCCCGGGCAACCTCCATGAGCGACAGGGCCACGCCGAGGGCATCGTCATGGCGCTTACAGGCTCGGGCGGCGTGGAATCGCAACTTGAGCACTTCTGGCTGAAGCTGAAGCGTCTCAGGAAGACGAGCGATCTCCGCCTCGGCTTCGGCCGACAGACCCAGTTCAAACCAGCCTTGGGCCGCCCGGACGCCGTGCTCCGCTTGTAGGTTGTTGGATAAGGATTCGTTCACCGACAGCGAACGACCGTGACAGCTTTGCAGGCCAATTTGAAGCCCCAAGCACGAGAATGGGTTAGGATTGAGAGTTTTGCCGGGGTAACGGAGGTTGAGCCCGCCCGATGCACCTGCTTCTTCCGCTGATCGCCGCCATCGCCTTCGCCACTGGTTCGATGGTCTTCAAACGGGCTTTTGCCGAGGGGGCCACGCTCTCCCACGCGGTGGTGGTGAACAACGTTGTTCTTGGCCTGCTGTTCGTCCCATTGATGGCTCTGGATCCAAACCCGATTCCCTGGGATCGCCTACACCTTCCCTGCATCACCGCGGGTACCTTTATTGCCGGCCATTTGCTCAACGTGGCCGCCTTGCGGATAGGGGATGTGTCCGTGGCCACGCCCTTGCTCGGGGTGAAGGTGGTGTTTGTCGCGCTGATTGCCCGATTTGTGTTTGGATCGCCCCTTTCGGACGGACAAATGATGGCGGCGGCACTGACCAGCGTAGGCGTTCTGGTAACGGGTCTGACCGACTTCAAGATCAGTCCAGCTGGGCTCGGGCATTCATCGGGGCGTCGGGCCGGGCGCACCACCGTGCTGGCCTTGGGTTGTGCCGCCTCCTTCGCGGTCACCGACGTGCTCATCCAAGTTTGGGCAACTCAGTTCGGGGTTTTCAATTTTCTGTCCCTCCTCTTTGGAGCCCTGGCTCTGGAGTCCCTGCTGGTGCTGCCGCTGCTGGGCTTCAAAGCCCGTCCAGAGACCCAACACTTGCCGATTTTCCAGCAGGCGATCGCATCTCTCAAAGCCCCGCCCCAGGCATGGCGTTGGATTGCTCTGGCGACCACCCTGTCGGCCATCCAAGCCTTGCTCGTCGCCGGAACCATCGCCATCTGGCGGGATGCCGCCGGCGTCAATGTGGTTTATGGAACCCGCGGGCTGTGGGGCCTCGCTTTGGTCTGGTGGGCGGGTTCCTGGTTCGGCAATGCCGAACGCCGCGATTCCGGACCGCGGGTGATCTTGGCCCGCGCCACCGGAGGCGCGCTCATCCTGACGGCCGTCATTTTGGCCCTGCAATCCGGACGGCCAGAATGATCAGCGGGGGCGTCAGCAGGCGACTTTGAAGCCCAATTCAGGGAGCGTTACCAACGAGCTTCCACACCTCGCCCTTGCCCGCGGTCAACCCAATGTTGCCATTGGTCAGGACGTACAATTCACCGTCATTGTCCTCACCGAAGCCCACGATGTATCCCGCCACCTTGGAGGGCGTGCCCAACTGCAAAGGCTCCACGGTCCATTGGCCTTTTCCGGATTTCGGTCGGTGGGCCACCAGCATGGTTCCACCGGGAACGCCCCAAATCCGACCCCAATCGCCGAAGACGTAGTCGCCTTGGAGTTCCGGAAAGGCCTTGCCGCGGTAGACAAATCCGCCGGTGACGCTAATGCCGTAGGCCTCGGGGTCCTTCTTGAATCCGTTGCGGTTTTTGTAGACGGCGACCGGATCAACGAACGGCTCGCCATGGAGGCCTTTCTGCGGGACTTCGGCCGGAGGCTTGTCGGCGGCCTTGGGATTGAAGCCAATCCACCCTTCGCGCAAACGCCAGCCGTGATTGCCCCCTTTTTGAATGACATTGACCTCTTCCCACATCGACTGCCCGACATCGGCCGAATACAGGGCATGATCACCGCCGCGGTCAAAGGCCAACCCCCAAGGATTCCGGATACCGTAGGCCCAAATCTCCGGGCGTGCCTTCTTGCCGTCGGCAAAGGGATTGCTCTTGGGAATGCCATGTCCCTCGGGCGTGTTGATGTCGATGCGTAGGATCTTGCCCAAGAGGGTATCGAGGTTCTGACCGTTACCGATCTCCGACCGTTTGCCCTCGTCGTTGCCATTCCCACCATCACCGACACCGATGTACAGGTAGCCGTCCGGGCCGAAAGCCATCCGGCCGCCGTTGTGGTTGGCGTAAGGCTTGTCGATTTCCAGCCGAACCTTCTCGGTCGCCGGATCCAGGGTGAAGGGCTCGCCCGGGGAAGCAGTGAATTCCGAGATCCGCAAGGTGCAATCCCAGTCGGCAGGCGCGGATTCGCGGCGGGGAGCCGTGTAGGAAATGAAAACCCGTCGGTTTTTCTGAAACTGCGGATGCAAGGCCAGAGCCAAGACCCCGCGTTCATCAAAGGCCCCATGATTGATGGGTGACAGACGGTTGGTGAGCGTCAGGACCGGTGTTTCGCGCAGTTGGCCTGGTTTCTCGAGAAGCCGGATGAAGCCAGGCTGATCGACGATCAATGCCCGACCATCCGGCAAGGCGACGTAGGAGAGGGGTGATGTCAGACCACCAGCCACCCGGGTCAGGGAAACCTGGGGGGCCGCTTGAAGACCCGCTGCTCCCAAGAGGGACAGAGCAAGGACAACGCAACGCAAAGACATGGTGGATGAGTAGCGGTTTATGAGTGCGGGTTCAACCTTGGCTTCCCCCATGGCAAAACCGCGGGGACCGAGATGACGGGTTGACCCAAACGTGTTCTGGGTGATGGATGGTGCGGTCATGAGCTCGCTTCCTGCACACGCCGAGGGTTCGCAACCCGCAATAGATTCCAGTCCCAGCTTGCTGGACCGACTGCTGGAGGCCGACATCCTTCCCGATCGACTCATCCGATTCGGCATCCGTCGGCTGCTTCGGGAGCGGTTGGCTGAAGAAGAAGCCCATGGCGATGTCGAGGCTCAGCGGGCTCACCGGATGCGCCTCATCCGAGAGTTGTCCGATTCGCCCATCGCCATCGAAACAGCGGCCGCCAACGAACAGCATTACGAGGTTCCGACCCGTTTCTACCAGCTGTGCCTGGGGCCGCGCTTCAAGTACTCGAGCTGCTACTACCACACCTTTCGCGAAAGCCTGGCCGAGGCCGAGGAGATCATGCTCGCGCTCACCTGCGAACGGGCCGGGCTGGCCGATGGTCAGGACATCCTCGAACTGGGTTGTGGCTGGGGATCGCTCTCACTGTGGATGGCCTCGCATTATCCCAATGCTCGAATCACCGCGGTTTCCAACTCCCGAACGCAACGCGAGTACATCGAATCAGAGGCCCGCAAAAGGGGTCTGGCGAACCTCAAAATCCTCACCTGCGACATGAACCGTTTCGAACCCCCCGGGGGCGACGGTTCATTCGACCGGGTCGTGTCCGTGGAGATGTTTGAGCACATGAAGAACTACCGGCGTCTCATGGCCAACATCGCCCGATGGCTGCGGACTGATGGTCGCCTGTTCGTCCACATCTTCACCCATCGCGAGCACGCTTATCACTTCATCCCCCGCGACCCGAGCGACTGGATGGCCCGGTATTTCTTCACCGGGGGCATCATGCCGAGCGACGACTTGCTGCTGTACTTCAATGAAGACCTCCGGCTCGAAGACCATTGGGTGGTCAACGGACGGCATTACGGCCGCACGGCCAACCAGTGGCTGGAGAACATGGACGCCAACGAAACCGAGGTGCGCCGCATTCTCGCCGAGACCTACGGCGCGAATCAGGAAACCCGTTGGTGGGTTTATTGGAGGGTGTTCTTCATGGCCTGCGCCGAACTGTGGGATTTCGAAGACGGGAACCAGTGGCATGTCAGCCATTACCGCTTTGCCAAAGTGCCAGCCGGGGCCCTGCAAACCACCGTCGGTTGAACCCTACGCGCTGGCGCTGGTGTAATGGCGGAGGGAAAAGCGCCAGAAGAGTTCGCTCGCAACGAAACAAGCCGCGGCCATGAGCAGCAGTGCGGCCCATTCCCACGGAGAAGCCAGCCGTTGGGCCAGCAGCTTGGCCGGAACGTTGGAGACGAGCAGCATGGGCAACACCCAGGTAAAGACCGCACGGTAAGCTCCCCGGGGAAATGCTTCTGCCGGAAGGCGGGCGATGTTGAAGAGGTTGTAATATCCCCAAACGATGCCCTGGGCCCGGACGGTCCAAAAGGAGATGCACGCCAAGAGGAACATGAGCGAATAGTGCACGCTCAGTCCGGCCACGCAGACCACCACAAACCCCAACCACTGGGCCGGCGACGGAGTCCGTCCCAGCTGGGCCAAGGCATAGAAAACCACCGCCAAACCCATGAGGGCATTGGCGATGTTGCCGATCTCGAACTTCTTCACCGAAATCAGGAAACGCGTGTTCACCGGTTGCAGCAACAGGAGGTCGAGGGTGCCCTTCCGGATGAGCTCGGACAGGTTCGACAAATTGGTGACGAAGAGCATGTGGAAGAGCTGCTGGATGAACTGATTGCATCCCACCAGAAGAACCACCTCCCATCGCGACCAACCCGCGATCTGGTCGGTATGGCCATAAAGGACGGTCATGAAGGCCAACTGCAGGCCGAACCACAGGGCTTCCACCACGATCCACAGCAGGAAGTTCACCTTGAACTGCATTTCGTGGATCAACGAGTAGCGGATGAGCGCGGCGTAGATGCCGGCATAGCGCGTGAGCAAAGACATGCGAGATTTCATTGACTCGGAATCTCACCCTCCCACCGCGGTATATTTCCGCAGGCCCCGCGACCAGACGAACCGGGCGATCAGGAAGGCCGCCACCACCCAAACCCCTTGCAGCACAAACCCCTGCCAAAGATCCGCGCCCTGAATACGCCCCAGATAAACACCCACCGGGAAGTAGAGCAGGTAGGGATAGGGGGTCCAGAGGAGGAGCCGGTGCAGGCTGTCCGGAAGGATATCAAGGGGAAAGAGGTGACCACTGGCCAGGAACTCAAAGGCGAACTGGATGAAAATGAAGGTGCTGACATCCAGAACCCAGAACGATAAGAGCGCGACGGTGTAGGCGATCAAGAACTGCAACAGTGCGGCCATCAACACCGACACAGGCATGAGGACCCAACCCCAGGACGAGGCCGGACCGACGAGGAACTCCCGCTGGAAGAACAGAAAGAACGCGACCGGAATCAGAGCCACGCTGGTGTAAATCAATCGCCCGGATAGGTAGAGGCACAGGCGATAGGCCAAATAGTCCAAAGGCTTGAGCAGGAATTGGCTCACGGCCCCGTCCTTGATGTCCGCGGCGATTTGCCAGTCGTCTTCTGCGACCGCAGTGACGGCATCGACGACGGTGACCAACAAGTAGTAACTCACCATCTGGGCCAGCGTGTACGCGCCAATGGCCACACCGGCGGGCTTGTCGGCATAAATGGCCTGCCAGAGGAAGAGGGTCGCCATGAGCGGGACCAACCCGAAGGCTGCGCGGAAGAGGAAATTGGCCCGGTAGACCAAGGTGTTCTGAACACCCATGGACAGCACATGGGCGTACTTGCTCCACAGTCCCGCCGGCGGATGGGCTGGCAAGGGATCGGTGGAAACGGAGTTGGCGGACGAGGGTGTCATTCGGTGACTCCACCCGAAGCGCCCCGATGGACTTCAGCCGCCAAGAACAGCACCAAATGCCGGAGACGGTCCTCCGGATTCACGGTCTCCAAGATCATCTGGCGCGCTGCCGGATTGGGCAGGAGCAAGGCCGCGACCAAATCGGTGAAGCGGCTCGGGTTCTTGATGCGCTTCAGTGCTCGGATGCAATCTTCCACGCGGGTTTCGCCTTCAGCAGGTCCACCGGAGGCCAATTGTCGGATCAAATCCAGCGGCACCGGCTGATCTTGACGCAGGCGCACATCGACCAAGTCCAGGCTACGATTGACCAGCGCATCCACTTCCGGGGACCGCTCCACATCTTCTTTCACCGGTGTGATGAGGTGCTTGCGAAACGGCTTGGTCTGGACGATCCGACCCAACCGCACCCGGATGAGACCCTGCAGCACCAAATTGGAAGTTCCGTTCGGATTTTTGACCGAGGCACGCACCAGCCCGAGCGTGGCGATCCGGCATGGAGACTCCCGCTTCGCATCGATGCGTTGCATGGCCAGGCAGAACATCCGATGGGTCTCCAAAGATTCGGCCAGCATCTCCCGATACCGGGGCTCGAAGATGAACAGGGGCATCATCGCCTGCGGAAACAGGCTCGCTTCTCCCAGGATCATCACCCCCATGCGGTCGGGTATCAACATGGGCTGACGGTAAAGTGGGCTCCCGCCAACGCAAGGCAGGGGCTCTCAACCAAGACGATTCCCTTGGAACGCGGTCGCTTGCGGGATTTTCAACAGCAAGCAGCTCCATCCCGACAGAATCGATCCCGCTCCGAGATTGAATGTATCGGCGGGATCGGTGTCTATTGATGCGGCGAACGGAAAATTCCCGGCCCGCCAATCCTACCTGACCATGAAATCGAACCTCGTTCCCGCGGTGCTGGTGCTTGTCTGCCTGGGCCTCGGCGCCGGATGGTTTCTGAACTCCAAAAAAGCGGATGAAACCCGGATCAGTCTGGAAGGCCAACGTTCGGCTCTGTCCAATGATCTGGTCGCCACCACCGGCAAGCTCACCGAACAAGTACGGGTGAATGCGAACCTGGAAACCAATCTCAGCCAGCGCATCGAAGACCTGAACACGGTCTCCAACAAATGGGTGGCCATCTCGGGCGAACTGACCCGAACCAGCGCAGAGGCCGCCAAGGCCGCAGAAACCGCCAAGGCCGAGATCGAGCGCCGGGACAAACAAATCTCCGACCTCGAAGGCGAAAAGGACGACCTGACCAAGAAGATGGGTGAACTGAATGGTCAGATTGGGAGCCTCGAAAATCTCATCAAGGTCACCGAACGGAAACTCGCCGCCAGCGAAGGCGATCGGGAGGTCCTCAAGAAGGAACTCAAGCGACTCATCGCCGAGAAGGCGGATCTCGAGAAGAAGTTCAATGATCTGGCCGTCCTCCGTGATCAGGTGCGCAAGCTGAAGGAAGAGCTCAACATCGCCCGACGACTCGACTTCATCCGTCGTGGACTTTACGGCTTCGACAAGAAGGGTGCGCAACTCTTGCAGGAAGGCATCCGACCCAAGACGGCGTCCAGCTCGGCCACCAACGCGTATCCGTTGAAAGTGGAAGTGGGCACCGACGGCTCCTCAAAGGTGGAAGCGGCTCCCAAGCAATAGCCGATCCCCCGGAGCACCGAAACCTCTCCGGGCCAAGGGAACGTCCACGATCCTCCGCGTTGCGGACAAATCCGGACGGGCCCAATCTCCGCCGATGCACGGGCCTTTGCAGGACTCCCACGGCCGGATCATGCGCGACCTTCGGATCAGCGTGACCGACCGTTGCAATTTCCGCTGCCTGTATTGCCTGCCCGAAACCGAGGAAGCGGCCAATTTCTATCGCACCCGCTACGACGGCCTGCGCCATCCCATCTCTCCCAAAATCTCGGCTACCCCCATCCATCGCGAGTGGAAGCCGAAGGCGGAGATCCTGAGTTTCGAAGAAATCACGCGGGTGGTTCGAATCGCGGTCGCGCTGGGGATCGAGAAAGTCCGGGTGACCGGAGGCGAACCGCTATTGCGTCAAGGGGTGGAGAAACTCATCGGATCGCTGTCGAAAATCCCCGGGGTACAGGATCTGGCCATGACAACCAATGGCGCGCGCTTTGGACCCCAGGCTGCCGCCTTGAAGCAAGCTGGCCTGAACCGGGTGAGTTTCAGCATGGACTCTCTGGATCGGGACAACTTCCGCCGCATGACCAGTCGGGATGGTCTGGCCGGAGTCCTGGATGGGATCCGGCTGGCGCGGGAATTGGGATTCCATCCGGTCAAGGTCAACGCGGTGATCATTCGCGGAATGAACGACCACGAAATCCCCGACTTGGTTCGCTTCGCCGTGGCGCAAGACCTGAGCCTGCGCTTCATCGAATTCATGCCCCTGGACTCCAGCCGCGCCTGGCAAAAGGGGTTGGTCGTTTCAGGGCGCGAGATATTGGAACGCCTTCACGGAGAGTTCGAACTGCAGCCGGTGGATGCTTCGGCCAATCCCTCGGAGACCGCACGCCGCTGGCGTCTGGCCGGTGGCCAGGGCGAGGTGGGCATCATCGCGCCGGTCAGCGAACCCTTCTGCGGCCACTGCAATCGGCTGCGCCTGACGGCCGATGGAAAATTGCGAACCTGCCTCTTCAGCCTGGACGAACAGGACCTGAAGCCATTGCTGCGGGGTGGTGCCTCCGATGACGATTTAGCCGCTCTCTTGCAAGAACGGGTCCGCAACAAAGAGGCGGGTCATAAAATCGGTCAGGCCGACTTCGTCCAACCCCAGAGGTCCATGAGCTGCATCGGCGGTTGAATTGCCGAGGCATCGCTCCCCGCAGTTCCCGGAACGGTGGTCCACCGGAACGATTCAGCCCTTGGTCAGGGTCTCGTCCAAATTGAAGAGGACATTGGCCAGAGTCATCCAGACGGCCAATTTCCGCGCTTCCAAATCGGCCAATCGCGGGGCCACTCCCACTTGGATGAGTGCCGCCGCGGACTTGGGGTCGGACCGGAAACTCTGGTCCTGCTGCTGCACGAAACTCAGGAGCCGTCGGTGCTCAGACGCCGTTGGAGGACGACCCACGCAGCGCGTGAAGGCGTAGTCCACGCGGGCGGCGTCATTGGGCCCGCCTTCGCTCAGGATACGCTGTCCAAAGGCTCGGGCCGCCTCGAGGAGCGTGGGCTCGTTGAGTCCGGCCAGCGCCTGTAAGGGTGTGTTGGTCCGGGGTCGGCGTGAGACGCACACATCACGGCTGGGAGCGTCGAAGGTGGCGAAGGTGGGATAGGTACAAACCCGTCGCCAGAAGGTGTAAAGAGCCCGTCGATAGAGGTCCGGGCCATCACTCACCGGCCACTCATCCATGCCGATCTCCGGCCGCAAAAAGCCAATTTCCTTCCAAAGGTTGGGCACTTGCACCGGATAGACGCTGGGACCGCCGACTTTCTGGTGCAGCAAACCACTGACGGCCAAGGCCTGATCCCGGATCATTTCGGCATCCAGACGGAAGCGCGGTCCGCGGGAAAGGAGGCGGTTGTAGAAATCCTTCTCCAGCCGGGTGGCATCAGTCGCAGCGCTCTGGCGGTAGGTCGCGGACATCACGATGAGCTTCTGCATCGCTTTGACATCCCATCCGCTGGCGATGAACTCAGTGGCCAGCCAGTCGAGCAATTCCGGATGGGACGGCGATTCACCCTGGCGACCAAAGTCTTCGCTCGTCTTCACCAAACCAGTCCCGAAGCACCGCTCCCAGAAACGGTTCACGGTGACGCGCGCGGTGAGGGGATTGGCCGGATCCACCAACCAGCGCGCCAAGGTCAGTCGATTGGGCGGGAGTCCCTGGGGCAACGGCGGAAACACCGCCGGAGTACCTGGTACAACGACTTTACCACGGGTCAGGAAGTCGCCTCGGAGATGGATGTACGTCTCGCGAGGTTGTGGCTCGGAGCGTTCCTGCATCACCAGTGTGGTGAACTTCTGCGCCGCCCGCTGTTTGCGCAGTTGCTCGAGGGCGAAGAGTTCCCGCTCCAGGGAACGGACCTTCTCGGAGGCGGAGCGCTGGCTGGCCGCCAGGAGCTTCGACTGATCTGCAGAACGCTCCGACGACGATTTGGAGGCCGCCAGCCGAATGTCTTCCGGCAAGGGCCACTGGCGTTGCGGATCCTTCTCGGTGGTCACTGAGATCCGGAAGCGGCCGATGCAGTGGCTGTTGCCGTGGTAGTGATCGAAACGGAACGTCAGACGACTTCCGCCCCGGTATCCGGCCGGATCTTGCAGTCGGGCGATGAGGAAGTGGCGTTCTCCAAAACGGGGACCGATGGCCCAACCGGTCTTGGGATTGCGGTCGATGGCATGCTCGGCCCGGTAGTACTGCTGCTCCCAATCGGCCGTGGCGCTGGCGAAGAAGAGGTTGGTGTTCGCCGGAGCCGGACCATTTCTGGGCGCCGCGGCGAAGGAAAACTCGTCGAGGATGAAGTTGCCGCTGGCGCCCCACCGGCCGGGGCCATTCTTGGGCAAGCTGGGATCGGGCAAAACTTCGAGGAGAACGGCCGTGATGCCGGTGAGATCCGTATCGGCCTCCACCGTGATGGTGTCATAAATGGGATTCACGCCCGTCCCCAGAAGAGAACCATCGGACAAGTTGGTGTAGCCCGAGCCACCGGTGGAATGCGCGTTGACGAGCTGAAGGGTGCGCCACGGATCCGGCTTTCTAGCGACGGATTTTTCCCAAGCCGATTGGGCCGACTGCAGTTCCTTCTCGGTGCGGGCCAAGTCGTCCTGAGCCTCCTTCAGACGCCGGGCCAGATGTGCCTCGCTGTCGGCCAGATCGGGCTTGGGCACCTCGACCGAGGGCCCCAGGCTGTAGTTGCCCGAGTCGGTGCTGTTATTAAAAAAGGCGTAGAAGCGGTAGTATTCCTCGTGGGTGATGGGATCGTATTTGTGCGTGTGGCACTCGGCGCAGTTCAGGGTCAGTCCAAGCCATGCGGTGCCAACGGTCGCCACCCGGTCCTTCACCGCCTTGGTGCGGTATTCCTCGGCATCGCCCCCGCCCTCGTCATTGACCTTGGTGTTGCGGTTGAAACCTGTGGCGATGCGCTGGGCCAAAGTGGGTTGCGGCAGGAGATCGCCGGCCAACTGATCAATGGTGAACTGGTCGAACGGCTGATTGCGATTGAAGGCATCGATCACCCATTGGCGGTAAGGCCAGATGGACCGGGCCAGGTCCACCTGATAGCCGTTGGAATCGGCGTACCGCGCCAGATCAAGCCAGCCTCGGGCCATGTGTTCCCCGTAGTGCGGCGACGCCAGCAAACGGTCGACGAGGTTCTCGTAGGCCCGGGGAGAGGTGTCTCCAACAAAGGCCTGAACCTCGGACGGTTCCGGCGGCAAACCGGTGAGGTCGAGCGATACGCGCCGCGCCAGATTCGCCCGATCTGCTTCTGGCTGAGGCTGTAGTCCCTCCTTGGCCAGCCGGGCCACGATGAACCGGTCGATGGGATTTCGAAGAGTGGCGGTCTTGGGGAGATCGTCGGGAGGTTGGGAACGGACCGGAGCCTGGAAGGACCAATGCTTCTGGGCGTTGACCTCGGGCCAAACTGCGCCCTCGCTGATCCAGCGCTTCAGGCTGGCGACCTCAGCGTCCGTCAGGCGGGGCCCCTTGGGCGGCATCACTTCGTCCGGATCGCTCGAGGTGACTCGACGAATGAGTTCACTGGCCTCGGGTTTTCCCGCCACCAAGGCCACCTTGCCTGACTCGGCCGGAAGGAGAGCCGCCGCCCGGGAATCCAACCGCAATTGGGCCTTCTGCTTGTCGGGTCCGTGACATTCGGAACAGCGCCGAATCAACAACGGTTCGATCTCGGCTGAGAAGTCGGTCGCTGCCAACCCACGGGAAACCATCAAGGTTCCGGTGAACAGGGCGATCGCCTTGGGAAGCAGGGGGATCTTCATGAACTCTGGTATGCGCCCATCGTCCGAGAACCCCCCTCCAAAAGCCAGAGCGGAAGAGAGTCTGGGTGCAGCCACCTTCGGGAGGTAGAGAGCAGACGGCACTTGATCCCAATGGACGGCATTTTGGACCTCAATGATACCGCTTGGGGATCGCTTCCACAATCGGCCCGGCCCTCCTAGGCTTGGGGCCACACGGTGAAGCCCTCGTCCATCTTACTGATCGCAGGCGAACCCAGTGGCGACCAATTGGCTGCCGAGCTGGTGCGCGCCCTGCAACTTCAGACCGGACCGAGCCGCCCGAGGTTCTTCGGCGCTGGCGGACCGGCGATGGCGGCGGCCGGGGTGGAGATTCTCTGCGATCTGACCGCCCATTCGGTCATCGGACCGGCCGATGCCTTGCGGCAATTAAGCCGATTCCGGAAGGCCTTTGATGAGTTGTTGGAAGCCGCCCGCGAGAGGACTCCCGACATCATCATCGGGGTGGATTTCGGGGCCTTCAACCTGCGTTTCCAAAAGGCCATCACCGCCATGGCCCAGGAACGCACCGGACCGTTCCACAACTGGCGTCCCCGTCGGGTTCAGTTCGTCTCCCCGCAAGTCTGGGCCTCGCGCGCCGGACGGTCCCAGGAAATGCCGCGGATCCTCGACCGACTGCTCTCGATCCTTCCCTTCGAGAAAGACTGGTATGCCCGAAATGCGCCAGGGGTTCGGGTGGATTTCGTGGGTCACCCCTTGGTCGATCGACACGGTCCGCCGCCATCGTCACGCATTCGAGAAATGGGCGAACGACCTCATCTGGTCCTCCTCCCCGGCAGCCGCGCCGGCGAGCTGAGACGCCACTGGCCGGTGATCGGCCCGGCGGCCCAGAAGGTCGTCCAACAAACCGGCGCTCGATGCACGCTGGTGTTGCCCCATGAAGCGGCCCGAGCGGGCCTGCCTTCGGGGATTTCATGGCCGACGGAAATGACCATCCAAATTGGCCGCCTCTCCGAAGCCTTGGCCGACGCCGATGTGGCCATTGCCTCGACCGGCACGGTGACCTTGGAATGCGCTTGGTTCGCCGTGCCCACGGTCGCGCTCTACAAGACTTCTTGGAGCACCTACCAAATCGGCAAACGGATCATTCAAGTCCCCTATCTCGCTATGCCCAACCTCCTGGCTGGGAAGGCCGTCATGCCGGAGTTGATCCAAGAAGCCGCGACTTCCGACGCTCTGGCCGAAGCGGCCCTGGCGCTGCTCACCCAGCCGGTGGCTCTGGCCGCAGCTCGAGAAGAATTGGTTCGGGTCCGGCAGCTGCTCGGCCCTCCGGGTGCTGCTATCCGGGCGGCGGAAGCGATCCTCGCCGACTGACCTGTATTTTCAGGACACGCCCTATCTCACCGACGGGCCACCTTTTTGCGGGCGTCCTCCAAGATCTGACGTTCTGCAGCTGTCAGACTGCCGATGCCGTCCCGGGCGATCTTCTCGAGGATTGGATCCACCTCACGGGCCATGAATTCGGCATCGGACAATTTCTCCGGTCGGGCCACAGCGGGCTTGGAGCCAAAGGTCGGTTTGAGAATCCGTCCCGATGCCGCCCTCGAAGCCGACGTGCGTTGAGACCGGCGTTGTTGGCGCCAACGCTGCCAGGCCTCCGACAAGCGATCCCCGAGGCCCTCGCCGCGGTGGTATCCCGCCTGGACCCAGAACCAGCCATAGAGCAGCCCGCCCAAGTGCGCGGCGTGCGCCACGCCATCGCGCGATGGAACAACGGTGAAAAACAGGGCCACACCCACCGAGAAATAGAACAGGAAACGGGCCGGCACCGGAACGATCAGTGCCAGGAGAATCCGAGCATCGGGTTCCAAACGGCAGAAGATCGCCAGAAAGGTCATGAGCCCCGCAGAGGCACCCACCACCCGCTGAGAAAATCCATCCGGGAACGCGGCGCTGACCGCCAATTGCAGCAAGCCTCCCACGAGCCCGCCCACCAACCAAAGGCCCAGCATTCTTCGACCCCCGAACGCCGCCTCGATCGGACGTCCGAACATCCAGACGCCCAGTCCGTTGAAGAACAAGTGGGTGAAACTGCCATGGAGGAACTGGAAGGTGACCAACTGCCAAACCCACCCGGATTGCCAAACCCGGCTGGAAAGCGCTCCGTACTGCTGGAGGGACACGCCCATGTAGGCCTCTGCAATGGCTTCCAGGGCAAAGACAATTCCCAGCGCGATGATGAGCATCACCGTCCAAGAGAGACCCTGACCGCCCTCCTCCTCGCGCATGTAGTCCCGATCTGAAAGCATTGCTTCTGACGATAGTCCGGACAGATGCGATTTTCCAATGCGGATCCGCCTCCACCCATCGCGCCGCAGAATGGATCAATGGGAGTCGACAGGATGCGTTCGCTGGAACACCAACGCACAACCCAAACCACCGATGAAGCCTCCGAGATGGGCCAAATGGGCGATGTGACCCACTGCGAACACCGCTCCGAGGGCACTGGTTAGAATTCCCAACAACAAAATGAATTTGGCGCGGACTTCCATAGGGAAAATGAGGAAGAACAGCACCCGAAGGCGCTCCTCAGCGTGATAGGCCCCCAGCGCCGCGAGCAATCCGCACAACCCTGCCGACGCACCGACCACCGGACCCCCGAAGGAATCGGGCATCATCCAGGCTCCGGCCACATGCAGAATCCCACCGACGGTCCCACTGACCAGATAGAGCAGGAGGAATCGCCCTCGACCCAGTGTGGTCTCCATGACCGGGCCCAGCGAATGCAGCAGCAGGAGGTTCATGGCCAGATGGATCCAGCCTCCGTGAAGAAACTGAAAGCTGAGGCATTGCCACCAGGCACCCAAGCGCAAGCCTTCCAAGCTCAGGGCGTGGTGCAATTCGAACCAACGCTTGCGCCCCGGATCCACCCGATAAAGCCACTGCTCATAGGCGAAGAACGCCAAGTTCAACGCGATCAAGACCCGTGTCGCATGCCGCTCCAGAGGCAAGTCCTCCTCGGGTGGCGGCGGTGCGGGCTGAGGCGGGTTCATGGGTGCCACTGAGGGATCGGGTGGATCACTCCACCGAGACCATCGCCTTGATCACCCCGGTCTCCGGCTTCAACCAAGACGGGAAATCCCCGATCATTTCCGTGAAGGCCGAGCGATGGGTGATCCATGGCCGGGTGTCGATCCGGCGCGCCTCAATATGGCTGATGATGCTGCGGAAATCCTCGGGCAATGCATTGCGGCTTCCCAGAATGCTCAGTTCCCGTCGGTGCAAGATGGGTGCGTGAGGAAAGCTCAAATCAGCCTGGGTGATCCCGACGTACACCAGACGTCCGGCAAACGCACAAAAGCCCAGAGCCTGACTCATGGACTTGTGGGATCCCGTGGCATCAATGACCGACTCGGCCCCGTTGCCGTCGGTCAACTTCTCGACCTCGGTGAACTCGGTTCCGTCACCCCGGGTCAGAACCGTATCGGTCACGCCCATGACATCCCGAACAAAGGCCAGGCGCTGCTCGTTCATGTCCATCACCACCGTCCGAGCACCACTGAGTTTGGCGAACTCGATGACGCTCAATCCGATGGGGCCCGCACCGATCACCAGAACCGTCTCTCCCGGCTTGGGTGCGGCACGGAACACGGCATGACTGCCGATGGCCAAAGTCTCCACGAGGGCCAACTGTTCGAAATCCAGGGAGGCGCCGACATGAAGTTTGCGGGCTGGCACCGTGTAGTATCGGCGGAGTCCACCATCGCAGTGAACCCCCAGCGTCTGGTTGTGGTGGCAGCAGTTGGTGTGTCCTCGGCGACACGCATGACAGCGCTGGCAGTTCAAGTAGGGCTCTACGCTGCACCGATCTCCAGGACGCACGTTCGTGACCCCGTCGCCCACCGTCACCACTTCGACACCCAGTTCATGCCCGGGAATCCGCGGGTAGGAAAAGAAGGGCATCTTGCCCAAGTAGCCGCCGAGGTCGGTACCGCAAATGCCCACTTGATGGACGCGAACCACAACCTCACCCGGGCCGGGAGCAGGAGGTTCGTCGATGTCGATCACCCGGAAAGATCCGGGTTTTTCCAGTTGGATGGCCTTCATGATGGCGATTTGAGCGGATGCTCATCGGAGTGTCCGCAATGAGACAACTGAACGGAAACCCTGCAACCGACGCGAGAAAATCGTTCCGGTTCACGGTTGAATCCGAATTTTGTCCGATCGAATAAAGGTCACTGACGATCCTGTTGACGACGTTTTCACGATGTCACACGTTGTTGGACACCTCTTATGCACCTTAAGCCCTCATTCCATCGCTGTCGTCAGCGCGGATTCACGCTGATCGAACTGCTGGTCGTCATCGCCATCATCGCCATCCTGGCGGGAATGCTCTTGCCCGCACTCGGCAAGGCCAAGTCCAAGACCGTGGGCATCCAGTGCATGAACAATACCAAACAGCTTCAGTTGGCGTTCACCTTGTACGCCGGTGATCAGGCTGAAGTCTTGCTGGCTTGCCAAGACGGTTTGCCCGACAGGCGCGCCAATTGGTGCACGGGCGATGTCTCCTGGGGTTCCAGTAACACCGGGTCCAACGACGTGGCCCGGAGCCCGATGATGAAGTATGTCGGCAACGCGTTCGCCGTCTGGAAATGCCCGGCCGACCAGTCGTTCGTGGTCAGTGGCGGCCGGCGGATACCCCGTTTCCGCAGCAACAGCATGAGCCAAGTCTTCGGGTACGGCGAGTGGTTGGATGGATCGAGTTCCGGTCGGAACCAGACCGCTTGGCGCACTTACTCCAAAGAAGGCAACATCGTGAACCCCTCGCAAACCTGGGTGTTCGTGGATGAGCACCCCGGCAGCATCAACGACGCGGCCTTCGCCAATCAAATGCGGGATGCCGAAACCGCCAACGCCCGCATCATTGACATGCCCGCTTCTTACCACAACGGCGCCTGCGGCTTCTCCTTCGCCGACGGTCATTCCGAGATCAAGCGCTGGCGCGGAAGGACCATCCAACCCAAGGCCGTCTTCGGTCAGAATGTCGCATTGAACATCCCGGCCGCTGATTCCCGACCGGATGTGCTCTGGTTCTTCCAGAACACGACCGCCTCATCTCGATAAGTCGCCCGACGAGTTCGGCACTGGGATACAAAACAAATGGGAGTGGGAACCCTCGAGGTCTCCACTCCCGTTTTTTGCGTTCAAAGGCGCTTCCAGCCTCCTTGGGGATCGGCCCGCCACCCGCGGCGACGGGTCGTTTCCGCTACTTCTTGGCCTTGGGTTTCTTCACGGCCTGGGGCTGTTGCCAATCAGCGATGGCTTCGTTGCCCCAGATGTCGGCAATGGCCTGACGGCGACGCACCACCGAGGTCTTCTTGCCATGCACCAGAATCTCAGCGGGCAATGAGCGGCTGTTGTAGTTGGAACCCATCACCGACCCGTAGGCGCCGGCGCTCAACAGCGCGAGGGTGTCTCCTTCTCCCACCTTGGGCAGCGGACGATCCTTAGCGAAGTAGTCACCACTCTCGCAAACCGGCCCGACCACGTCGGACGACACCTTAGCCCCAGCCTTCTTCGTCAGCGGCACGATTTCATGGAAGCTGTCGTAAAAAGCGGGCCGGATGAGATCGTTCATCGCGGCATCCACGATGACGAAGTTCTTCTTGCCGGTCTTCTTGATGTACTCGACCCGGGTGACCAAGGCGCCCGCGTTGCCGCTCATAAACCGACCCGGTTCGAGGAGAATCTTCAGGCCCAAGGGCTTGAGGAGCGGGATCAGCGTCTTTGCATACAAGTCCGGAGTGAGGATCTCCCGGCCAGCAGCAGTCTTCCACCAGGCAGCGTCGCCCGAGGCAAGGGCATCCTGATAAACAATGCCAATGCCGCCCCCGATACTGAAGAAGTCGAATCCATGGCGGGCATTGAGCTTGGTCACCAGCGGCGCGACCTTCTCGACGGCCTGCCGGAAAGGCTCAACATTGGTCAACTGGGAACCGATGTGCATTTGCAAACCTCGAAGGCGGATGTTGGGGAGCTTGGCAGCCCGAGCGTAGACGGCCTCGATAGATTCAAACTGGATGCCGAACTTGTTGTCGTAAGTGCCAGTGGTGATCTTGGCGTGCGTGTGAGCATCGACGTTCGGATTTACCCGCACGGCCACCGGGGCGATTTTCTTGAGCTTCAACGCCACCTTGCTGATGCGCGCCAACTCGGCCTCGGATTCGACATTGAAGCTATAAATTCCCTGCTTCAGAGCGAACGTGATCTCCTCCTCGGTCTTACCCACTCCAGCAAAGACGCATTTGCCAGGATCACCGCCAGCGGCAATGACTCGCTGGATTTCACCAGCACTCACGGTGTCGAACCCGCCTCCGAGGTCCGCGAAAGTGCGGATCACAGCGAGATTGGAGTTGGACTTCATAGCGAAGCAGATCAGGTGATCCACGGACGCCAATGCGGTATCGAGCTTGGAGTAGTGGTCGGACAGGGTGGCCTGTGAATACACGTAAAGCGGAGTTCCGTGCTTTTGGACTAGGTCCGAAAGCGGGACATCCTCGCAGAAGAGTTCCCGACCGACATAGCGAAACGAATGCATCGACGGGTTTTGTGCCACAGAGCAGACCCGGAGATCAACCGCGACCCTAGTCTTCGACTCCAGTATATGAAAAAAGGCGGCAGGAAACCCGCCGCCTTTATTGGCTATTGAACAGCTCCGGCTCAAACCCGCACAGAGATGCGTTAAGCTCCCATGCCGTCTTCGAAGCTGCCGCCTGCCTGCGGGAAACAGAGATTTTTGGCGACGTAGGCAATGCCATCGGCCGAACAGAAATCCAGAGCCTTGTGAGCGCTCTCGGCCTCGACCACCAGCGGGGCTGATTCGCAGCCGTGCAGCTTGCAGTAGCGGTCTTGGTAGCCCACGGCCAAAAGGAGCTCAACGTAGCGCTGCATGTTGAGGTCACCGCTGCCGAGGTCGGTAAACTGCATGGCCCGACGGGTCCAGTTGGACTCCATAGTCCGCAGCGGGAATCCCGGGCGGATGACGAAGTTTTTCACGTGGGCGGCATAGATGTATTTGCCGACTTTTAAGAAACGACTCTCCCACGATTCACCTTCCCAGCAGTGAGACGGATCGGCGTTCACCGCAAGGCACGGATCGTTGTCGCAAATTTGCACCAGCATCAGGAAGTCGTCGGCCGTCATGGCGGCCGTGCCGGGATGGATTTCGTGGCACAACTTCAGACCTAGACTGTTGGCGTGCTTGCGCAGCTTGGCCGTCTTCTTGACGAAGCGCTCTTGGCCTTCCTTGACCAAATCAAAACCAGATCCCCCCCAGAAACCCCAGGGATAACCGCTGGCCAGTTCCCAACCGAAGGCCACGCCCCAGAACATGGGCATGGACTTCACGCCGAGATCGGCTGAGAGATCCATCAACTTGAGGAGATACTTCTCGTGCCAGGCCTCGATCTTTTCGGGCGACAGCTTGGCGACATCGGGTGCGATGAAGGGGTTTCCGGACTTCGTGCCGGTCCAGGCGCTGGTGTGCACCCAGAACGGGCAGTGGGAGGAGATACCGTCCAAGCGCATGCCCCGGCTACTGAAGGCGGCGGCGATGTCCTTGGCTTTTCGGAAGCCCCCCTTGCCGTCGCTCAGCATGTAGTTGCTGGGCTGTGCACCGGCTGCACCGGCGTTCTTGGCATAGTCGAGGAACTGCTCAAGGGACTTCGCGCCGTGCTGGGCGCCTTCGATCGAAGCGTGGTAGGCGTTGGGCATAAAAATAGTGTAAATAAAAATACCGGCCGATGGACGAACGTGCAACTACCCGCTGGAACCAATGCAGGCAAATCGAAACCGCAAGATTCTGTTTTTTCCACCAAAGACGAGCCGGTGATTCAGCGGGAAATCTCTAGGCAAAGCAGGTGAGCCCGATCCCTAAAGAAGAACCGACCGAGAGCCAATGCGGGCAGGGCTCGTGCCCCTGAAACCCCGGCCTGGAATCGACCCTTTTCGACGGGCTTCTCCGGGTTGGCTTCCAAAACGCGCACTTCTCCACTCTCCATGAGCAGTACGAGTTTTCGACCGGCTGCCAAAACCGATCCTGATCCGGCCCGCTCCAACGACCACCGGACTTTTCCGGAGCTGGCCTCGATGCAGCGGAAGTCGGGACCCGATTCCTGGCGTCCATGGAATCCATACAAGAAACCATCAACCAACACCGGCGTGGCAAAATGGGAAGAGAGTGACTCGTCACCCGACCACGCGGGCCGAAGGGTCTTTCCATCGGGTTTGAGCAAGATGGCCCCAACGCCATAGCTGGAGGTCATAAAGACTCCGTCCCCCACGGCAATGGGCGAGGCAGCATTCACACTGGCATGCATACGA
>JARXAF010000166.1 GCA_029865985.1 Verrucomicrobiota bacterium
ACCCGGTCCTTCTTGGCCTCGCGTTCGGATTCCAGCTTGGCCTTGTCCGCCGCATAACGCTGGCGAAGCAAGTCCTCGGTTTGGTAATCACCGGCCGATTGCGCTGCCTGGATGGCTTCACGGGTGGACAAGTCGGCTTGCGCCAATTTTGCCGCATAAACCGAATCCAACTCCGCCAAATCCGCCTTCTGGGCAGCGGTCAACTTGGCGGCAGGCGCTGTCTTGCTCAAACGCTCCATTGCCAGTTCATAGGCCGATTTCATGGAAACAAGGGTCGGTTAAAGCAGACTGAAAATCCACAACAGCATCGACCAGACAAACCCAGGGCAAGATTCCGTTTGACGGAGAAAGTGGGCACTCCAGCGTTCCCCACTTACAGTCGCTTTCCGATACATCGCAGCCAATTGCACATGAGCCAATTCAAGCACGTCTCAAATCTCTGGAATGACGCCGAAGCCAACGCCCTGAGCGGTGCCGACCGTCTGGTCTATCGCTCGAACAAGCTGGGATCCGACCAGCGGGTCACCAACACCGGCGGCGGCAACACCTCCTCCAAACTCGTGGAGAAGGATCCCCTGACCGGTCAGGATGTGACGGTTCTCTGGGTGAAGGGTTCCGGCGGTGATTTGCGCACGGCTTCACGGGAGTTCTTCAGCTCCCTGTATCAGGACCGCCTCATCAGCCTGCAGTCCGTCTATGCAGCCCGCTCCGACAAGGGCCTGAAGTCCCCGGCCGAGGACGACATGGTGGCGATGTACTCGCACACCACCTTCAACCTCAACCCGCGCGCCTCGTCGATCGACACCCCGCTGCACAGCTTCATCCCGGGGCGTTTTGTCGACCACATGCACCCCAACGCGATCATTGCGATCGCTGCTTCCAGCCGATGCGTGGAACTGACCCGCGAGATCTTCGGCGATTCCATGGATTACGTTCCTTGGATGCGCCCCGGCTTCGAACTGGGCTTGGCGATGCAGGACGTTTGCCAGAAGAACCCCAAGGCCAAGGCCATCATGATGGGCCAACACGGCTTCATCTCCTGGGACGAGGACGACAAGCAATGCTACCTCGCCACCCTCGAATACATCGAGAAGGCCGCGGCTTTCATCGAGGCGAAGTACCAGGCCAAGGGCGGCGACGCGACAGCCTTTGGGGGTTCCAAGTACCAGACCTTGCCGCAAGAAGCCCGCAACCAAATCCTCTCGGCCATCCTCCCGTGGCTACGTGGCCAAGTCAGCCAGCAGCGCCGGCTGATCGGCACCGTGCAAGATGACGATCGCATCCTCCGCTTCGTGAACTCCCAGGATGCCGCCCGCTTGGCCGAACTGGGCACGAGCTGCCCCGACCACTTCCTCCGCACCAAGATCAAGCCGCTGTACGTCGACTGGAACCCGCAAACCGAAGACGGTGCTGCCCTCAAAGCCAAGCTCAAGGCGGGGCTGGAACAGTACCGCAAGGACTACGCGTCCTACTACGAGCGCTGCAAGCGGTCGAACTCTCCGGCCATGCGCGATCCGAACCCGACGGTCATCCTCATTCCCGGTTTGGGCATGGTGGCTTGGGGCAAGGACAAGTCGGAGAGCCGCGTCACCGCCGAGTTCTACAACTGCGCCGTCGAGGTGATGCGCGGAGCCGAGGCCGTCGACCGATACATTGCGCTCCCGCAGCAGGAAGCCTTCGACATCGAATACTGGCTGCTCGAAGAGGCCAAACTGCGCCGCATGCCGCCCGAGAAGGAATTGGCCCGACAGGTGGTCATCGTCATCGGAGCCGGTTCGGGCATCGGTCGCGAGACCGCGCTGCGCATCAGCAAGGAAGGGGCCCAGATCGTGTGCGTAGACCTCAACGAGGCGGCTGCTCAAGCGACCGCCAATGAGATCATCGCCAAGCTCGGACAAGGCATCGGCGTCGCCGGCACAGGCATCAGCGGCTGCGGTCCTGCCATCGGCTTGGCGGCCAACATCACCGACCGGGCCAGCATCCGCGCCATGCTCGACCGCGTGGCCTTGGCCTACGGCGGATTCGATTCCATTTGCGTCACCGCAGGCATCTTCGTCCCCAGCGACACCAGCGGCCATATCCCGGATGACAAGTGGGCGCTCACCTTCAACATCAACGTCACCGGCAGTTACCTGGTCGGCGACGAGGCCGCCAAGACTTGGAAGGAACAGGGATTGCGCGGAAATCTGGTGCTCACCACCAGCGCCAATGCCGTGGTCGCCAAGAAGGGCAGCGTGGCCTACGACTGTTCCAAGGCGGCGGCCAACCACTTGGTGCGCGAGATGTCCATGGAGTTGAGCCCACTCGTGCGCGTCAATGGCGTGGCTCCGGCCACGGTGGTCCAGGGCTCGGCCATGTTCCCACGGGATCGCGTCATCGGCTCCCTGGCCAAGTACAACATCCCTTACACCGATGACGAGGCCACCGAATCGCTGGTGCGCAAACTGGCGCAGTTCTACGCAGATCGCACCCTCACCAAGTCACCGATCACTCCAGGCGATCAAGCCGAAGCCTACTTCCTGCTGATCAGCCAGCGACTCAGCAAGACCACCGGACAGGTGATCACCGTGGACGGCGGCCTGCACGAGGCCTTCCTCCGCTGAAGACGTGCCCCGTCTGAATCCAGAGGTTCTAGTCCAGAGATTCTGGTCCAGAGCTTCGTTTACGAAGGATTCAGAAGGATGAGAAATGATTCAGTGGGAAGCCCCTGCTGAATCACTCGTAGAATCTTCGGTACCAGCATCGCCCTCGTCGGATCCGGCATCGGATCCACCGGGGGCGACTCCGTATTCACGCAGCTTGTTGCGCATGGTGCGGACACTGATTCCCAGCAGTCGAGCGGCCTGGGTTCGATTTCCACCGCAGGTATCCACCGCCTGGAGGATGGCATGCTTCTCCAACTGATCCAACGGAACGATGCTTCCCTGTCCCAATGGAGCGGAACCGGAAGTAGGACTGGACGACGGACTGGAAGACGGACTGGACGACCAACTACCCGCCGGATTTGCGGCGGAAACACTGGAAGGGGCAGAAGTGACCGCCGCGGCCGATTCAACCACACCCGTGGCCGCAAGATTTCGCGAGGAGGCAGGCGGCGTAATGGCCACCGTGACGCTGGAAGGATGGAAGCCCAAGTGACCCTCCGACAATTCTCCACCGTCGGGACACAAGATCACGGCCCGCTCGATGACATTTTGGAGCTCGCGGACATTGCCCGGCCAATCGTGGGAAACCAAAGCCGCCTGACAGGAAGCCGAAATGCCATTGACCCGGACACCGTGCTTTCGGGTCAGACGCTGCATGAACTGCTCGGCCAAAAACGAAATATCTTCGCGCCGCTCGCGCAGCGGTGGCACCGAAATCGGAACCACGTTCAATCGGAAGTAGAGATCTTGCCGGAACTCCTTCCGGGCAATGCTCTCCTCGAGATTGCGGTTGGTGGTGGCGATCACGCGAACATCCACCCGGATCAGTCGATTACCACCCACGCGCTCCAACTCGCGCTCTTGAAGCACCCGGAGCAGTTTGGCTTGGACGTGCGGGGCCACCTCGCTGATTTCATCGAGCAAAATCGTGCCACCGTGCGCCAACTCGAAACGACCCTCGCGCTTGGTCAAGGCCCCGGTGAAAGCCCCCTTCTCATGCCCGAAGAACTCGCTCTCAATGAGATTTTCCGGGATCGCCGCGCAGTTTACCTTGATGAACGGCCCGTTGGCTCGGGAACTCTCGCGGTAAATCGCCCGGGACACCAACTCCTTGCCGGTGCCGCTCTCCCCTTGAACCAACACCGTCGCTTGGGTTCGAGCGACCTTGCGGATGAGGTCGCGCAAACCCTGCATGGCCGGGCTGCGACCGAGCAACTCGGAACCGGTCGCCTCGGAAGGATCCCCCTGACTCAGGTATCGGTTGACCTTGATGAGTTGGGTAAACTCCTGGGCCTTCTTGAGAGTGATATCAATCTGGTCGGAGGAAAACGGCTTGATCAGGTAATCAAAAGCGCCATCCCGCATGCAGGCCACGGCCGATTCGATGGATGCATGGCCGGTCATCATGACCACCAGCGGCTTGACCGATCGATTCTGCAAGATCCGCAAAATTTCGGTTCCCTCGCCGTCGGGCAAGCGAACGTCCACGAAGACCAGGTCAAAGTTGTCTTTGCTCAGGTAGTCCTGAGCAACGGCCAACGTTGAAACCCCGATGACATCGAACCGCCGTCGTTGGAGCTGGATCTCCAGCGCCCGGCGAATGACCTCGTTGTCTTCGACGATCAGGATTTTCTCGAGCGACATATGCTCGTTTCCGTCGGAGACGATGGACTTTCCTGAACCCATGGTATGCGATTGGAGGGTCAACCTTGCGATGCGTAGTACTGGTCCACCCGCGCCATGACATCGCGATAGGCGATATCCTGCTCATAGATGAGCTTGAATTGTTCAATGGCCTCTTGGGGGCGGTTCATTTTCTCCAGGACCGTGCCGAGGTGATACGTCAAGTCCTTGGCTTCATCGTCAAAGACGGGCTTTTCCTTTAGCGCTTCCTGCAATTTTCTCGCCGCCATGTCATTCATCCCGCGTTGAAAAAAGGCCCGGGCCAGCAAACCCATGGCTGCAATCCGTCGGTTGGGATTGTTCTGTGCCTTCTGCAACTCGGCGATGGCTTCACCCAAACGCCCCGCCTTGAAGTGCAGTTCACCCAACTCGAATCGCACCAACAAGTCGGTCGGGGTGGCCTCAGCCCGACGTTTTGCATCCTCCAACAGATAATCCTGACGCTGTGCGCGCAGGGACTCCAAATTCTTCTGACCGTCTTCGGTCTGGGTATCCAAGGTCTTTTCGGTCGCACCAAATTGAGCCACGCGCGCATCCCGGATGCATTGAAGGATGAGCGGGTCATTCATGCCCGTTACCGACAACACCGCTTCGAAATACCCGATAGCTCGATCAAAATCTGATTTCTTCAGGCAAAGGTCGGCCAAGGTGCGCAGGACCCGCGGATTAGCAGGATCGGCCACCCGAAGTACTTCCTGCTCAGCAATGAGGCGCTCAAGCACATCCACATCCTTCACCTCGCGGTGCTCTTGTTCCAACGACTTGGCTTGTTCCTTGTCACGCAAGACATCGCGGTAGCTACCGGTACCACTGGAAAGCTGTTCGTATCCCCCTTCCTTGAGAGTGCGCAAGGCCAGCAGGTTCTTGAGTCGTTCGTTGAGAGTCGGGTTTCCCGGATCCCCAACCAGAAGGTCGCGTAATAGTTTTTCGGCCCGGGCTTGGTTGCCCAACTGGGTATGAGCCTCCACCAGTTTCTCCGCCAACTTCCGATCAGAAGGACTGGATTTGAAGGCCACCTCGAGGGACAGCAGCGCCGTCTTCGGCAAATGAGCCTGCAAAGCGGCATCGGCCAACAAGTCGTGGGCCTGCATATTGGAGGGATCTTGATTGAGCGCCTCCTCGGCGATGAGGATCGCCTCCAATGGGTTTGAGCGGAGTGCCAGCCTTCCGGAGGTCAGTGTATTGGCAGAGCCCAGCCACTTTTTGAACAAACCTCCACCACGGTTCCCAGCCCGCTTGTGTTGTGCAGCGCGAAGTGCCTCGCGGCATTCATAAAAACCCGGCTCCAACTTCAACACCTGAACGAACAACGTCACTGCATAATCGAGATTGTTCTTTTGGAGGGCGGCCAACCCCTTGTCGAACAATTCCCTCTGGGCGACCGGAATCTCCACCAACGTCTTCTCTGCCATTGAGTGAGACTATAAGGACCAACGAGTCAGTGGCAATACAGGGACGCCTTTGAACAACGATCTTAACCGAGTTGAACCTCAGGCCACCCGCATCCACACCGTCTTCAAATAGGCAGGTTCTTCACGGCAGATGGGGAAATCGGTCGGCTGAGGCACATAATGCTCCAACAACACGCGACGCCCCGCCTGCGCCAAGGCGAAACGGATTTGGCTGAGAAACACTTCGGGTTCCAAACGGGCTGCATTGGTTGAGGCAAAGAGGATGCCGCCCGGTTTGAGTACCGCAGCGGCCGATGCCGCGAGTGTTCCGTAATCGTGCTCGGCCCGAAAATCCCCACGTTCCTTCGACCGTGAAAAGGTCGGTGGGTCCAGGAGCACGGCATCGAACATCCGCCCCTTCTTGCCCAGACGCCGGAGCCAATCAAAAACATCCCCAAAGATGAAATCGTGTTCCGCCGGGTTCAGACCATTGAGTTCAAAGTTGCGACGCCCCCAGTCCAGGTATTTGCGGGACAAGTCCAAACTCGTGGTCCTGGCCCCACCCAGCGCCGCAGAAACACTGAAGGCGCAGGTGTAGGCAAAGCAGTTGAGAATTTCAGCCTTTGGAACCGGAACTCCATGCAACGGGAAACCGGCAGCGACATGGCCAGTGAGGAGGCGGCGGCGATTGTCCCGCTGATCCAGAAAAAGACCGACGCTGTATCCAGAGTCGAACCGCAACTCATAACGAACCCCATTCTCCCGAATCGTGAAGGCCTCCGGAGCGTGATCGCCCCGAATCCAGCGGGGACAATTCTCCTCGGTGCCGGAAAAACCCACCCGCCGATTCAGTCGCCGGTGATACAAGTGGGCCGCCTCAATACCTACGCCCACATCGAAACCCGCATCAATACCGGCATCACCTTCCGGATCGCTATGCATCAGATGGAACGGCCCCAGCGCATCCAGATAAAGCCCGCCACCAGAGTCATCCGAGGCTCCGTGCCGACATCGATACGCATCCGTCTCGGTCGGCGGGATAACGGCTCGTCGCAATAGGCTCCGAGCGTCGAGATCCCACTGTGGCTCGACCGACCAACTCACGGGTCCGCCCGTCCGCGGGTGCTCAAAGCTCAGTCGATAAGCCGCCAAGTGCAGCCGCCCGGCGGGAGCGCCTCCGTACAGTGAATCCCCCAAGAGAGGCATGCCGCTATGGGCCGCGTGGACTCGGATTTGATGAGTTCGTCCCGTTCGCGGAAAAGCCTCCCACTCCGTCCACCCATTGCCTTGTGCCACCCGCTGGAACCGCGTCTCCGCGGGATCCAAGCCGACGGCATAGGGTCGGGCTACATAGCGATCGCCCGCTCTCACCACCGAAGCATCCGCCGTCCACTCGACGTCCGGGACGGTGCGCGCGGTGCGCAGTCGGTAGACCTTCTCCACCCGACGCTGTTCGAACTGCTGCGTCAGCGACCGATTGGCCAAGGGTGTCTTCCCAAAGACCATCAGCCCGGACGTTTCCTTGTCGAGACGATGCAAGAGGGCCAAATCGGCCCATCGGGGTTCCCGATTTCGAAGCCACTCATACAAACCCTCACCGGCATACGGACTCGGTGCGTGGGTGTTCCAACCCGGTGGTTTGTTCACGACCAGAAGGTCTTCATCTTCAAAGACCACACAGGGCGGCAGGGAATCGCTCCGAAAGCCCATCCGGGCCGGAGAAGCCCCCTCCGTGGTGGGGATGGTGGGTGGGGAGTCCATGCTCGGACGAAATCGCGGATGGGATCCGATCAGGTGAACTGCCACTGACCGGTGGAAATGGCATACACGCTGATGATCCCGTTGGTCACACCATGAGCCACCATCGCATCACCCAGTCGTCCGTAGCGCAGCACCAACCCTTGATACAACGCCGCGCAAGCAATGGCAGCCAACCATTGACCGGGGTGGCTCAATCCAAAGAGCAGGCACGTACCGGCGAAGGCCATCGGATTCCAAGCGCGCAAGGGCACTTCGAGAAATTCCGGACGGACAATCATCCGATACAGGAAGGAACGGTAGAACACCTCTTCAATCATGGGCACCAGCAGCGAGCGTCCCAATACGCGAATGGCCAGAAAACCCCAACCCAATGCCGGAGCCTCCTTGAAGAACGCCAGCGGGTTCCACGGCGGATCCACCGGCTGAGGCTCCGGCGCTCGACCGGTCCAAAGGCTCGAGATCCGGTCATAAAGTGCCGACAGCGATGGGATACGCCCGTCCAACCCGATCCATATCACGGCGACCAACACACCGACACCAACGGCGGCCGCACTCACCTGCCAGCGCATCTCGGGCAATCGCCCACGCAGCGCCCAGACGATCCCGGCTACGGCAACGGTTTTCAGGGCATACAGCCAATATTCCGAACCCGGGAAGAGTTTCCCGGCTAGGCTCCCTATGAGCAGAAACACGACAAAGGGAAGCACTCGCGGGAACTCCGGCGTGCTCCAGAACGGTGCGGGCTTTGGGGCAGATTCGGCAGACATGCGGCGCGGATAATCCAACCCGGAACCACCGGGGCAAGCGCCAAGACAGGCTATTGCGGATTGCCGCGGCCGGTGCGAATCGGTCACGGTCAGTTTCAGACAGTACTGCGCCCTGTGAACATCGTCCTCGTCGAACCCGAAATTCCGCCGAATACCGGCAACATTGCCCGGTTGTGTGCGGCCACCGGCTCAACCCTGCATCTCATCGAACCTCTGGGATTTGAGATCGACGACAAGCGGCTGGCCCGGGCCGGCATGGATTACTGGAAACTGGTCACTTGGAAACGCTGGCCCCACTGGCAGGATTTCCAGGCCAGTCTACCCAAAGGCGGTCGACTGTGGTTTGTCGAACAAGGTGCCCCTCGTCGGTACACCGAAGCGAGATTTTCTCCGGAGGATTACTTGGTGTTCGGACGAGAGACGGCCGGATTGCCCCAACGATTGCTCCAGGAACATCCCGAACACTGGCTGGACATCCCCATGACGAATCCCGAGGCCCGATCGCTCAACTTGTCCAACTGCGTGGCGATCGTCTTGTTCGAGGCCTTGAGGCAGATTTCAGTGGAAGCGTCATCCTGCGCTGAAATCCTGCGGCGAAATCCCGTTCCAAAATTCCGACCCTGCCATGGGGGAACGGAATCTGGATCCGCAGTCTGAATCTTTCGGCTTACTTCTTGGCTCCAGCCTTGGTCCAACCTTCGATTTTCTCGACGAAAGCGGAAGGCCCTCCCTTGAGATAGCCGACATGGCGTCCGAGTTCCTTGCCGTCGCCATCGACCAGAACGAAGGTGGGAAAACCCTCCACGTTGTACTTCTTCTGGAGATCGTCGTTCTGCTTCTTCACGGCATCAGTCTGCTTCTTGCCATTCGGAAAATCGACCTCCACCAAAACCAACTTCTTGTCGGCGAACTCCTGAAAGGCCTTCTGATCGAGGGAATCCTTCTTCATTTTGATACACCAACCGCACCAATCCGAACCGGTGAAATCGAGCAAGATGGCCTTGCTGTCCTTCTTGGCCGAAGTCTGGGCGGCCGCGAAGTCGGTCTGCCAACCCGAGGCGGCGAGAGCTGAAAGCGTTCCGGTGAGCAATGCCAGCAACAGTGAGGGAGCGATCTTCATGCGAAACAAGATGTTGAGAGTAAGAATCCAATAACCCGGTA
>JARXAF010000207.1 GCA_029865985.1 Verrucomicrobiota bacterium
AGCGTTGAAGAGGAGGCTGTCGAGGAGGTCGAGGATGCCGCCGATGCCCGGGAAGAATCGCCCGGAATCCTTCACGCCGGCCTCGCGCTTGAAGAGCGACTCGATGAGGTCACCGACCACGGCTGAGACGCTCAGGATCACCCCCAACACGACCGCGTGGACCGGAGTCATCCCGGCCAGGCGATCACCCAACAGCGCGGCCAGGCCCAGCGAGCACGCCGTCGAAATGACCACGGCACCGGCAAACCCCTCCCAGGTCTTCCCGGGGCTGATGCGCGGGATCATCTTGTGCCGGCCAATGAGCGAGCCTGTGCAGTAAGCCCCCACGTCGCTGAACTTGGTCACCACGATGAAGTACAGCACGTAGAAGCGCCCATCCACGCCGGGGAAGAAATTGATCTTCTGGATGAAGTTCAGCAGCCACGGCACGTACATGAGGCCCAACAAGGTCATGGAAATGGCCGTCATGGCGTTGCCCTGGTTTTTCTTCGAGACAAACTCCCGCAGGCACAGCCCCAGCACGAAGAGCACCAGCACCGCCGACTCGAAATCGGCCGCGCGCGAGGGCTGGCCCGAGAATCGCGACCCGGGCTGATACACCGTCAGGTACACGAAGGTAGAGGCCATGAGGAGAAGCCCGTTGGCCAAACCCCAAAACCGGAAGCACACGAATCCGCGTCGCTCGACCATGCCGTAGAACTCGATCAACCCCAATCCGGACAACAGCACCATGAGTCCAAGAAAGACATAGCTCCGGACAAAGGGATCGGTCGAAAAAATGGCCGCCAAAACGATGGACCACAGGAAGAGCGTGCTTCCGAGGCGTCTCAAGAAAATCTGCCCCTTCGACAGGGCGGCGGGAGTGGTCACCGGAGCATCGGCCATGGGTTAAGGCTGACGGAAAAAACAGCCAATCATCAACCTCGGTCTCGGTAGAAAAACTGGGCCCACCGGGCCTTGGGCCTTAAGAACCAGGTCAGCCCGAAGCAATTCGCCCCCGGCCAAGTCCAATTCGCCCCCCAGTTGTGGAAAATCCCCACTTATAGTCCCCTATCCCTTAACACTCATGGGAGAAACCGACCCGACAACTAGTCCCCCGGCAGCACCGAAGCGCTACGTCCGCGCCATCGGTCCGCGGCTTCGCTGGGTGCTGAACATTATTTGGGTGCTCTTGGCGCTCTTGGGAGCCAACTCGGTGTACTTGCTCACCATTACCTTCATGACCTGGAAAGACCAGGCCAGCGGGGTGAGCTACCAGAACTACGCCTACCAAATTCAGTTCCTGGCCCACCTCATCTTGGGGCTGCTCTTCGTGGTGCCCTTCCTGATCTTCAATTGGGTTCATATTGCCAACACCTGGAATCGCCCCAATCGCAAGGCCGTCTATGTCGGCTATGCGCTCTTCGCCATCAGTCTAGTGGTGCTAATTTCAGGCGTGGTGCTGGTGCGCTTTGATGGCCTCGAGTGGATTCAGGTCAAGAGCGAGCGCAGTCGGTCCGTGGCGTATTGGGCTCACATCATTACGCCGTTGCTCTGCATCTGGCTCTACTTGCTGCACCGCCTGGCCGGGCCACGCATCCGCTGGAAGATGGGGATTAGCTGGGGCTCGGCCGTCGCTGCGGCGGTGGTGATTCTGGTGGCCTTCCACCGGCACGACCCGCGCATTTGGTCGGCCAAGGCGCCGGCCTCGGGCGAGAAGTACTTCATGCCCAGCAGCGCCCGGACGGCCAATGGCAAGTTCATCCCGGCCAAGGCGCTGATGAACAACGAGTACTGCTTGGAGTGCCACAAGGACGTCTTCAATTCGTACATCCACTCGGCGCACAAGTTCAGCTCGTTCAACAACCCCTTCTACCTGTTCAGCATCCGCCAGACCCGTGAGGCGGCCCTAAAACGCGACGGATCGGTGCAAGCTTCCCGCTGGTGTGCCGGCTGCCATGACCCGGTGCCGTTCTTCTCGGGTGCCTTCGACGATCCGAATTTCGACATGGTGAACCACCCGACCTCGCAGGCGGGCATCACCTGCGTGACGTGTCACTCCATCACGCACCTCGAGGGCGCAGACAAGGGCCCCATCGGCAACGGCAACTACACCATCGAAGAACCGGTCCACTCTCCCTTCGCTTTCGCGCCCACCAACTCGCTGGCCTACTTCGTTAATAAGCAGCTGGTGAAGGGCAAGCCGCAGTTCCACAAGGAGACCTTCCTCAAGCCCTTCCATAAGACGGCCGAGTTCTGCTCCACCTGTCACAAGGTGGGCATCCCCTACGCGGTGAACCACTACAAGGAGTTCCTGCGCGGCCAGAACCACTACGATTCGTACCTGCTCTCAGGCGTTTCAGGCGTGAATGCGCGGTCGTTCTATTATCCCGACAAGGCCAAGGCCAATTGCGCCGAGTGCCACATGCCGCTCCAAGCCTCCACCGATTTCGGGGCCAAGAAGTACGGCACCAATGACTTCCTGGCCGTCCACAGCCATGCGTTTCCCGGAGCCAATACCGGGGTGCCGGCCAAGGTGCTGCCCGCCGGGCCCGAGCAAAAGGAAGCCATTCGTCGCCAGCAGGACTTCCTGAAGGACTGCATTCGCGTCGACCTCTTCGGCGTCAAGGAGGGCGGCACCATTGATTCGCCGCTGGTCGCGCCGCTGCGCCCTACCCTGCCACGGCTCAAGCCGGGCAAGACCTACCTCCTCGAGACGGTGGTCCGGACGCTCAAACTGGGACACCCGCTCACGCAGGGCACGGTCGATTCCAACGAGATCTGGGCCGATGTGTCGGTGACCGATGGGCAAGGCCAGGTGGTGGGACGATCCGGAGCCACCGGGCGTCATGGCGAGGTGGACCCGTGGTCCCACTTCCTCAACGTCTACATGCTCGACAAGGACGGCAACCGCATCGACAACCGCAACGCGCAGGACATCTTCACCCCGCTCTACAACAACCAGATCCCTCCCGGAGCGGCGCATGTGCTGCACTACAAGCTCACCGTGCCCGAACAGCAGCGCTCGCCGCTGACGGTCGAGGTGAAGGTCAACTACCGGAAGTTCGACACCATTTACTTCAACTACACCTACGCGTCGAACTACGTCCGCGGCGGTCCCCTCCTTTTGACCAACGATCTGCCGGTCACCCTGCTGGCGTCGGATCGGCTCGAGTTCGAGATCGAAGGCGGGGCCAACCGAGCAACCGCGAGCACCAACGCCCCCTCCAAGATTCCCGAATGGCAGCGCTGGAACGACTACGGCATCGGCCTCTTCCTGAAGGGCGACAAGGGCAGCGAGAAGGGCGAACTCATCCAGGCGGCTGGCGCCTTCAACCGGGTGGAAGCCCTCGGCCGCGCCGACGGCCCGCTGAACCTCGCACGCGTCTTCTTCAAGGAAGGCCGACTCGATGACGCGGTGGCTGCCCTGCAGCGCGCCAACGACGCCAAGCGCTTCGACCCGCCCGGGAACCGCTGGACCATCGCTTGGCTCAACGGCCTGGTGAACAAACAGAATGGATTCCTCGACGAGTCCATCCAACAGCTCACGAGCATTCTCGAAGACCGCTATCCGGAGTTGGAAAAGCGTGGCTTCGATTTCAGCCGCGACTACGAGGTCGTCAATGAACTGGGGCAAACGCTCTTCGAGCGGGCCAAGATGGAACGCGCCAATCCGGCTCGAAAGGAAGAGTTCCTGCGGGCTGCGGCCACACGCTTCGAACGCACTCTGACCATCGACCCCGAGAATCTCACCGCGCATTACAACCTGGGCCTCATCCACGCCGCCCTGGGCGACGCCGCCGCCAGCGAACGGCACCGAAAGCTCCACGAGCGCTACCGGCCCGACGACAACGCCCGCGACCGCGCCGTGACCATCGCCCGCCGGAACAACCCCGCGGCCGACCACGCCACTCAGGCCATCGTGATCTACGACTTGCAACATCCGCAGAGCTTGTCCATCGGTGCGCCGCAGTCCCGGGCCATGACGACGGCCGAACCCGCCCATGTCCCCCTGCCCTCCAAGACCACCGCTGCTCGCTGATTCCCTGACCTCGGCTCCACCCCCTGATATCTTTCCACCGACATGTCCCAGAATCCGAAGGGCCCGAACGAATCCGAAGAGTGGGTCGCGTCCGACGATCGCGCCATCCGCACCGGACTCCGATGGTCTCTGGTCGCCCTGATCACGCTGGGAGTCTTGGGCGTGGGTGCTTTCTTTGCGCTGCGTAAGACCGCGGGGCCGGCCAAGGTTCAAGTGACTCCGCTGACGGCCCCACAAACGGTTCAAACCGCCCAGAAACTCACCCTGCCCAAGGTGCCGTTCACCGAGGTGAGCACGGCGGCAGGGCTCCAGTTTCGTCATTTCACGGGAGCCACCGGCGAGAAGCTGCTGCCTGAGACCATGGGCTCTGGCGCGGCCTTCTTCGACGCGGATGGCGATGGCGATGCCGACCTGCTTCTGGTCAATGGCAACCGCTGGCCTTGGGATGCCCAAGGGTCGGCTTCTCCCGGTTGTGCCCTCTACCGCAACGACACCTCGGCCGGCGGAGCCATCCGCTTCACCGACATCTCGGCCGGATCCGGCCTCGAGACGCCATTCTACGGCATGGGTGCGGCGGTGGGTGACTACGACAACGACGGCAAGCCCGACGTCCTGATCACCGCCGTGGGTGGGGCTCACCTCTTCCACAATGAGGGTGGCGGACACTTCAAGGACGTCAGCGCAGCGGCCGGCGTGGGTGGCGGCCCCGATGAGTGGAGCACCGCGGCCACCTGGTTCGACCTCGACAACGACGGCGACCTCGATTTGTTCGTGGCCAGCTACGTGAAATGGTCCCGAGCCATCGACGCCGAGGTGGGCTACAAGATCGACGGATCCACCCGAGCCTACGGTCCGCCCATGAATTTCCAGGGATCGTTCCCGCACCTCTACCGCAATGAAGGCGGCGGACGCTTCACCGACATCAGCAAGGAGGGCGGCGTGCAGGTGACCAATCCCTCCACCGGGGTCCCCGCGGCCAAGTCGCTCGGCGTGGTGGCCGTGGATTTCAACACCGACGGTTTCACCGACCTCATCGTGGCCAACGATACGGTCCAGAACTTCGTCTTCGAAAACCAGCGCGATGGTCGTTTCAAGGAGGTCGGAGCCCTGACGGGCATCGCCTTCGACAGCTACGGCAACACGCGTGGCGCCATGGGCATCGATGCCGCCCGCTTCACCGACGACGGCAAGCTGGGCATCGCCATCGGCAACTTCGCCAATGAAATGACGGCCCTCTACGTCGGCGGTGCAACGGCGGGTCTCTTCACCGATGAGTCCATCTCCTGGGGAGTCGGTCCCACCAGCCGTCTGCCGCTGAAGTTCGGGGTGATGTTCTTCGACTGGGACCTCGACGGGCGTCTCGACTTGCTCAGCGTCAACGGACACCTGGAGGAGGAAATCACCAAGGTTCAGGCCAGCCAGAAGTACCGTCAGCCGGCCCAGTTGTTCTGGAACGCCGGAGCCGCGGGTTTCGTGCCGGTGGGGCCGGAGCAAGCGGGCAGCGCCCTGTTCACCCCGATCGTAGGCCGAGGCTGTGCGCAGGCTGATCTCGACGGCGACGGCGATGACGATCTGCTGTTCACCCAGACCGGTGGCAGTCCGCTCCTGCTGCGCAATGACCGTCCTGCCGACCGCCGCTGGGTGCGGCTCAAACTTGTGGGAACGCGGGCCAATCGCGACGCCCTCGGTGCGACCGTGCAACTCAAGGCCAGCGGCAAAACCCAGTGGCGCACCGTCACAGCCAACCGCGGGTACCTGAGTTCCAGCGCCCTGCCCCTGACCTTCGGTTTGGGCGAGGCCACGG
>JARXAF010000208.1 GCA_029865985.1 Verrucomicrobiota bacterium
AGCACAAATCCGGAAAGCATACCGAATGTTTGCATGAAGAAACCCGCCTCGCCGGTCGTGATCATGAAAGTCACCACCTGCACCACCCAGAGGGAGCTGACATGACAGGTCAGGCGATCGAAGGTGGTTTCACAACCTGCACGATAAATCGATCGAAGATTGCGGAAGGCCACGGTGGTGACCGTACCAAGAAAGACCAACACACCAGCCACGCCGGGCAGTCCCAGATTCACCAGCAGGCTGGGAATGCCGGCATAAAAGATGCCTTGATCCAAACTTTGCTCGAGCATGCCGTACTGATCGATCTCATTGTGGGTGTACAAGTGACTGATATCCGGCACGTAGCCCAGGCCGCGGCCGATCCAGAGGAAATTCGGGGCGATATCGAAGGCAATTCGGCGCATGGAGGCACGGCCGGTCGTGGAGTTCTCGGCATCCACACTGGCCAGCGGATCAATTTCGATCCCCGGCAAAACTGACAACATGCGCTGCGCCGAATGGGGTAATTGCCGGGCCGTCTGATAAGTCACCATCAGAACCAGACCCAGCAGGATGACGGAAACCACCACCTTGGCCATTGAAACGGTTCGCTGCACGAAGCTCGAAACCAAGATGACCGACGGGATGATGATCATCGACATACGATGCCCACCCAGAGCGCTTCCTCCGAGCAGTCCTAGGATCGCCAGCACGCGTGTCACGGTTCCCATCGACAAGGAGCGCGAGGCAGGAACCATCACCAACATGAGGTAGACAAGATCGCGCGACACGAAGGCAACCGATTGGAAACGCCGGACACCACCCTCGAGAGACTGCACCTCGAACGCCAAACTGTCGGTGGAAAGACCGAAGAACGACAGCAGCACCCAGAGAGGGCCCGTACCGGCCGCCAAAGCAAAGTCCGACAGCAGAAAGGACATGCTCATGAGGCAGTGGGCCACATAAATGCGAATCAACATCTGGGGTGTGGTCGGCACGGCTAGGAAGAGCACCGGGAACAACAATCCCAAGAATTGCGTGATGTAGGCCCGTCCACCCACCTGACCTTGACCGAGCACGTTGAGACCAAATCCGCGAAACTTGATCAGGGACATCAACACCAGAAAGAAGGTGCCCAAGCCGATGAACGCCCACCGGTACTCCCGGATCCGATCTCCGAATTCCGGTGCATTGCGGCGCATCGCAAACATGAGGGGCAGCCCACTGATCGACAGCATCAAACTCGCCTCCCAGAAGAAGGGGCGACCGGAAACGAAGGGCACCAGCAGTGAAGAATTGATCATCACCGATCCCAGCACCAGAGCCAGGGTTCCGTGCTGGGGCAACGTGAGTGCCCAGAGGACTGCAACAAAACCCATGAGCGCCAGGATCTGAACGGACCCCAACAAAATGGCGAACAGCAGCAATGCTACGATGAGGAAGACCCCAAAGAGGGCTTTCTGGACTTGTTCCTGAGCGGCGACCATGTCCCGTCAATAGAACCCCCTTCCCGATCCGACCTTCAATGTCTTTTCAGCCGTACGGTTGAACAGGCCATAAGGATCAGTCCCCCGGAATCCCAACGCTACTGTCGGTACTCCCGCCGGGCCCATTCCGGATCCAACGTTGGAACACCGTCATTCCAACGGATCCACGGCGGATTCCCCTGACCTGAGGGCGGTTGGGTCACCAGAAAGGCGAAGCAGTTGGTTTGTGAGGGGATGAGTTTGCCCAGCACCGTCGCCAGCGGAATGGCTATTTGTAGTCCCAGACGGATCAGCGGGTTGCGCCGGTTGGCCGCACCAGACGGTGGACGGGTGGCATGGAAGTAGCGAAAACCGCAAATCATCCAAGGCGTCGCGCTGCGGATCACCTTCTCGATCTCCCGTTCGGTCCAACGGTACACATAGTTGGGAACGGGACCATTGCGCCACCCACCGCTTACCCGGTCATAGCTCAAGGCCACGGCAGCGGTCTCATAGTCCTGCCCCAACCCGAAGAGGACCCCCAAACGGGACACCAACGAATCTCGGGGTTCAAAGACTAGAACCCCTTTCCGCGCCACCCGGTGCATTTCCAAAAGTCCCCGGTGAGGAGAGGCACAGTGATGCAACCCATTGTGGGCGATCACAAAGTCGAAGGCCTTGTCTGGAAAGGTCAGGTTTTCCACGTCCCCGTAGGCCACCTTGTGGGTGCCTGGGTTTTTCAATTCCCAGCGCGTTTCGAGATTGGTCAACGTCACGTTGGGGAATCCGGCCTCTTTCAAGGTCTGGTGATCCCGCTCCCCGGCGCAGACACACAGCAGGCTCGACGCCGGATCCATCACCCCTTCCCGGACCAATTGCCGCAGGGTGTTCAAATAGAAGGGGTCGAGGTCGGACGCCATGAAGACCCTAGGAAGCCCGAGCGGCCGGATCCTTTCAAGAACTCGACAGCGTTTGATTCCACCACCCACCCACCTCGATCGTGAACGATCACCTTGGAATCCGGGTACCGGCTTGTTCCCGGAACCACCGGAGATATGCTCAACGACCTGTGAGCTCCGCATCGGAACAACGCAATCGACTGGCCGACGAGAAATCCCCCTACCTGCTGCAGCATGCAGGCAATCCGGTGGACTGGTTCCCCTGGGGCGACGAGGCCTTCGATCAGGCTCGCACCCAAGACAAACCCCTCTTCCTGAGCATCGGTTACTCGACCTGCCACTGGTGTCATGTGATGGAGCGCGAGACCTTTGAGAATGAGGCCGTGGGCGCCTACCTGAAGGAGCACTTCATCAGCATCAAGGTGGACCGCGAGGAACGCCCGGACGTGGACAAGATCCACATGAGCTTCGTGCAAATGACCACCGGCGGCGGCGGGTGGCCCCTCAACGTCTTCCTGACTCCCGACCTACAACCCTTCTACGGCGGCACCTATTTCCCGCCGGAGGCCAAGCATGGTCGGCCCAGCTTCCTGACCCTCCTGGAGCGGATCGTCGAACTGTGGAAGACCCGCCGCGAAGACCTGAATGCTTCCGCCGTCGATCTCACGACACGCCTTCGCGAAATGATCGTCCAAGATCCCGACAACGCTTTCCCGACGGGGCCGCGGGAACTGCATGGAGGTGGTCAGACTCTGCTCGGAGAATTCGACCCCGTGAACGGCGGCTTTGGCAGTACTCCAAAGTTCCCGCGTCCCAGCCAACCGCTCTACCTGCTAAGGTATGCCCGCAGATTCGGCGATGCCGAGGCGGTTCAAGCGGTTCTCACGACCTGTGACCGCATGGCCGCCGGAGGCATCCGAGATCACCTGGGAGGTGGATTTGCCCGATACAGCGTCGATGAACGGTGGCTCGTGCCTCACTTCGAGAAGATGCTCTACGACAACGCCCAACTGACCGTCCTCTACCTCGAGGCGTTCTTGGTTTCCGGCGAGTCTCGGCATGCCGACGTTGCCCGGGACATCCTGCGCTATGTAGCCAACGACATGACCCACCCAGAGGGCGGGTTTTATTCGGCCGAGGATGCCGACAGCGAAGGCAAGGAAGGGAAATTCTACTGCTGGACCCAGGCTGAACTGTCGGGGTTGCTCAGCCCCGAAGCCTTCAACGTGGTCGCAACCCGGTTCGGCATCACGCGCGAGGGCAACTTCATCGACCACAGCGATCCGGAACCCTTGCCGGGACTCAACGTGCTGTCCCTCGCCCAGGCCGAAGTACCCGAGGCAGATCGACCGTTGCTCGAGGAATCGCTCGCTACCATGCGTGCGGTGCTTTCCCGCCGAGTGCGCCCCCATCGTGACGACAAGGTTCTGGCCTCCTGGAACGGCATGATGCTCGGAGCTTGCGCCCGGGCCTACGCCATCCTCGGTGACGAGGAGTTCCGGACGATGGCTGAAAACAATGTGGCCTTCATTCAGGAACGCCTCTGGGTGCCACCGACCGCCGAGAATCGAGGCACGCTGTACCACCGCTGGCGCGACGACGAACGCGATTCAGTCCAATTGCTCGAGGCCTACGCGCACCTGCTGGCGGGCACCATCGATCTCTACGAAGCCACGCTCAATCCCACTCACCTCACTTTTGCTGTCCAATTGGCCGAGGCCATGATGGAACGCTTCTACGACCCGGCGGGCGGTGGCTTCTGGCAAAGCGGGGCCGACACCCCCCACCTGCTGATGCGCGTGAAGGAAGACTACGACGGAGCCGAACCGTCCGGAAATGCCGTGGCCAGTTTGGCCCTGCTCCGACTGTCCTCCCTTTGCGCACGTCCCGACTGGCGGGAGGCGGCCGAGAAAACCCTGCGGCTCTTCGCCCAAAAACTGCACCAGACGCCGCAGGTCGTGCCGTTCCTGCTCTGCGCCCTCGACTTCGCACTTCAGGAACCCAAGCGGGTGGTCATCGTGGGCGATTGGCTGTGCGGATCCACCCGTGCTCTGCTCCAACACGCGCATGGAGCCTTCGAACCCCACCGTGTCATCCTCGGCAATCACGGGCCGGTGGATCCCTTCGCGCTAACGCTGCCCGGTGACGAGGAACGCTCCTTGGCTTATCTGTGCACCGGCAGCGCCTGCCAACCGCCGACCCGAGAAGGTTCATCGGTGGCCGCGTTCCTGCGCGAGGCACCCGCCCCGGAATCTCCCTATTGATCAGCGGCGCAAATCGAGCGTGACCGGGAAGTCCGCATTCAATGCCTCGGGCTTCGGCACAAAACGCCCTTGAGTTGCGCCCGTGGCGAAGAACCGCGCCAAGCGCCGACTCTCTGCCTCGTAGGCATTCACGGGAAACGTCTCGTAATTGCGCCCGCCCGGATGCGCCACGTGATAAGTGCATCCACCGATGGAACGCTCATTCCACGTGTCGTAGAGATCAAAGGTCAACGGCGCATGGGCACCAATCGTGGGTTGCAAGCACACCGGAGGCTGCCATGCCCGGTATCGAACACCGGCCACTGCCTCGCCCTGGGTGCCCGTGGGATGCATGGGCAGGCGTCGCCCGTTCACGGTCAGGGCAAAGCGTTTTCCGATGAGTCCCTGCGCCTGGACCTGAACACGCTCAAGCGAGCTGTCCACATAGCGGACAGTCCCGCCGCCGCCAGGCTCTTCACCCAGCACATGCCAGGGTTCCAGCGCGGAACGGATTTCCACCCGCACATCACGCTGGGTAAAGTCTCCGATGCGGGGGAAACGGAACTCAAACTGCGGCGCGAACCATTCCATCTCAAAGGGATACCCAGCCTCCCGCAGGTCGCGGATGACCTCGCGGAAATCCGTCTCGCAGAAATGCGGAAGCATCCACCGGTCGTGGAGGTCGGTTCCCCAGCGCACCAACTCTTGGGTGTAGGGCTTTTTCCAGAAGGTCGAGACCAACCCGCGCAGCAACAGGTGCTGGGCCAGACTCATCTGCGCATGGGGCGGCATCTCGAAAGCCCGCATCTCCACGAGGCCCAGCCGGCCGGTCGCGCTTTCCGGTGCGAAGAGCTTGTCGATACTGAACTCCGACCGATGCGTGTTGCCGCTGGAATCGATCAACAAGTTCCGGAACAACCGGTCCACCAACCACGGCGGCACCGCGGGTCCGTGCGAGGCCGTCTGCCGATCCAGTTCGCGGAAGGCGACCTCCAACTCGTACAGCGAATCGTTGCGGGCCTCGTCCACGCGGGGGGCTTGGCTGGTCGGACCGACGAAAAGCCCGCTGAAGAGCCAGCTCAGTGAGGGATGATTCTGCCAATAACCCAGGAGCGACCTGAGCAAGTCCGGACGCCGCAGGATGGGTGAATCACCCGGTGTCTCGCCGCCGAGAATGATGTGGTTGCCGCCGCCGGTGCCGCTGTGCCGGCCATCGAGCATGAACTTTTCGGCCCGCAAACGGGTTTGCCGGGCTTCTTCGTAAAGCACGGTGGTGCGGTCCACGAGTTCTCCCCAACTGCGGCTGGGGTGTAAGTTGACCTCGATCACGCCGGGATCGGGGGTCACCGAGAGTTTGTTCAGTCTCGGATCGCGCGGCGGGGCCTCGCCTTCCAGGATCACCGGAACACCCATCGCCGACACGGTCGATTCGATCGTGGAGACCAGATCCAGGTAGGATTCGGCGGTGGACACCGGCGGCAAGAAGATGTGCAACCGCCCCTCGCGCGGCTCCACGCACAGGGCCGTGCGGACGATCCACGGAGCGCTCTGGCCGGGAGCAGGTGCCTGACCTTCCCGCGGATCGCGCGCTGGCAGCGGAGTCTGAGCGCGCTGGCCAGGACCCATTCCCGCCGGGCGTGCTGCCGGAGCTCCGGTGACATAAGCCTGTCCTGCGGCCGAAGGGTCCAGGCGCTTTACAAATTCTCGCGGCAAGGGCGGCAAGGGCGCCGAAGGATCCTGCGGCCAAATCCACGGATTTTCACGATCGGTCACCCAAGGAATGGAGTCGAGCGGCAGTCGGAGCCCCATCGCCGAATCTCCCGGAATCAGCCACAAGGTTTCACCATCCCGCAGGAACCACGCTCCGCTGCGCCACTGGATACTCCCCGCGTGACCCCCTACAACTTCGATGGGCAGGGCATAACCGACCACCTCACCCAGACCCCGCTGAAAGACACGGGCCAGACGTTCGCGCTCCTGCGCATTCTTCCAGTTCGAGGAAGTCGGAGAGACATTGGAGGGCAACCGACGTTCCTTCCAGGTGTAGTAGAACAAGTCCTCGTAGGCCGGCAGGACGTGGGCGGGGTTGCCGCCCAGATTCCGGGCCAACCGCCGGATGAGTTCATGGGCTTCGGTCGTACCGTGACCGTAGTCCTTGGATTCGTCGGCGATGAGCGAATCGTCCTTCCAGATGGGTACGCCGTCCTTTCGCCAAAAGGCCGAAAGCGCCCATCGCGGCAAGGGCTCACCTGGGTACCACTTGCCCTGCCCATAATGCAGCAGAGATCCCGGAGCCATCCGCGAACGAAGGCGCTTGAGCAGTGTTCCGGACAGGACCCGCTTGGCCGGAGAAACCGCCGTGAAATTCCATTCGGCACCCTCCGGATCATCGACGGACACGAACGTGGGCTCGCCGCCCATGGTCAGCCGCACATCCCCGGCCTGAAGGTCTTCATCGATCCGATGTCCCAGCGACTGGATCTGCGCCCATTGGGCTTCGGAATACGGCTTGGTCACCCGAGGAGACTCGTAGATGCGGGTCACCTGCATCTCGTGGTGCAGTTTCGATTCGCATTTCCCGATACCACCGGTGACGGGTGCCGCAGTGGAAGGCTCCGGAGTGCAACTGAGTGGGATGTGTCCTTCGCCCGCCAACAAACCCGAGGTCGGATCGAGCCCGATCCACCCACCTCCCGGCAGATACACCTCGCACCAGGCATGCAAATCGGTGAAATCCACCTCGGTGCCGCTGGGACCGTCCAAAGACTTCTGATCCGGCGCCAACTGAATGAGGTAGCCGCTCACAAAGCGGGCGGCCAATCCCATCGAGCGGAAGAGCTGCACCAGCAACCACGCCGAATCGCGGCAGGATCCGCTGCCGAGGGTGAGGGTTTCTTCAGCGGTCTGGACCCCGGGCTCGAGACGGATCAAATACCGCACGGCCTGCTGCACGTGCTGGTTCAACCCCACCACGAAATCAATGGTTCGCACCGTTTTTTCCGAGTCCTTGGACCGAGGTGGCATCCATTGCTGCCTCAACTCGGCCACAAGTGCATCCAACTTCGGGCTGGATGCGGGACGGACCCGGAACGGTTCCAAATCCTTCGCCAGCACCGCGCCGTACTCGAAAGGAAATTGGTTGGCCGATTCATCCAGGAAGAAATCGAACGGATTGTAGACGGCCATTTCCGCGACCACCTCGATCTCGATTTTCATCTCGAGCATCGGATCGGGGAAAACCACCCGGGCATTCCAGTTGGAAAAAGGATCCTGCTGCCAATGCAGGAAGTGCTCCCCCCCGGTGATCTTCTGGGAATAGCTAAGAATGGGAGTCCGGCAATGCGGTGCTGGCCGCAATCGGATCACATGCGGTCCATGACCGACAGCCGTGTCATAGGTGTAGTGAGTGACGTGTCGCAGAGCAACGTGGATGGCCATGGAAATTGGGTTGTTGAGCGCCGGGTCAGAGCGCGTCCCAAACCTGCGCCATCCGAAACGGATGTCCACTCAACAATTCCGGGGTGATGCGCGGTGGATGCCCGATTGACGGCCGCTTCCCTGTCCTCAGCGACCCTGGAAGGGGCATCGCCCCGACGAAAGCCGAGACTCCTCCCGTGCGAGTCTTGGTAAGGTTCGACGGAGGATTGGGAATCTCAACATCACTGGCCTGTCACGGAGGTGCGGCCATACAACAAACGGAGAAGAAGACGAATGCCGGGGGACACTGGCTAGAAGGAAGAACTTCCTGAAGAAGAGGTGGTGGCTGGGGGCGGGATCGAACCGCCGACACTGCGATTTTCAGTCGCATGCTCTACCAACTGAGCTACCCAGCCGCACCGAAGAGCGCGAATCAAACTCGGGGAGGCCTGCCTTTGGCAAGACGGTTTTCCGAGATTTTTTTGGCCGACCGCCGTGACGCTATTTCGGATCTTGGTTCGCCCCCAATTCTTCCGGGGTCACCGTGGAGACCACGCCACCCTTCGGAACCTCCACCTGGGCGATCCAAAGCAGCGCGTTCAGGAACACTTTGCGGAAATTCTCGTCACCCCAGTTCTTGTGGTAATGGCCGCCGGTGAAACCAAAGCCTCGGCCGCCATTGGGCCGATCGTAGGTCCACATCAACGGCTGCGGCTCGCCCTTGGCCACGGAGGCCCGAACGAAAGGGTTTCCATTGTGCGGGCCATTGCCGCGATCCAGCGTATTGGCAGGCGGCACCACGCTGAGGATCGGCGTGACCCCCTTGCGCTCTGGCGCGAAACGCATGTGATAGTACCACTCATCGTGGATGGTGAAGGGCTTCACGCCCCGGGTCACCGGATGCACTGGCAGCGATTCGAACTTGGCTGTCCAGGTGGGGTTCACGCTCCAGAACATCTCGAAATAACCCCCGGTCCAATCGAGCATGGCAAAGCCCGGGTCCCCTGCCGGAACCTCGACCCCGTAGTGAGCGGCACCGATCCCAACGCCCTTGGCCGACAGCTCATTCATCAGCTTCAAACGCTCGGGCTTGATCGCCGGATGGGCCGTGCCGCCATTGGCAAAGACCACCACCGCATCGGCCGACTTGAGGATGGCCGTGTCAGCTGGCCAACCATTGCTGACCACGGTCGCATGGATGCCCGGAATACGGTTCAAGCAGCCAGCCAAAAGAATGCTCCCGGCCCGGAATTCGTGATCACCCGGAGCATGGCTCGGCGTGCCCGCAATCAAGACGATGGATTTGTCGGCCGCCACCAAAGACAGCGAAGCCATGGCAGCGAAGAGGCTGAGAAAAAAGCGGTTCATTGGATTTGAGACATCGTGAGGATTCACACTTTCGACCGCGAGACTTTACTGGTCGGAATCCGATGCTCGTCCCAGCCCAATCACTCCGCCCCTGTTGAAAGATGCCCACGCATCGGCTGACTGTTTTTGACCATGCAATGCGGTTTTCAACAGATTTTCGCCCAAAAAGAGAGCGTATCACCTTGGCAAGCAGGTTGCTGTCAGGTTGTTGCCCAAACAACCGGCCGTGCGGTTTGGAAACAAGCCTCGCGGCGATGATGGAAACGATCATCAACCACGGTCGCCTCAGCAATGGGGCGGCCGTGATTCAGTTTCAAAGCCAGCGCCCTCCAACCAGATTGCCGGGTGGAATTGCACCTCATGAGCTTGCACTGCGTTCCGAATACCCTGACCCATGATCGCTGGGATTCCAGCCTGCCTCCCGTCGCCGAAGTGAACTCGGGCGACACGGTGATCCTCGATTGCTTGGATTCCAGCGGCGCCCAAATGTCGCCCACTTCCACCGTGGCGGACTTCGTCGCCATGGACCGCAACAAGATCCACACCATCACCGGTCCCGTCTTCGTCCGGGATGCTGAGCCAGGCGATGTGCTGCAAATCGAAATCCGCCGCATCGAACACCGCGGCTGGGGCTGGACGAGCATTATTCCTGGATTAGGAAGTCTTCCGGAACGCTTCACCGAGCCACACCTGTTCCTCTGGAAACTGGAGAAGGACTTCTCGTATTCCCTGGCCCCAGCCCGATTGCCGCTCGCTCCGTTCCTCGGGATTGTTGGCGTCGCTCCGGAGACTCCTGGCCCCCATCGAACACGCCCTCCAGGCCCCTTTGGTGGCAACTTGGACGTGAAGGACCTCCAACCCGGAACCACCCTCTACCTGCCGGTCTTCCATACCGGTGCCCTCTTCAGCGCCGGCGATGGTCATGCCGCACAGGGCGACGGTGAAGTGTGCATCAATGGCATCGAAGGCCCGATGGAGGCGGAGTTTCGGCTCACGGTCCGCAAGGACATGCGACTCGATGAACCCTTCGCCGAATTGCCACCCAAGCTTTCCAAAGTCCCAGACATCGGTTCCTGGGCCTTCATCGCCAGCGCCCCGGATGCATTGAGTGCAGCCAAAAATGTCATCCATCACGCCATCGACTTCCTCATGGACCGGTTCGCGCTGTCTCCCCAACTGGCCTACACCTTATGCAGTGTGGCCTTGGACCTGCGCTTGAGCCAAATCGTCAACCAACCCCAGATCACCGTGACGGGAACCCTGGCCAAAAGCTTGTTTCCGAAAACGTCCTGAACCTTTCTCAATTCGATGCTCCGCGCCCGCACCCAGGAGGGATGGTTCCTCATCACCCACCCCGAACACGCACGTCTGGCGGGGGAATTCGCCACCGCCTGGGGCAATGAGCAGTTTCGGCGACCATTCCCGCATCCGAACACGCTGCTGGGCATCCGACGTCATGATGATGGATGGGCCAAACGCGACCTCACTCCCAAGGTCACCCGCGAAGGGCGTCCCAGCGCCTTCGGTATCGATTTGGTCGGCAAATACAGTGCCTTCGAGGAAATCGATTTGGAGGACTACCTCCAGGTGCGAGGCCAAGCCATGGAGGCCGTCTCCGCCGAAGATCCCTACGCGGCGATCCTGATCTCCATGCACACCTACAACTTGCTGACCGAACGGGCCGACCACTCGACCTTGCGTCCCATCGACCGACCCAAGATGGCGGCATTTCTGGAAGGCCAAAAAAAGCGGCAAGAAGAACTCCGACACGCTTGCGCACAATCCGGTGCGTTCACGAGCCACGATTTGTGGCCCGCCACCTGGGTCGAGAATTTTCGACTCCTCCAAGCCTGCGACAATCTCTCCCTGCTGTCCTGCGTCGATTACCCAGGCGCCGCAAATTTGCTCCACCCGCTGCCTACGAACGATGGCGGAACCCATGAAGTCACCGTGCACCGCCTTGCCGAAGGCACGTTCCGTCTGGCCCCTTGGCCCATGCGGGAACCGTCGGTCGAGGTCCAGGTTTCAGGTCGGCGGGTGACTGGCGAATTCTTCGCGTCGGAATCCGAACTGGCAGCCGCCTACGCCGCCGCCGCGCCAGAAACCCGCATCATTCGAATCGTGCAGGGTTAGCCGATGGGAGTGGCCGCGTCTCAGCCTCTGCTCTCGCTCCGATCATTCCGGTGGATCCCTGGTATCCACTGGATCAATCTCAGGCCAACATGATCCGAATCTTTGGAGCGCTGTTGCTGCTGACCCTCGGACTGGGCGCGGCACCGGCCCGGTTCACTCAAGACCGATTCGCCATCGGCTTCTGGGTTCCCCCCAAAGCCACCAACAACCTGCCCGAGCGGTACCGCGAAATTCGAGACGCCCATTTCAATCTCGTGATTGGCACGGCTGGTTTCACCGCCGAGGAACAAATCCGTGTTTGCGAACCCTTGGGATTGAAGGTCTTGGTCGATGCTGAAGACGCATCCAAACCCCTACCCGAGGGACCTGCCTGTTGGGGATACAGCCTCACGGACGAACCCGGCACCACCGCCTTTCCGGCCCTGGCCGCCCGCGTTGCTTCACTGCGGGAACAACGACCTGGCCGACTGGGCTACATCAACCTCTTTCCCAATTATGCGGCTCCTGAGCAGTTGAGGGCGACCAACTACAACGAATACCTCCGGCGATTCATCGAGACGGTCAAACCGGACGTCCTGTCGATGGATCATTACCCGTTGATGAGCCCCGGGAACGATTCCCGCGGGGAATACCTCCGCAACCTCGAATCGATGCGCAAGCATTCGGTCGCTGCCGGCATCCCCTTCTGGAATTTCTTCCACTCCATGCCCTTTGGCGATCGCATGGACCCAACTGAAGCCCAGATCCGGTGGATGATCCACGCGTCCATCGCCCATGGTTCCAAAGGGATCCTCTACTTCTGCTACTGGACCCCAGGCAAGGGCAACGGCGGAACTGGAGAATTCCCCAAGGGGGGAGCCTTGCTCACGGCCGAAGGCATCAAGACCCGACACTATGATGAAGCGCGCCGCATCAATGCCGGACTGGAACAGTGGGGGCCGGTCCTCATGCGGCTCACCGGTCAGGGAGTCCTGCGCTACACCACTGGAAGCTCCTCCGCGGAATTGGCGCGCACAGGTCTCTTGTCGCTGATGCGGGTGGGATCGGATCCGGAGTCCACCTTCCTCGTGGGAGCCCTGAATCATGCCGATGGTCGGCGTGCGGTCTTGCTGCTCAACCACAACATGGCCTACACGGCCTGGCCCACGGTTGTGTTCGATTCCGAAGAAGAAGTGCGCGAAGTGAGCCGAGAAGATGGCCGGGAACACCCCCTGCTGGACGACAGTCCAGAACTACCCGGAGTGCAACTGTCCTTTGGAGCCGGAGACGCGCGGTTGTTCCTGCTGCCGCCGGCCAAGAAGTAGCCCATCGTCAGCGGCCTGGCCGTTCACGATTCTCCAGCGGGGCCAACAAGGACCTCTCGTTGGCGTGGGTCAAAAGACTCAAAGCTTCGTCGACGCTCACCCATCGAAGGTCAGCCACTTCCCGCGTATCTTGGACCGGTCCTTGTTCTTGAAGCGCCATGTGCCAATACAAGACCACCTTGGGCATGCCATTGACCGCATACACACTGCCGCCGGCAAACGATTCAATGGTGGCGCGGCAACCCGTCTCTTCCTCGACCTCCCGAACTGCCGCTTGAAGCCAACCCTCGCCCGGATCCAGCTTGCCCTTGGGAAGCGCCCACTCCGGACCATAACGGGTTCGATGGATCAGGATGAGTTCGCGCCCCCGCGGGGTGGATCGCCACACCAGACCGCCGGCCGCCTGGATCACTTCGGTTGAAAACGCATTGCTCAAGCAGCGACAAGGGAAACCGACCGACCCGCTGAGGGCAATCCACAGCTGCCGGAAAGAATCGATGCCTGTCGCCGCCTCCCCATTTTTAGACCGGCCCTTAAATCCAACCGCGCCACCAGTACCACACGCCGCCCAATTCTTCGTGGAGCCACCGCTCGAAACGGATCAACCCTTCGCTTCGCGGCACCACCCACCAGCGCTCCGGCCGGTCCAAGGCGTCCAAAGCCTGAAAATCGCACCCGACGGGCAAGACATCCACGCCTTCCTTGCGGCAGGCGGCGGCTCCCCGGGCCAGATGCGATGCTGAGCTTACCAAAATCACCCGCTTCCAGCCGCGTTTTCGAACCATATCCCCGATCGCGACCGCTTCCTCATGAGTGTCTTTGCACGCGGGCAACCGCTGGAGATCTCCCACCGGCAATCGCCAGGAGCGTATCCAGGCGGTCAGTAAATCGCTCTCGGAACGGGCGCTTCCGAGCCAATTGAAAGGGCCTCCACTGACAACCAGAGTGCGAGCCTTCCCCTGACGCATCACCTCCAGGCCCGTCAGGGAACGTTCAAAGGACGAACCGGTCCCGAACCACAGCAGTTCGCGACTGGAGAACTGGATGTCGCCCGCCAAGACCACCACGGCATCGGCCGCGGGCAAGTTCACCGGATGGATCCGGTCATAGGGGCGCTCCAAGCGGGCCAACAACAGTGCTGAGAAAGGCGTGCCACCCACCAACCACAACCCGCCGGCCAAGCACAGGGAAGTGAAGCCAGCCAGCCAAGCCTTGCGCCGGAACGCCAGACCGCCGACCAGCAAGGCTCCTGCCCAAGCCGCTCCCAGCGGCTGAACAAGCGCTTCAACAGGTCCCATGCCGGGAAAGCTAGCCAGCCTTCCCGCCTCAAGGCGAGCCTCTCCCGCGATTCAGAAACCACGTCCACAACCGGTCCACAACCGGCTCTTCGGCGAGCACCGGTTCACTGCGGCAACACCAGGAATCCGCCCTGAGCGTCCCCCAATACCTGGCTTTGCTGCCCCTGATGTCGCCAATGATGGTAGGCGATCAGGGCGCAAAACAGGGCATCAAGCCGATCTTCCGCTTCCTTGGAATAGGCCGCTTCGAGCAGTCCTTCTCCGACGGTTCCCAAGGGCAATTCCGGAAAACGGAACTGAAGACAACTGTGCAGCAAGGATTGGTAACGACGAAACTCACGCCGCCTTTCTGCCACCGTCCCCCGCTTGTACTTGAGGATGCGTTCCAGTCCAAACCACCGGATCATGGCCGGATGGGGATAGACCTCCATGGCCAAACGCGGTTCAGACAAATCCCAACCCAACAGGAAACCCTCGGACTGAAGCCCTTGAGCGATCCGCAGAGGCCGCGCACACAAGCGGGCATTGGAGGGGTGACACCCCGCATGTTGGCGTCCGAAGAGGCGGTGGGTGAGTCGGTCCACTGGCCGGGATCCGCTCCGATTCGGGCAAACCAATGGCGCATCCACGGCCATCACACAGGGGTGGTCGCCCACCTGAACCCGCAACCATTCCCACAGGGACTCGTCTCCCAAGGTCCACCTGGATTCCAGAATCGAAGCGCTCGGACCATCGGCCTGGATCAGGCAGATTCCATCCCGGTTACGTTCACCCCAGGCCAAATCGATCCCCACCATCAGCATGGTGCCAAGCTCGCTTGCGCTGGATCGGGCGCAAGCGACACCTCCGTGAACAAAATGAACAGCCCCCTTCCCTTTTTGGAGGACGAATCTAGGTTGGGGGAACGCAGCAACACGTCGGAGTCGCCGAGATGAACAAACGTCTGATCTACCCCCTCTTCATCGCCGCCCTCGTGGCCTATGTCGGCCTCGGGGCCAAACTCTTCCAACTCAGCGCGGCGGACGAACGCGACGATCCCTATCAGCAGCTCGAATTGTTCACTCGAGTGTTGGAACGCGTCCGCAAGGACTATGTCGACGGCGAACAACTGACCTATAAAGACCTCATCCAAGGGGCCATGAAGGGCATGTTGTCTACCCTCGATCCGCACAGTGAATTCATGACGGTGTCCAAGTTCAACGAACTCAAGGAAGACACCGAGGGCACCTACGGCGGCGTGGGATTACAGGTCCATGTGAAGGACGGTATGCTCACGGTGATCGCCCCGATGGAAGACACCCCAGCCTTCGAGGCGGGCATTCTTCCCGGCGACCAGATCCTGAAGATCAACGGCAAGCCCACCGACCGAGTCGGCATGGGTGACGCCGTGAAGCTTCTTCGGGGCGAGCCCAAATCCAAGGTCACCTTGTCCGTGATCCGACCCTCGCTCAATGAACCCAAGGACATCTCACTCACCCGAGAAGACATCCGAGTCTACACGGTGAAGGACCAAAACAACCACCGGGATTTCCCCATCAGCACTGACGGTCTTGGATATGTCCGCATCACCCAATTCGCCGAGAAAACCGACGAAGAACTCGAATCGGCTTTGGTGAAGCTCGAAAAACAGGGCCTCGAAGGCCTCGTCATCGACTTGCGCGGCAACCCCGGAGGGTTGCTCGACCAGGCCGTGGCCGTCTCGGAGAAGTTCCTACCCAAGGGCAAGCCCATCGTGTCCACCGAGGGTCGCAACCGCGCGGCCGACCAGCAGCGTAAAGCCTCAGGCAAGGGCAAGGTCCGTTCCTATCCCTTGGTTCTGCTCATCAATGGCGGCAGCGCCAGTGCTTCCGAGATCGTGGCCGGCTGCCTTCAGGATCTCGAGCGGGCCGTGGTCATTGGCGAGCAGTCTTTTGGCAAGGGTTCGGTACAAAACATCCTGCCGCTCAATGACGGTTCAGCCCTCCGCCTCACCACCGCCAAGTACTACACACCCAGCCACAAGGTGATCCATGAGCGGGGCATCTCGCCCAACATCGTCGTTCCCATCACCGATGAAGACGAGGCGGCCATCCAATTGCGTCGCATGCCCGGCGGCACCAACAGCATCGAAGACACCCTGCGCCTGTATCCCGTGGCGCAGCAGTCGCGGCTTCGGGAACTGGTGCTCGCAGACGCCGATCCGCAACTGGAGCGGGCCATGGACTTGCTCAAGGGAGTCCGACTCCTAGCCAAGCGACCCGGCAGCAAGGCCCCCAGGGCCGAGGCGCCCCCGCAAGAGACCAAGCCGGCCGAAAAGACCCAACAGTGATCGGCCATCGCCCCGTCAGGGGGCATGGGAGTACCCGCCAACCGAACACCCGCCAACAATGGTCCTCTCCATCGAATCGTCCTGCGATGAGACCAGCGCTGCCGTGATTCAAAACGGTCGGGTGCTCTCCAACATTGTGGCGTCGCAGATTCAGCTGCATGCCGAATACGGCGGCGTGGTTCCGGAACTGGCGACCCGGGAACACCTCCGCAACCTGATCCCCGTCGTCCGGCAAGCCTTGGACAGCGCTGGTATTTCCATGAACGACCTCACCGCCGTGGCGGCCACCCGAGGTCCCGGCTTGCCCGCGGCCCTCATGGCCGGATGGACCGCAGCACAGTCGTTGGCTGCCGCCCGAGGTTTGCCGATCATCGGCATCCACCACCACGAGGCTCACCTGTACTCCCCGTGGATTTCCGGGCAACCGGCCCGATTCCACGAGGCGACAATCCCGGCCCACGTCTCGCTGATCGCCTCAGGCGGTCACACCTTGTTGGTTCACGTCCGGGCAGAGCTCGACCAGGTGATCCTCGGAGGCACCCTCGACGATGCCGCGGGCGAATGCTTCGACAAGGCCGCAAAACTCCTCGGCCTCCCCTATCCTGGAGGCCCGGTGCTGGATCGTCTGGCCGAAGAGGGGCGAGCCGAGCGCTTTGAGTTCCCGCGCCCGTTACGCCACGAACCCAACCACCTCTTCAGCTTCAGCGGCCTCAAGACGAGCGTTCGGGTGTTCCTGGAGAAGAACCCCGGTCTGGCCGATTCCCCGCAAGACCTCCGCGACTTGTGTGCCGGAATCCGTGCCGCGATCGTCGACACCCTCACCACCAAACTCGTCGCCGCCGCCATCAAGACCGGCGTCCGCTGCATCACCGCCAGCGGAGGGGTCGCCTGCAATCGGGGGCTGCGCCGCGAATTGCTATCGGCCGCACAAAAACGCCGGCTGGAATTGCGGATCGCCGAACCGGCCTTCTGCACCGACAACGCGGCCATGATCGGGCTTTTGGCGGAACGCCGATTGGCGCGCGGTGAGTCCACCCCTTGGGATACCGAAACGGGCCCTGGTTGGGAGCTGGAGTCCCTCTCGCCTCACTCCGCCATGCCGGCCTCGGAGGCCTGTCTATCCGTCTCGTGACGATTTCCATCATCCTGCCAGCGTTCAACGAAGCGCGCCTGCTGCCGTCCACTTTGGCCGCCGTGCATGCGGCGCGAAAGGCCTTCGATTACGTGCAGTGGAACTCCGAAGTCATCGTCTGCGACAACAACTCCACCGACGCCACCTCTCAAATCGCCCGCGAGCACGGAGCCCGTGTGGTCTTTGAAGGGGTGAACATGATCGGCCGGGCCCGCAATGCCGGGGCTTCGGTGGCCAGTGGCGACTGGTTGGTCTTCATCGATGCCGACTCGCAACCCTCCATCGAACTCTTCGCAGCCATGATCGAAGCGATCCTGTCCGGTCGCGTCCTGGCGGGTGGATCCACCGTTCGCATGGATACCGACGACCTTCGCGGGCGCATCGGCACCGCGTTCTGGAACACCGCCAGCCGCCTCCGACGCCTCATGGCCGGCTCGTTCATCTTCGTCGAAACCGCGGCCTTCCGGAAAATCGGTGGATTCAGTGGGCAGTTCTACGCCGCGGAAGAAATCGATCTCACGCACCGCCTAAGGCCCCTGGCCCGCGCCTCCAACCGGCGCATCGTCATCCTCTCCAAGACGCCACTGCTCACTTCGGCCCGGAAGCTCAAGCTCTACACGCCGTTCGAAATCGGACGCCTGATACTCTCCGCAGCCATCCGGCCAAAGGCTACCCTCACCAACAAAGAAGCCTGTCATCTCTGGTACGACGGCCGCCGGTGACCACCAACTCGGCCCCGATTTTTCACCCTCGATTGGGGCCATCTGAAACCGTTTGAACCCATCAAAACCCGGATCGAACGGCCATTCCGTACACTGATCTTCTTGTCTCGGCGCGAAATATGCCCATGATCGGCGCTTCGATCTCGCATTTATGGCTAAAGTGTACACCGACAAGGACGCCGACCTGAGCGTCTTCAAAGGCAAAACCCTCGCTGTGCTCGGCTTCGGCTCCCAAGGCCACGCCCACGCGCTGAACCTCAAGGAATCCGGATGCAACGTCATCATCGGCCTCTACGAAGGTTCCAAGTCCATCAAGGTAGCCCGTGAAAAAGGCTTCGAAGTGCTCGCCAGCGCCGAGGCGGTAAAGCGCGCTGATGTCATCATGATCGCGCTGCCGGACACCAAGCAGGCGGCCGCTTATGAAAAGGACATCGCCCCCAACCTGACCGCCGGCAAGACGCTGCTCTTCAGCCACGGCTTCGCGATCCACTTCAAGACCATCGTTCCGCCGAAGGACGTCAATGTGATCCTCGTCGCCCCGAAAGGCCCGGGCCACATCGTTCGTCGTCAGTACACCGAGGGCAAGGGTGTCCCCAGCCTCATCGCCATCTACCAGAACCCCGGCCGCAACGCGAAGAAGATCGCGCTGGCTTGGGCCAAGGGCATCGGCGGCACCCGCGCCGGCGTCATCGAGACCACCTTCAAGGAAGAGACCGAAACCGACTTGTTCGGTGAACAGACCGTTCTCTGCGGCGGCGCCAGCGCCCTCGTGCAGGCCGGCTTCGAAGTCCTCGTCGAGGCGGGTTATTCGCCCGAGATGGCCTACTTCGAGTGCCTCCATGAGCTCAAGCTCATCGTCGACCTCATGAACGAGGCGGGCATCGCCGGCATGCGCTTCTCGATCTCCGAGACGGCCAAGTGGGGCGACGTGACCGTCGGACCGAAGATCATCGACGCCTCGGTCAAGAAGCGCATGAAGGCCGCGCTCAAGGACATCCAGACCGGCAAGTTCGCAAAGGACTGGGTCGCCGAGTACAAGGGTGGCTACAAGAAGTACAACGCCCTGCTCGCCGCCGGCGAGAAGCACCCGATCGAGAAGACCGGTGCCAAACTGCGCTCGATGATGCCCTGGATGCAGAAGCGCCAGATCAAGGGCGCTCAGGCCGCCTACTAAACTACAGAGTCTCCTCTCTGGACACACCGCCGGTCCTCCACATGGAGGTCCGGCGGTTTCTTTTTCCCTCCTTTCCGCCTACCACGCATTCTGTCTCCCATGGCTCGCAGCGTCATCCTAGCCGGAACGATCCGATGCGACGGCTGTTGTCTGCCGCCGCGCTGGTGCCTGTGTGCGGCACTGCGTCCGGTCGTGAGCCCGGTGGCCGTGGATGTGTTGATCCATCGCCGCGAGTACTGGCGACCCACCAGCACCGGAAAATTGGTCGCCCGAACCCTTCAGGGCTCGCGCACGCATGTCTATCAGCGCGTCGCCCCCCCGACACTCGAAGCCATCGCGCGTCCCGACCGCGAACTCTGGATCCTGCACCCGGAAGGCGAGCCGGTGGAAACCCTCCTGCCCCGGCCGGGCGGCTCAACCGCGCCGCAGGTGCTGCTCTTGGATGGCAACTGGGGACAAGCCGGTGAGATGCTCCGCTGGGTCCAGGGATGGGGGCGCCGGGTCCGACTCAGCCAAACGGGTGCCAGTCGCTACTGGTTGCGATCGCAGGAACGCCTGGACCAATTCTCCACGGCCGAGGCCCTCATCGCCGTGCTCAAGGCTCTGGGAGACACCGAAGGGGCCACGCAATTCGGTCTGCAATTCGAACTGCATGTCTACGCCACGCTCCGGGCCCGCGGGCACAAGGAGGCCGCCGACGAGTATCTGAAGGGTTCCAGGTTGCCTGAGGTTTTCCCCGAGTTCCTCGCCCAACTGCAAGAGCGACGCCGCAATCCTTCCGAGCCCAGTCCCGTCCGGTTCGGGCCTCATCCTCAGCCCGAACGTCTCGTCTGAATCCCGGTGATTTCCGGATTGGGATTTCAACCCGGTGAGCCTTTCATCAAGGGGTGGCGCGTGAGTACCAACTAAACCCGTTCCGTCCGCCGGCCGACCTACGGATCGACTACGCGCAGGAGCTCAACACCCAGCAGTATGAGGCCGTCACCGCAGAGCCGGGGCCCAGCCTGGTCCTTGCCGGTGCGGGCGCAGGCAAGACGCGCACGCTGACGTATCGCGTCGCCTGGCTCATCGAGAACGGAATCCCGGCCGACCGCATCCTCCTGCTGACCTTCACCAACAAGTCGGCCCGCGAAATGATGGAACGGGTCGGAGACTTGCTCGGCGGCAGTGTCGTGGATCTTTGGGGCGGCACCTTTCACTCCATTGGTGTCCGTATCCTGCGCCTGCACGCCGACCGCCTCGGCTACCGACGCGACTTCACCATTGCCGACCGCGAAGACGCCAAAGACCTGCTCAACGCCTGCATCACCGACGCAGGCATTGACGTTAAGGCGGTCCGCTTTCCCAAGGCCGAGGCCCTGTCCGACCTCTTCTCCATGCAAGTCAACACGGGCCAGACCCTAGAGGAGGTGACCGGCGGACTCGAAGGCCCCTTCGCCGGCGTGATGGACTCCATCCGTCTCGTCCAACGCAAGTACGCCGAGCGCAAGCGACAAGCCGGGCTCATGGACTTCGATGACTTGCTTGTGCTGTGGCTGCGCCTGTTGCAGGACTTCCCCGACATCGCCGAGACCTACCAGCGGCGATTCCAGTTTGTTCTGGTGGATGAATATCAAGACACCAACGTCCTGCAGGCTACCCTGCTCGACTGCCTGACCTTGCGGCACCGCAACCTCATGGCCGTCGGCGACGACGCCCAGAGCATCTATTCGTGGCGTGGAGCCAACTTCGCCAACATCCTGAAATTCCCGGAGCGCCACGCCGGCGCCAAGGTCTTCAAGATCGAGACCAACTACCGCAGCACGCCCGAAATCCTCGCTCTGGCCAACGCCGCCATCGCCGCCAACCTGCGCCAGTTTCCCAAGGCTCTGCAGGCCCATCGATCATCGGGGCAAAAGCCCGCACTCATCGTCTCCACGGATGCGCGGGAACAGGCCGCCTTCATCGCCCAGCGCGCCCTGGAATTGCGCGATGAAGGGATTCCGCTCAACGAAATCTGCGTCCTGTACCGGTCGCACTTCCATGCGCTCGAACTGCAAATGGAACTCACCCGGCGCGACATCCCCTTCGTCATCACCAGTGGTATCCGGTTCTTCGAACAGGCCCACATCAAGGACGTGGCCGCCTACCTGAAGCTCATTGCGAACCCGGCCGACGAACTGGCTTTCAAGCGTCTGGCCCGCATGCTACCCGGCGTGGGCGGCAAGAGTGCCGACACGCTGTGGGCGGCCTTCAGCGCGCGGTTTCTTCCCTCGTCGGATTCCACCCCGGAATTCGAAGTCTCCGACAATGATGGAGCCTTGCCGGCGGTCCGCCCCATTGCTCCCGAACTCAGTGCCATCAGCCGCAGCGTGCCCAAGAAGGCGGCGGTGGCTTGGGCTCAGTTCACGGCCACCATCGCCCAGTGCGAGAGTCCTGAGCGACGCGGTCAACCCGGCCGCCTCATCCGCTGGGTGTTGGAAGCCGACTACGAAGACTACCTTCGCAAGACCTACGAGAACGCCCGCAATCGCTTAGAAGACCTCACGCAACTCGCGGCCTACGCGGACTCCTTCGAAGACACCTCGTTGTTCCTCTCGGAGTTGGCCTTGCAGTCCAACCTCGAAGCCGAACAAAGCCAACCCCGTGAAGGTGAGGAAGAAGATCAACTGAGGCTCTCGACGGTCCATCAAGCCAAGGGCCTCGAGTTCCGGGCCGTGTTCATCATCATGCTGTGCGATGGCCTCTTTCCCAGTGGTCGCTCGGCGGAGACCGCGGACGGCGAAGAGGAAGAGCGCCGGCTTTTCTATGTCGCGCTGACTCGAGCCAAGGACGAGTTGTACCTCTGCCGTCCCCTGCTCCGCTTCATGGCCGGAGCCGGCGAGGCATTCCAACCACCGTCACGTTTTCTCGGCGAATTCCCCGAGACCCTCATCGAGGAATGGAAAATCCACGCACCCGTCCAACCATTGGCCCAACGAAGCCAACAGCGCGGTTCTAGCCGCCCTCAAGATCCAGATCCCTTCCGCGATCCCGACCCGGACCCCGACCCCGTGGACGATGGCGACGTTCCGTTTTGAGACGCCCTGCCATCAAGACCGTCACTAAACCGTCGCGAATCTTCCTTCGTACTCACACCGTCCCACCCGTCCCACCCGTCCCATGCGCCATCCCCTGACCATCGCACCCTACACCGATCCCACGACCCTCTACCGGTACCGGGATGGTCTTTATGCCGAGGACCTGTTGATCCTCGCGCTGGTGCGACTCGATTTCTTCACCGCGCTGGCCGCCGAACCCACCGATTTCGAGGGTCTACTCAAGAGACACCAACTCCATGCCCGCCCGGCTGACGTGATGACGACACTCTTCCGCGCTATGGGGCTCATTGAGTTGCGCAAGGGTCGCTACGAAGTGACCGAAACGGCCCGGGAGCATCTGGTCTCCACCTCTCCGTGGTTTCTCGGACCCTACTACGAATCACTGGTGGATCGTCCCGTGGTGAAGGATCTGCAGCGGGTTCTGCAGACCGACCGGCCCGCCAACTGGGGCAGCCAGGCCTCACAGCCCGATTGGCACAAAGCCATGGAGAAGCCCGACTTCGCGCGCCAATTCACCCAGGCCATGGACTGCCGGGGCGTCTTCCTGGCGCGAGCGCTGGCTGAACACCTGCCGATCGGAGAATCCCGTTCCCTGCTGGATATCGCCGGTGGATCGGGTATCTACGCCTGCTCCCTCTGCGCCCATTTCCCGGAACTCAAAGCCACCGTGCTCGAAAAACCTCCGGTGAACGAAATTTGCGCCCAAGCCATTGCGGCCCGCGGCTTCAGCGACCGCGTTCAGGTGGTGGCGGGCGACATGATGTCCCAACCCTTGCCGCGCGGACACGACCTCCACCTCTACTCCAATGTGCTCCACGACTGGGATGTGCCCATCGTTCAGGAACTCCTAATCCGGTCGTTTGAAGCCCTGCCCTCGGGAGGGCAACTTCTCATTCACGATGCGTTTCTCAATCGCGATAAATCCGGTCCGCTCCACGTGGCCGAATACTCGGTGATGCTCATGCACGCCACGCAGGGCCGCTGCTACGGCGTGGGCGAAATGGAAAACTGGCTGCAAGCCACCGGGTTCACCCAATGCCAGGAACTCCCGGGTGGAGCCGCCCGGAGCGGCCTCATCGCCACCAAGCCCTAGCCCAAGACCTCTCGAGCACAGCGATCGCGCAGCGCGGGGCATTCAGGCCCACAGGCCCATTACCAACCCACCGCCGAGCGCTTGCCCTGCTTGGTGATCGTCTTCTCTTCCTCCCAAACAGCCAAACCATCGCGCGTGGCGAGGGCCATCTGGAACACGTAGGTGGACTCGCTCTTGTTCCCCTGACGGGTGCGATTCTCGATGATCTTGCCGGACAACGTGTAATCCGGCCGGGATGCCACCTTTTGGGTTCCCAGGAATTGGGCTTCGCGCTTGGCCTCGGCTGCCAAGGGATCCTCAGGCCCACCCAAGCCGGCCGTGATGTCGGCCACGACCTTGCCCGTGCCCAACAGCGCCACCCGGATCTTCTTCACCAGGATATCGGTATCGATCTGGATACTGGTGTTGTTGACGATACGGCTGATGGCCAAAACAGCCCGGCCGTCGGGGCCGCTCCCCTTCAAGTTTCCGGAGTTGATGTGCTTGGCGATGAGCGAATTGATCATGGCCTCCGAGGCCATGTTCCAATCCTGCACATTGATTTCACCCACATTGGTCAGGGTGCGGGTGCTGCCCGGATCCACATAAGTGGCCTGACTGGAGGCGCATCCTCCCAGCAGAGCGGCAGCAACGACGACGATGGCGGCGGAAACGAGGTGGCGATTCATGGACGGCTCAAGAGTTCGAAAGGATTGGAAAGGGTTCAGCGAGCATTCTCGTACAGCTTCAGACGAAAATCCCGTACGGTTGCATTCGGTGCAACTCCTTGGACGAAGAGGGATTCCTTGCCCTCAAACTGCCGGGTAATAGCCACCGACGCCGGTCCATCGACCAAATTGCCGTCCTTGTCGAACCACTCCCACTTGTAGGCGAATCGTCGGTAGCTGCGCGTGGTATTTTGCAACTCGACCTGCACCTTGAGGAAGCCGCCGGGCCCCTCTGAAACATTCACCCCCTGAATTTGCACCTTCCGGGCCAGAGAGGAGTCGGTAATGACCCGCTTCTCGGAAACCATGTTGCGCTGGAAGGCCGGTTGGGCCGTCTCAGTAGTGTTGACGGTTTGGCAACCGGCACCCAGCAAAGCCAGCAGGGCTGCGGTGGCGACGACTCGGACAGGATGGAAGTTCATTTGAGGCGGATCGCTGTGACCACGAGGGGTGACAGCGGACTCACGGAGCGAACAAGGATCAAGTTAATGGATTTTGGATCGACGGCAACTTCGGCCTGTTGGGTATTTGGAGCCAAGATCCGCAGTTTGCCGTCGGCCGGGGTCGGAAAGGAGCAGAACTGATACTCCTTGGGCAAGGTGGTCCAGGTGCGGGTATCGGAGATGTTGACCGCAGCCTGCGTGGCCGCCGTCGCCAGCATGGACACCAAACCGGCCACAGCACCTCCCTGTTCCTCTGCGACCTGATTCACGAAGTACGCCGCCGTGGCCTTGATGGTGGTGGACATGAGAGTCTTGGTGACAATGCCTGGCAGCTCATTGCGGAAAGCCTGGCCGATGACGCTGTCCATATTAGCCAATGGAACGGTTGATTCGCTTCCAGCGACCGAAGACACAGTCAGTGGCGCGATGTAGTTGGGATTGAACTCCAACGTGGGTAAAGCGACCCCAACATACGGCACGCGGTTGGCGCCTACGATGAAGAGCGGGATGTCGATCCGGAACTGATCCCGGTGCGGAGCACTGCCAGTCTCAAAGATCACGAACGTCCGCGGCGGCAACGGAGAGCCATTGGCCGCCTTCTCGGCCAAGGCCAAATCGGCGTCGATGTACTTGTTGGCGCCAGACATGCCTTTGACTCGTTCGAACGACTTCCGGGCACGCTCCAAGTCGCTGCCGCCGGTGGATAGCGACAGAAAATAAAGACCATCCAGATACACCGGGAACGGATTGGCGTAGTCGGAATAGGCCTTGAGTTGATCCAGAGCCGCATACCTCTTCTTCATCTCACCACTGACCAAGGGATCCGACTGGGCTTTCTGTATACTCTGATATTCACCCGACTTCTCCGCCGCTGCGGACTCCATTTCCTTTTGATCGCGATCGATGCGTTTGCGGTTGTTGTCCACGGCGTCCTGCTGTCGCTGGTAAGCGCGAAACAGTTCTGGCCGCGCCATTTCCGGCTGACCCAATTGCAGGAAATTCAATGCCTTGTAAGTGCTGACGAGTACCTTGTCATAGTCGCGCCCGGTGTAAGGCAGGTTCGCCTGATTCGACAAGAGGGCGCCGGCCTCGCGCGAGACGCTGGTCTTGGCCTTCTCATCGAAGCGATTGATCAAGTCGTCCGCCTGCTGGAAAGCAGTCTGACTCTCGGAAATTTTCCCCGCTGCACGCAGGGCCATAGCCTGCTCAAGTCGATACACCAGAGCATCCTTACCGCCCGAGGCTTTCTCCGCCTTGCGTGAAAAATCTGAGGCAGCGGCATCAACGTGCCCACCACTCCAGAGCCCCTTGGTCTCGGAGGTCTTTTCCTGATAGGTCTGGCAACCTGAGAGTAAAAACGCCGCGGCCAGAACGATCCAAACCATCCGCTTCGCGTGTTGGAAGACCATGGACTTGATATTTGCTGGTTTGATCAAAGCGCACACATGAGTGCCCATGGATCCTGCGATCACTTCCTCAAAACAGAACCCACGGCAATCCCACGATCGTCTACAACCGTGGCTTTCGACAACTTCGGCAGCACATCCGTTATGCGCACCTTGCCGACCTCGACCTCCTCCTTGCCCAACACCTCCTGGGTATCGGGGTCAATCAACTCCTTGCCGACGGCAAACACGCGCCAGACTTGATCCACAGCCACACCCGTCCCCTCACCGCGGTTGACCGTTACGGTCTTGTCCGATTTGGCGATCACTTTGACCGGAAAGATCACATCCGCGACCTGCGTCGCTGCCCAATCGGCTGATTCTTTGATCACGGTTCGGATGAGAGAATCGGTGACTTCGGCATCATTGCTGGCTTCATTCAGCGTTTGTTGGGCATCGGTCGAACTAATCGATTTGGAGGTCGATTCCAAAAGCTTGCCTGAAGAAGCCTCGTAAATCTTGGTGATCAGCGACAACCGGATTGTCCGTTTCGTCAGGGTTGTATTGCTGATCTTCTGCTCCAGCCGCTGGGTTTGGTCCTCATAATCATCGACCGTCAACACGGTGAGATACTTGGTATCCGCCAAATTCAGGGCCTTTTGCTTCTCAAGACTCAAACCACGGGCAGTGTCATCATCCGTCAGGATTTCCCTGAGATCGCTGCGGACGACCACTTGAAAACGCCGAGTTGCCTGGATGCCATGGATGAAATGCTCCATCAACGACTGCGACATCTGTTCGCCGGAAAGAGACTTCCGAGCGTTGGCGAGCTTCGCAGTCACAGCCGAGTTCACCTTGACTGGAGCCACGGCAATGGTTTCCCGCTGGGCGAGCGCACTGAAAGCAGTCGCCAACCAACCCGCCAACATCAAAATTCGAATCGAGAAGTTCATTGTCTAGAATTTGAATCCATCCGTTTGTGTCAATTGGGCCTCTAAAAAGTTGAAGTCTGATCATCCATCGCAAGCAAACACCGTTGATTTGCAAAGATTCTCATCAACTCCGCGCTCAAAACGGTCTTGGGCACTAAAATCGGCCCCCCAATAGTCATGCCGACCACAACTGCCTGTGAAACAGTCCAAGTCCCAAGCCACAACGGCAAGCCCTCTTTGGCTACAATCCAAAGCACTGATCCCAGCCTGTCCCTTAAAGAGCCTGTCCCTTGAGAGAGCACTGATCCCAGCCTGTTCCCTTTCGGAGCTTTGCCGATGTTGAAAATGTAGCCTGTCCCTTAAAGTAAAGAGCCTGTCCCTTGAGAGAGGATTGCGCCGGAACAGGAATCGCCTAACGTCTGCGCAGTGGCATCCCGCATGAATCTTTTCTACACCGTCAGAATTCTGGCAACGGTCACTGTCTTGGCGGCTTTGATCGGTTGCGCCACTGATCCCAACCGACCCGGAATCACCGATGCTCGCCAACCCGGTCCCGCTGTGGGCCAGGCAGTCGGTGCGACGGTGGGTGCCGTTGGTGGCAATGCCGTTGGGGCCGTCGTCGGAGTGGCGGAAGGTACAGCGGCCGCAGCCAAGTATCCGTTCAATAACACCCGCCGGGTGGTCCGCCAGTGGCGACAAGAAAGCACGTCAGATGGGCGAGTGATTCAAGTTCCGGTCGACATCGAAATAGACAACTACGGTCGCCCCCTCACCGCACCCAAACCGATAGCGAAATAAGCATCCGCTTCCAGCATCGCTGGATCGCTAATAGCTCTGGATCGGTCCAAAGTTCCCCGAAATTCAAACGGTAACTCCATCTGCTTCCGAAGAATCTGGGGCCTGGGATCTAATGCCGAATCAATTTGGATGAGAGCGATTCGCCAATCATCTAGGTCTCAACGAAGTGTATTCGATTAACTAAAAAAGCCGGACTCTTTTGGAGTCCGGCTTTTAAAGGTTTGGCGGCTACCTACTCTCGCGCAAGCTATACATGCACTACCATCGGCAATGCGGTGTTTGACGGCCGAGTTCGGGATGGGATCGGGTCGGGCCACCGCTTTATGGCCACCATAAAAATATCA
>JARXAF010000011.1 GCA_029865985.1 Verrucomicrobiota bacterium
CACCCGACTCTGGCTTCGCGAGATTCTTCGGCGGGCTAGATTACCTCAGGTGGTGCTGACGGTTGAGGGGGATGAGCATCGGTCCGCTTACTTCCGGGCGTTGGAGGCGGCGGACGACTGCGACTGGAAGCCTCTGAGCGACCACTGGGCGCTTCGTTTCGAGCAGATTCCACCCCCGACCTCGCAAGATGTCCCAACGGATGGGAACCGTGTTGAGGGTGCCTGAAACGGATTCACCGCCCCCAGCGGGTGTTTTTGAGGAACTCGATGAGGTCGGCCAGTTCTTGGCGGGTGATTTGTTCGTCGAGGCCGACGGGCATGAGAGAGACGGTCGATGGGGTCATCGCGGTGATGTCGGCGCGGTCGATTTGCAAGGTCGAGCCGGGGCCGGTGATCAGGGTCACGCCTCGGGCGTCGTCGCGGCGCAGGATGCCGAGGCGTTCCTCGCCGTCGCGGGTGGTGACCGAGACAGGCTCGTAGCTGCGGACCAGGCTGGCCGAGGGTTCCACGATGGCCTCGAGCAGATCGTTGGCCGAGCGCACGGTGCCGATGCTGGTGAGTTCGGGTCCCACGTCGCCGCCTTGGTATCCGAGGCGGTGGCACTGGATGCAGGCGGCTTTGGCCGAGTTGAAGACGGATTGTCCGCGGCGGACATCCCCGGCGGGCAGCTCGGAACGGATCTTCTCGAGGCGCTTGCGGCGACCGGCCAATCCGGTGTCGAGCGTCTCGAGGAAGCGGTCGCCCTGGGCGCGGATTTCGGCGGGATAGCCCTTGAGGGTGGCCCGCAGCGTTTCCGGCCGGATGGAAGTCCGGGCCTTGGACTGGCCCAGTGCGCTCAGCAGGGATTGGCCGGCCTTGGCACTGGATTGGCGTTCAAAGGCGGGCAGAACCCGGTTGAGTTCGAGCGGGCCGATCTCTGGCAACGCGCGGGCGACTTGATCGAGGTGATGGGGTTCGAGGGCGGCCTTGGAGAGGGCTTCGGCCGCTGAGCCTTGTCGGTCCCGCAAGCCCGTGAGCAGAAACGCGAGGTCGGCGTCGTTGGCGGACCAACCGCCGGGCAACGCCGCGAAGGCCGAGAGCCGCAGCGGCGCAGCCATGGACTCAGTGCGTGCGGATTTCAGCAAGGCCTCGCGGAGGGCAGGCTGGCCGTTGAGGGTTCGGGCTGCGCGGAGTGCCGACGAGAAGGTCTCCGGTGAGGCGGACGTCGAGGGCGCCGCAAGCAAGGCCGTCAGGGACCGGCTCCACGACTCCGGCGGATTCTTGGGTGTGTGCTCGGCCATGGCGCTCAGGGCTCCTTGGCGGGCTTCCGGGTGCACCTGCGCTGTGGTGACTGTGGTGAGCACATCGGCCACCAGGCCTTGCACGGCCGGTGACGACATCAATCCGCCCAGCAAGCTGTTCAGACCATCGCGGCCTCCGGGCGGAGGCGTACCGGCGAGTAAGCGTTGCCGCAGCGATCCGGCTAGAGCGTCGCCCCAGTCGGCATGACGCTGTGCGACCCACAAGGCTGCGTCGCGCGCTTCTGGGCGGTCCGAAAACAAGACAGCAACGACGTCTTCGGCGCGCAGCCCGCCGCTGGGGATTTGTTCCAACGCATGCAGAGCGGCCGCTTGGACTCGAGGGTTCGCATGGCTCAAGGCCGTGCGCAGAGCGCTCGTGTCCCGGAGGTCGGCCAGTGCGGTCGTGGCGGCCATGCGCAGGGCTTCGTCTTCCGGGCCTTCGAGGGCGCTGAGGATGGCCGGGGCCGCCGCGGTGTGTCGCAAGCGCGCCAAGGCGGTGATCGCCGTGAGTTGGCCGTCACGCCGATCGGATTTGAGCGATTGATCCAAGAGATCCATCGCCTCCGGAACCCCGGCTGGATCACGCCGGTCGCCGAGCCGGCGGACGCGGGCCAGTTCGCTCTCGGGGGCCGCCGCAGTCGGGGCTTTGGAGCGCTGGTGGGAAGCCCCGGTCTTGGTGACCCGGTACACGCCGCCAAGCACATCGGCCTTCCAGAGTTGGGAACTCGGGCAACACAGTTTGTACCAGCCACCCGTGTCGAGGATGAGCACCGAGCCGTCGGCGTCAGTCAGCACGTCGGTGGGGTGGAAATCGATGCTGCTGCTCACCACGAAATCGCTGTCTTTGGCCCGGAACGAGGCTCCGTCGCGTTCGAGTTGGAGGCGGGAGATCTTCCGCAAATTGAAAGCCGAGGCGAACAGGTTGCCGGAGTAGCCCGCGCCGAAAGCGGTGTGGTCATAGGCGGCCATTCCGCTGGGAGCAGCCGCGCCGAGTTGTGCGATGGGATGAGCCAGGGCCGGGCCGGGTCGGAACACCGCCTGGTCTTCCAGCACCGAGTTGGCCTTGCCGAAGACCGCCCCAAAGGAGGCATGGCCCACGCCGTCGCGGAATCCGGGCTGGGAAAAGTCGATGAACGTGCTGGTGAAGAAGGCCTCGCCGTCGGCGTTGAAGACCACGTCCACCGGGTTATCCATGCCGCCGGTCATCACCGACTCCATGGCCGAACCATCGGGGCGCGCTCGGAAGATGTGGGACGCCTTATCTTGATGGATGGTTCCGGTGAACCCGTTGGTCCAGCGCACGGGTTCAAAGGCTCCCTTGGTCCAGTAGATGAGACCGTCGGGACCGGCGTAGGGGCCGTGGACTTCGTTGCCGCAATGGGTCGATGGATGACCCACGTTCCACCACTCATCGCGCCGTTCGGCCCGCCCGTCGCCGTCGGCATCGGTCAATTTCCAAATGGCCGGGGTGCCACCCACATACACCGAACCTTGATGCCACAAGATGCCTTGGAGCATGGGCAGTTTGTCGGCAAACACGATCGATCGGTCGTAGCGTCCGTCGCCGTCGGTGTCCTCGAGCCGGATCACTCGCCATTGTGGGTTCTTGGCCTGTGTGGCGGGCGGTTCCGTGGAGCCGCTGGAATCGGTGACGTACAGGCGGCCCTGGTCATCGAGGGATCCATTCACCGGACGAGCGACTTGCTCCGTCGAAGCCACGGCCTCGATTTGAAAACCCTCGGGCAGGGTAAAGGTGTGGGCGCCAATTTGGCGGGTGGCCGCACCGAGGTTCGCGGAGCCGAGGGTGGTGGCCAGACCGAGGCCCATCCAGAGGAGGCCCGCCGATCCGAAGCCCGGGGAAATCGATGTCATGCGAGGGGACTGGTGGGGTTGGGTAGGTATTGGAGCGGTATTGGAGCGGTATTGGAGCGTCGAAAAGCGGTATCGATTCTTGAACGGAGGCTAGCTGCTGGAGACATCCGTCTTTGCAATTTTCCGAGCGTACGGAGAGTGCAGGTTGAAATAGATCCCGCACAGCGGCTTGGCCCCGGAACTTTCACTGAGAATCACCGTCACCTGACGGTTGAGGGCAATTCCATGTTTCAGGCCTGGCGCCCGGTTTTGAAACGCTTGAATGGCCTTCTCCAGCAGCGAATGCAGCGCCGACTCGGTGTCCTCGGGCACCTGTTCAATGCAGACCACGTGCCGCTCGTAGCTTCGAAGAGCCGCCCGCAGTTCCGTTGAGAACTGGTCCGCGGTCAGTGTTTCGCTGGGAGGGGTGTCGGACATGGGAGATGGCGGGAAAACGGTGGGGGCAGAATGAGCGTCTGGAAAGACTGTTCCGGTTCCCGCGTGTGGGTGTCAGGCCATGATGTCTCGGACCACTTTCCCATGCAGGTCGGTCAGCCGGAAATCTCGCCCGGCGTGGTGGTAGGTGAATTTCTCGTGATCGAAGCCCAACAACGCCAGGAGCGTGGCGTGGAGATCGTGGACATGAACTGGGTTTTCAGCGGCCGCGAATCCGAACTCGTCGGTGGCGCCGTATACGGTGCCGCCCTTCACGCCGCCGCCGGCCAGCCACATCGTGAACCCGTGGTTGTTGTGGTCGCGGCCGTTGATCTTGCCGGAATTCGCTCCCGGGGTGGGTAGTTCCACCGTGGGGGTGCGGCCGAACTCGCCGCCCCAAATCACCAGCGTGTCTTCCAGCATTCCGCGCTGTTTGAGGTCGGTGAGCAGACCCGCGATGCCCTGGTCGCTTTCGCGGGCCAGCTTGCGGTGGTTGACCTCGAGGTCGTCGTGGTTGTCCCAAGGTTGGCCTGCTCCGTGCCAAACTTGCACGAAGCGCACACCACGCTCGACCAATCGGCGCGCGATGAGGAGCTGGCGCGACTGGGTGCCCTCGCCGTAGAGCTTCCGCACCGATTCCGGCTCGCGCTGGATATCGAAGGCGTCGGCCGCGTCCATCTGCATGCGGTAGGCCAGTTCGAAGCTCTGGATGCGGGCGTCGAGCTGGGGATCGGCGGTGCGGGCCCGTCGGTGTTCCTCATTGAGTTTGCGCAGGAGGGCCAACTGGCCTTTCTGGGCCTCGGGTGAGGTGCGGACGTTGTTGATGTTCTCGATGAGCTTCTCGATTTGCGTGTGCTTGGTGTCGATGTAGGTGCCCTGGTACACGCCCGGCAGGAAGCCGCTCTGCCAGTTTTGCGATTCCTGAATGGGATAGCCGCCGGGGCACATCACCACGAAGCCGGGCATGTTCTGGTTGTCGCTGCCCAGGCCATAGGTGACCCACGAGCCGAAGCTGGGACGCACCTGACGCGCCTCGCCGCAGTTCATGAGTAACAGCGAGGGCTCATGGTTCGGCACGTCGGCCTTCATGGAGCGGATGACGCATAGGTCGTCCACGCAGGCGGCTGTCTTCTCGAAGAGTTCGCTGACTTCGATGCCGCTTTGCCCGTGTTTCTTGAACTTGAAGGGCGATCGCCACGCGGCACCGGTCTTGCGCTCGGTGTTGTGGTGGATGGGGATCTCCTTGCCATGCCACCGGTCGAGCGAGGGCTTCGGATCGAAGGTGTCCACATGGGAAGGTCCGCCGTTGGCGAAGATGTGGATGACGCGCTTGGCCCGGCCCAGGAACTGCGGAGCCTTCGGGATCAAGGGGTTGAGCGAACCCGCCTCGGCCCGAGCCTCCGGGGTCATCAGACCGATGGATCCCAACAGGGAGGTCAGGGCCACCGATCCCATGCCCATGCCACAGGTGCGGAGGAATTCCCGGCGGGGCAGGGAGGCGGATCCGAGAGGGGAGGAAGTTTTTGGCATGACTGGACCTCGTGTTGACGCAGAACCATCGGTAAATGTTCGCAGGAGTCACAAGGAAAACCCGAGCGCTGGTCGGGACAGTCGTTCACGGCGGCCATCTTGGAAATCAATCCGACCGGGGCTGTGGGACGAATTGGGCTTCGGGAACAGACACTGGGAACATTCGGGAACAGCCCTTGCCAAAGGTTGCCCTCTCCGCGACAACCCCTGCGACGTCGTGTCCAGCCCCGCATCCTCCAACCCCGGTCCGGTGATCCCTCTGGATTCGCCCCACCGCCGCCGATTGCCGCCTTTGCTTCGGCGGGCCTGGTACAGTCTCAACCAGACCTTTCGCCGTCGCATCGCCCACACGGGTGTCACGCCCGATCAGTTCACCGCGCTGCGGACACTCCTCGAAGGAGATTCTCAGGGGATGACTCAGCGCAGCCTGACCGAGGCCATGTCGAGCGATCCCAACACCGTTGCCTCATTGCTGGAGCGCATGCAGGAAGCCGGTTGGATTGAGCGCAAGGCTCATGAGCGCGACCGTCGAGCTTATCGCATTTGCCTCCTGCCGTCGGGGCACAAGAAGTACCAGGAGGTCCGGGATGTGGCGGTCGGGCTTCAGTCCGATGTGCTGGCGGATTTGCCTGAATCCGAACGCGAGCGATTCCTGGAGCAGTTGGAGGTGGTGGCTATGGCCTGCCGTCGCGCTGCCGAGACGTCCGCGAAGACGATTTCCCGCTGAACCCATGGAATCACCGGAATCCATACCGCCCCGATTGGATCTTTTGCAGGCGCGCCATCAGGAATCGGAAATTCCGCCCGAGATCGCTCCCGTGATCCCACCGACGAGTTCGCCCACGAGTTCGCCCGTGCTTCACTCGGACGTAGGAATTCCTCCCGTTCTGGCCCATCCGCAAGCGCCCCATCCCGGGCCCGTCCGCCCGCGCTGGCGATCGGTGGCCTTCCTGTTGCTGGTGGGTTTCTACCCTCTGATTTTAGGAGTCCTGAGTCGGTTTCTGGATCTGGGAGGGGCTCCGCGGGGTCCGGCCTTGCCACCGACGATCGTGGGCTTGGTGACAGTCTGTCTCGAAAGCGTGGCGATCTTCGCCTTGTTCTTCGGTGCGGGAGCCTGGGTGGGACGTCCGACCCGGAAGGAACTTTTTTGGCATCCCATGCGACTGTGGGATTGGATTTGGGGGGCACTCTGGTCGGTGGGCGTCCGGTTGGGGGCGGTGGCTGTGGTCTATGGCGCCTTGGCACCGTTCCTCATGGTTGAAGCCTTGAAATCCAAGGCCGCGGGCGGGGGCGCTGCGGGCCCTTCGGTCGAGGAACGTCTCCAGGAGTTTCGCCCCAAGCTCGAGTCTCTCCTGCAATTCGATGCCTTGGCCGATCCGTTGTATTTGTTCCTGGCCGTCACGCTGCTGAGTTTCCTGACGGCGGGCCTTCGGGAAGAACTGTGGCGGGCGGGATTCATGGCCGCCGTCCGAGACTTGCTGCCCCGTTCCTGGTGGAACCCATGTCCGCGAAAGCCCTCAGAGCCCTGGCTGCGTTGGCAACTGCGCCGGCGCGGGCCCACCGTGTTGGTCGCCGGTCTGGCCGCTGTGATCTTTGGTCTGGGTCATTTGCCGCAAGGCGTGGGCGGCGTGATCCTCACCGGAGTCGTCGGGTTCATCTTGGCGCTGGTGATGATGGGGCACCGTTCCCTCTGGGCCGCCGTCATCGCCCACGGATTCTTCGACGCCAGCACCTTCGTGCTCCTGGCGGTCATTGTCTGGAACAAGGAATGGATCCAGCGCATGGCGCCCGACCTCCTCAAGCAGTTGGGGATGTGAGACGGAAATCCGACGAGGGGAGTGGTCGATCGGGTGTGAAAACAGTGTCCAGCATCCGCCCCTAGCCCAGCAGTTCGATCAGAACTTCGGCCAGGCGGGCGGAGGCTTTTTGGGCGTCGGCACCGAATCGGATCAGCGCCGGAATCTTCCAAGGGGCCCGGGCGATTTCGAAGGCCAGGCGGCCGGGATGCAGGGTTTTCTGGGCGGTGTAGACGCGATTGAAATCGAGCACCAGATCACCGGCGGCCGTGTCCGAGACCGACCGCACTGTGGCCGAGGGGATGCCCCGAGCTTGCGCCATGGTCCGCAACACGGCCGATTCCATGTCCACGAGGTCGGCGCTGGTTTCGGCTCGTAGTTGTGCCTTCTCGGCCCGCGTGACCACCACACGGTCCCTGCTGACCATGCGTCCAGATCGAGACGCCGTGGCTTGAAGCCGATCGCCCCCGGGGAAATTCGCATCGACTTCGTGGTAGACCCAAGCCACCCGAGCTTCGGGATCGAGGGCTCCGGCGACTCCGCTGGTGATGATGCGTTCCGGCCGACCGGTCTCCAAGGCCGCCTCGCCGCCGCGTTGGGCATTTTCCAGTCCCATGCCAGTCACCCAGATTTCCAAGCCGGGGGCCACCCAGCGTTGCAACGCCTGGCGAGGCTGGGGGCGAGCGGCGGATTTCAACGGTCTGCCGCGACGGCGTGCGAGTTGGACGAATGCGGCGGCCTCCTGCGGCAGCGCAAAGAAGAGAAGGGTCGATTCCACGGTCAGTTGGAGGCGATGTCCTCGGGTGCCTCGGCCAGAATCCGTTCCTGCCACTTGGGTCGCTGGCGGAGAAGGGTCTTCCAGAGGTCCTGAGGGGGGACTTTGAAGATCTGGTGCAAATCGGCCGGTGTGGTCAGCCAACTCTTCTGGCGCAGTTCGTTGTCGAGCTGTCCGGGTGACCAACCGGCGTAGCCTGAGAAGACCTTCAGTTGAAGGTGGGGCGCGCCGGAATTCATCAACTCCTGCAATTCCTCGATTTGATGTCCGATGGTCAGTTCAGGCAGAACATTCCCCCCCAAGTGCTCGGGGGTGCTGTACAAGTAGCTCAGGGCCGTGGGCTGAACGGGGCCTCCTTCAAAAAGATACCCCCCCTGGAACGCAGGCGGCACTTCTCCTGGAAGGGAGTCTTCCACAAGCTGCGTCCCAGGCTGGGTCAGAACCAAGCCCAAGGCGCCTTCCGGAGTGTGCTCACAAACCAGCACGACCGATCGGTGGAAGCACGACCCACCCAAGCCACCGCCATCGAGGAGCAGTTGCCCCTGGAGGGTTTTGAACTTCTTTTTTGCGGGCTTGGGCATGAGCCGGTTGGGTCGTTGGTGGTGCCGTATCTGCGCCGTAACTGGGCCGTATATGCCCCAATGAAGCGTCCGGGTCGGCGGGGCCATCATGAAGAATTCCCGGGGCTCCAACAATGGTTGAAGCACACCGGGAATTGGCCAACACGAATCGAAGCCGATCGTCGTCGGTCGAGGCAGATCCGGATTACCGGGGCCAGTTGGCTCCGCGGCTCAAGGTGCGGATGCGCACCAGCTTGCTGTCGGCTGTGATGTAAAGAGTGCGCCCATCATTGCCCCAAGCGCAGTTGGCCGTGGCCTCGCCCGTGTTGAGGACTCCCAGCAGCTTGCCCTCCGAAGAGATGACCAGAATGCCGCCCGGACCGCTGGTCCAGAGGTTGCCCCGTTCATCGACCTTCAATCCGTCCGGCAGTCCTTTGTTGCCGGCCACTCGCGAGGTGGCATCGAAGAACATGCGGCCCTCGCCCACGGTGCCATCCGGCAACACCGGGAAGGCGGTGATGGTGGCGGCCTTGGAGTCGGACTGGTTCACATAGAGTGTTTTTTCGTCCGGTGAAAGGGCGATGCCATTGGGGAATTCCAATTTGCGGGAGACCAGCACGACCTCACCGGAGGGACGGCGCAAATACACGCCATTGAACATCAACTCCTTGAGAGGGCTCTTGTTCAATCCTTCGAGCCCGTAGGGCGGATCGGTGAAATAAATGTTTCCGTTGGAGGACAGGCAGAGGTCGTTGGGAGAGTTGAAACGACGCCCCTGATAGTGCTCGGCCAGCGGAGTGAAGCGGCCGTCGGACTCGAGTCGGGCGATTTGCCGATTGCCGTGCTGGCAGAGGATCAGCCGCTCGCCGCGGTCCGAGGTGAGTCCGTTGGAGCCCGGTTCGCGGAAGTGGAGAGCCTGGCCCGAATAACCGCTGGGATTCAGCGCCACGCTGAGGCCGCCCTTTTCGGTCCAGCGATACACCTTGTTCACCGGCACATCGGAGAAGAGCAGTTCCTGGTTCTTGCGGATCCAGACCGGACCTTCCGACCATTCGAAACCATCGGCCAAGAGTTCCATTTCTGTGCCCGGTGCGACCAGGGAATCGAATTCTGGGGCCAATCGCTCCACACGTCCGGTGGTGGCGAATTTTGGACCGGGTTTGGCGGGTTTGAGGGCTGCGGCCGCGAGTTCAGGTCGGGCTGCTTGGAGGTGCACTGGGCCCAATAGGGTCGCGGCAAGACAGGACGCAAGCGTCCGAGACAGAAACAGTTTCATGGTGTGATTCCAGTCCTAGCCGGTCCTGAGAATGGAATCAATCCTATGGAACGCTTCAGGCCAACCAACGGATTTCAGACCGTCTCGTCGGGAGTTCCCAGCAAGTACAGGCCAGGGAAATTCATGCAATGGTTGGCGTCTTCCATGCCGTAGCCCGCAAACCATTCCGGTCCGTCGTAGCTGAACGCGCACCAGCGGGGTTGGAATTGGCTGTCGGAGCGGATTCGATGCACGCAAACGGCCACTTCGATCTCTGCAGCGCCGAGTTCCTTCAGCCGCTGTGTCAGCAAATTCAGCGTGCGGCCGCTGTCACAAATGTCGTCGACGACCAAGACGTGTCGTCCTGCGATGGCTCCTGGATCGTCCAGTGTCACCTCGACGCTTTGGGCGACCACGCCGTTCTGGTTGGCCTCGTAAGAACGACAGCGGCAAAAGGCGGGCTCCACGGTGACCGGGCAAGCGAGCAGGAGGTCGGAAAAAAAGAAGACTCCGCCCCGCAAGACGCAAAGAGCCAGAGGTTGCCGGCCACTCTGGGTCCGCGCGTGGGTCGCCCAGTCGCCCAAGGTCAGGCCCAGTTGGTTGACCTGCCGGCGGACATCCGCCGCACTGGCAAACGGGACCCAATGATCGGGGATTTGTCGGCAGCCGATGCGCGAGTCGTGGTGTTTCAAAAGGATCTCCGGGTTTTTGAGCTGAATCTGCCAAAAGCCTGTCCAACGCCGACCCAGCTGCCCCGGAGACTGAATCGGATCCGTACCGATGGACCAGAATTCTCTCACGGTGGAACGCGGGTTTCCTCCCAACGATTGGCCCAGCCTCAAGGGTTCAGTGAAAACGTTCCGGCTGAGGCAAGCGCTTCGTTGTCTGGTCGTTACTGGTCGCAGCATGGTTCAATCCTCGCCTTGCCTTGCGAAAGAATCCTCGTCATCACATTTGTCTCCAATATCTAGTTCGGGCTAAGCCTAATTCCTACTTGACTTATATGTGTCGTGTGAACCTATGGAAGTCCGTGGTGGTTCCGAATAAAAAACGAACGGAGCGGCAGGAGACTCGTGTGACGTCACTCAATACCCCAATCTTCCAAAATGTGATTCCCGCATCCCGGTGGTTACCCAGCGGTTTAGGAGTATTTATACTGCAGCCTCAATTTGATTTGATTCATTAAATAAAATAAATCGCAAGATTAGGATTAGTTGGGTGTTGAATGATTTCCATCGGTTCGAACCATTTTTCAGTCAGGGTTTGCGTGGAATCAATCCGCCAACAGGCAGGGTCTGTCTCAACCCGCGTTTTTGATCCGAACATGAACACGACTGGCTCCGTTTTACAGAATTTAGCGACGCCGGGTTGTATGAATAAAAATTAACAGCGCCGCTTTTTATAACATTTCTCACATGGTTAGAGCATCATTTAATAATCGTCAGGCACATTTCTATAGCGCCCTCAAGGAGGAGGTGGATGGCTACTTTAAAAGCAAAAATATAAAACCAACAGGAAATTGGTTGTTATATTTAAAAACGGCGCTGTTTTTGCTGGCTACGCTTTCTTTGTATGTAGTTTTGGTTTTTTACACGCCTGTCTGGTATGTAGCATTGCCGTTATGCGGTTTACTCGGGGCGGTTTCAGCGTTCATAGGCTTCAATGTGATGCATGACGGTTGCCACGGTGCCTACTCGACGAAGAAGTGGGTCAACGAGACCATGGGGTATTCGTTGAACCTCCTGGGTTCGAGTTCCTTTTTCTGGAAGGCCAAACACAATTTGGTGCATCATACCTTCACGAACATCGACGGTATGGATGAGGATATTGAGCCAATACCTTTGTTGCGATTCGCTCCCTCTCAACCTCTGAATTTTTTCCACAAATATCAGCATCTTTATGGGGTTTTCCTGTATGGCTTTGTATATTTATTCTGGGTTTTCTTTGCAGATTTCAAAAAATATTTTTCAAGGAAGGTGATGGAGACCCCTATCAATGGGTTTTCAACTCGCGAGCACATTGTGTTTTGGTTGAGCAAATTGATTTATGTCTTTTTATTCATGGTGGTCCCGATTTACAATGTGGGTTTCGTTTTATTCTTGGTGGGTTTTATCACCATGCAATTGGTCATAGGAATGATGCTGGCGGTTGTCTTTCAGTTGGCTCATGTCGTGGAAAAGACTGAGTTTGAAGATGCTACGAAAGCGGATCTGAAGATTGAGCACGAATGGGCCATTCACCAAGTGAGGACAACGGCAGACTTCGCTACCGGAAGCCCGGTGGTTTCATTCTTTTTGGGCGGACTGAATTATCAGGTGGAGCATCATTTGTTTCCCAAAATCAGCCATGTGCATTATCCGCATATTCACCCGATTGTCGTGAAAGTGTGCGAGCGGTTTGATGTTGAAATCAACAAGTACCCCACCATGGTCGGAGCGGTCCTTTCCCATTTCCGCATGCTGAAACTTCTGGGGAATGGTGCGACCGCTGGTAATTCTGCCAAGCAATCCTGATCGGTTGGATCAAACACAGCGCCATCCCCTTCCGAGACCGTCATGGGAGGGCTTCCCATTGAATGGAAGTCATCCTCTCAGCCGAGGTACACGGCAGAGCTGGGATGGGGCTATCGCTGGGAAGAGGTTGCGGGTCGGGCCAATGCGCGGGCTTCGACGTAGTTGCCGACGCAATGGGCTAGGCTTCCCTTGGCTCCGGCCCAGTCCATTCGCCCCATCGGGACATAGAGGGCGAGCTTCGCTGCACGGATGAGGATACCGGACAAACTGGGGCGATGAGGTTCGAAGAATCGGGCCATGGCTCGGTAGTCGACTCGCCCCTTTTGGTAGAAAGCCCGCATGGATCTTCGATTGCGATAGTGGACGCCCGCCGCATGGACCGCCGCAATGGTTTCACCCGCCTTCAAGGCATCAAAATACCACTGAAGGTCTTCGCCACCTCCGATTTCTTCGTCGAAGGGGCGTCGCTGCCAAGCGCTGCGAAGGTAGAGGCTGTTTGGGTTGCCGGCGCCAAATCCAAACCCGCGTCGAAGGTCGTTCCCTTGAAACAGCGTGATGCCACCGCTCAGCGCCGCATCGAATTCACCGAGGATCGGTCCGACCGCAGCCGTCACCGAACTGGGGAATCGCTCGATGGCTTGGCCGTAGGATTCCAGAAAATCGGCATGTGCGGGAATCGTGTGGGCGCTGAGGCTCAGGACCCAATCGTGACGAGCGGCGTTGAAGCCGCGATTGAGGGCCCGACCGTACGAGAAGTCTTCCTTGCGGATGGGGATGACCTCCGCCCCGTATTTTTGGGCTATTTCGAGAGTGCCATCGGTGGAACCGGAATCCACCACGATCCATTGGTCGGTTGCACCACGATTCAGCTTCGCCAGCACCGCACCGAGGGTTTCGGCGGCATTCAAGGTGCGAATGACGATGCTGATGGGGGGGCGCGACATGCGAAAGGAGAGAGGGAATTAGCAGATGCCGCCGACGGCGGAAAGACCGGAGTCTTGCAGCTCGATTCGGGGTGTTGTTATTGTAAAAACTACTCGAAGTTATCCTCATGCACTGTGACACGACGGATCAGGACCTCTTGAAGCGGGTTCGCTTATGCGAAGACCAAGATGCTTGGGGTCAGTTCGTTGAGTTTTATCGCCTTCCCATCGTCAAGCATTGCCGCAGTTGCGGCCTGACATCCGAACAGTCCGATGAAGTGGCCCAAGACTGTTTCATTCGGTGTTTCCGTTACCTGCCGACCTTTGACTACGACAAGGCGGTCGGCCGTTTCCGTTCCTGGTTGAACCTGATGGTGAACCAGCAAATTGGAGAGCACTTCCGGTCCAGAGTCCGGGATGAAACCGTGAAGCAGCATTTCAAAGAGATGCTCCTGGAAATGGCCCGTCCGTCACAGGCGGCCTCGCAGGAACCCGCTGCGCATGACTACGAGTTGCTGTCGATGGCCTTGCAGCGGGTCAAGACCACGGTGCGTCCCCAGCATTGGCAGATGTTCGAGGCATTCGTCCTCCAAGACCAGTCTGCGTCTCAGGTGGCTCTGCAGCTGGGAGTGAGTTCGGTGATGGTCCGCGTCAGTGCCTTCCGGGTGCGCAACCGTGTACGGGATGAATGGAAGGCCCTGCAAAACGGGCCTTTTTGACTGGGGTGTCTTGAACCCAGTTCGGACGCATCCCGGCTGCGGTCCCATTCCTGTGGGTGTCATAACATCCATGGTTTTCGTCCCGCTGAAGACGCGTTTCGGGGCCGCCAATAGAGAAGTGTGCTCGGGCCTGTGGGTGTTGTTCCCGTTTCCCCAAGGTTGCGCGCCGGCTAAATTCGGTTTTCTATAGGACTCAAGGAATGAGCGACCAACTCGATACCCACCAGAAGGCCCTTCAAATCAACCTCGACCCGACCAAGTACGGCGTTTTCGCCGAGATTGGCGCCGGTCAGGAGGTTGCGCGGTGGTTTTTCCGGGTCGGCGGAGCCAGCGGCACCATCGCTAAGACCATCTCCGCGTACGACATGACGGTGAGTGACGCGATTTATGGCCAGAGCGACCGGTATGTGAGCCGCAAGCGTTTGATCTCGATGCTCGATCACGAGTACCCGCTCTTGGTCGAACGCCTCAAAGGCCAGCGCGGCGCGACCACCAAGTTCTTTGCCTTCGCCACCACCGTGGCGGCCAAGAGTTTCCAGCGGAAGGACGAGACCCACGGTTGGATGGGCATCCGGTTTCAGAGCGAGCCCGGTTCCGAACCGAGCGATATCCTCCTGCACGTCGCGATGTGGGACCGCGACAGTCTCCAGCAAGCTGAGGCCATTGGCATCCTGGGCGTGAACCTCATCCACGCGGCGATGTACTTGAACTGGCACCCCGAGGCCATCGTCAACGCCCTCCTCGACAACCTCTCCATCGAGCGCATCGAGGTCGACATGATCGAGTTCCGGGGCAAGGAATTCGCTTCGGTCGACAACCGACTGCTCGCTCTCCAATTGGTGGAGAAGGGGCTGACCAATGCGGCGATGTTCATGCCCGACGGCCGCATCGTTCAACCGGCCGACGCGCTTTACAAGAAGAGCATTCTCGTGGAACGCGGCTCATTCCGGCCGGTCACCCATGTCACCGTCGACATGCTCCGCTACGCCCAAGCGCAGTTTATCCAAGAGCCAAACGTGGACGGCAAGAACCTGGTGGTCTTGATGGAAATGACCCTCAAGAACCTCAGCGCCGAAGGACGGATCGATCACCAAGACTTCCTCGACCGTGTGGACATGTTGGCCACCCTCGGTCACCCGGTGTTGATCTCCAACCACGGTGAGTTCCATCGCTTGGCGGCTTACTTGCATCGGTTCACCAAGAACCCCGTGGGCTTCGTCATGGGCATCCCCACGCTCAAGGAATTGTTCGAGGAGCGGTATTATTCCGAATTGGCCGGCGGCATTTTGGAGAGCTTTGGGCGGATGTTCAAAAACGACCTCAAGCTCTTCGTCTATCCCTTCAAGGATCCGGAGAGCGGGGCCATCATCACTTCGGGCAATCTCCGCGTGGCTCCGCACTTGCGGCATTTGTACCTGTTCTTGATGGAAAACTTCTTCATCCAAGGCCTGCGCGATGTGAACGAGGCCAACATGAGCGTGTTGAGCCGCAATGTTCTCAAAATGCTTCAGTCCAACGAGCCAGGATGGGAACCCATGGTGCCCAACGAAGTGGCCACCCTCATCAAGCAGCGTCACCTCTTGGGATACAAGGGATGAGCTCCTTCGGTCTGGAGGGTTCGTTGACTTGGGCTCGGTCCGTTCGTAGCTTGGACGTCCAACAATGATTGCAGGAAAAATTGGAGCCGCCGCTAGCCAGCAGCCGTCCTTCCGGGTGGGGGACGAGCGGCTCATCAAGCTCAGCGAGAGCGCGGG
>JARXAF010000028.1 GCA_029865985.1 Verrucomicrobiota bacterium
AGCACTCGCATTGGCACCTTCATCATGTCCCACGATGGCAGCAATCGCCCGTATCCGGTCATCGGGGTGAAGGAGGGGCATCACGACCTGTCTCATCACGAGAGCAAGGAGGACAAGAAGGAGAAGATCGCCAAGATCAACGTCTTCCACATGCAGTTGTTCGCTGCTTGGCTGAAACAGCTTCAGGACACCCGGGAATCCGATGGCAGCAGTCTGCTCGACAATTCGATGATCGTGTACGGCAGTGCCATCGAAGACGGCATGTCGCACGCGCACCACGATTTACCGGTCCTGCTCGCAGGGCGGGGTGGCGGCAGCATCAAGCCCGGGCGGCATATCCGCTACGCCAAGAACACCCCGATGGGCAACCTGTTCTTGTCGATGCTCGACCGGATGGGCGCACCGGCGGAGCGCTTCGGCGACAGCACGGGGCGATTGGATCAGTTGAGTTGAGCTGAATCCCGGGTATCAGGCCCGCTTTCTCGGACCGGCGCAGCCGAATGCAGCGGTTCAGCTGCATTTCCGGCGGAAGGTCGTCCCGTTCCGAGGCTTGTCCTTCGCTCGCGGTGGAGCTGAAGACCGCAGCTCAGATCGCCCGTCGGCACATGGGCGCCGATTTCCCTGCGATCGTCTCGTTTCCGGGGAAATCGTCGATTCTTCGAAAGCTCCGATCGCGGCCGAGCGAAAGCTGGGGAGATGGCCGAACCGATCAATCACGACAGCCCCTGGAAAGAAACCCTCGACCGCTTCCTGCGTCCCTTCCTGGAGCTCACCTTCCCGTCGATCACCCGGCACATCGATTGGTCGGTCACACCGATTTCGCTGGAACAGGAATTCCGGGAGATCGCGCCCGACGCCGAGTTGGGGCCCCTGCGAGCCGACAAGCTGATCAAGGTTCGGCTGCTCAATGGCACCGAAGAGTGGTTGCTCATCCATATCGAGGTGCAGATGCAGTATGACAACAAATTGCCCCGACGGGTCTTCGACTACTGCTGCCGCATCCATAGCCGGTACAAGATGTCTGTCGTGCCCTTGGTCATCCTGGGCGATACCCGTCGTAACTGGCGGCCGACCAGCTACTCGGGTGGCTTCGGCAATCTGGGACTGCACATTCGCTTTGCCATCTGCAAGGTCGACGACTTCAAGAACCGCATTGAAGCCCCCTGCCACCGCGACAACTTGACGATCTTCATCATCGCCGCCTACCTCGGCACCCAGAAGCACCGCAAGGATCCCGCAAACCTGTCCGAATGCCGGTTGGAACTCACCCAGAAGCTCTACGCCAGGGGCTATACCCGGGAAGATCTCCGATCTTTGCTCTTCGTCATCGACTGGTTGATGCCGCTGCCGGCAGAGCATAAAGTTCAGTTCAGAAAGAGGCTTCAACAACTTCAGAAGGAGAAACCCATGCCCCACGTTACCCTGTTCGAAGAACTCAGCCGTGAAGAAGGCCGTCAGGAAGGCCGCCAAGGCTGCATCTTGGATCTGCTCGAAACCCGCTTTGGCGAAGTGCCTGTCGCCATCCGCGACCGTGTTCGGGCCCTTTACGACGAGGCGCAGCTCAAGGAGATGCACCGTCGAGCGGCCGTGATTCCCCGCCTCGAGGAGTTCTGAGGCATGGCCGTTCCCGTGGCTCCGGCCCATTCGCTGGATCTGCTCATCGGCATCCTGCGGTAGGGCCGGATCTCCGAACCGGTCGGTCCCGCCTGGCTCGACCGCTTCTCTGCCCGAAGCGATTCGTCGACAGCGTGAGCCTGCCCAGAGCCGCCGTCGTGGAAGGTCTGTCGGAGGTCTAGTGGATTCTGAGGATGCCAAAGGGCCCAACTTCGAACCGGGACGGGTCGGGATTTTCCGTTTCCATGGACGGCCGGGTTTCCCAACGGAGAGCCGCCTCAATGAGGGCCTTGAGGGGCGTCTTGCGACGGACAGTAAAGGTCTTGGCCTCCATCAAAAGGTTATCGGGAATAACCAAGCTCGTTTTCACAAAAGGGCTAACCTTATGGGTGTGCGGCCATGAGTAAATTCAGGCCTGTCGGCCAGAGCAGGGTGTTGGGGGCTATCTGAGCCGGAACGATGCAGCAGAGACTTGGCCCGTTTTTACCTGCTCTTCCGCATGAAAACTCGGGTGCTACTGAATCGTTGGCTGAGAACGCCTTCGGTAGTCAGGTAGACCGCTTGGAAACAGATTCCCACCCGGAGGGTCGTAGGGTGTGGCTGCCCGCGGGTTTGGGGCCACCGGATCGATGCCGTCATGTGTGGAGAATCCGAGATCTCCTCGGACATCCGCTGGGGGGAGGGAAATTCCAGGAAACTCTAGCCGGAGGTGGCTGACGGCGGAAATCAGCGCGGGGGCAGGGCCGAGAGGATTTCGCGGGCGACGCCGGGGATGATGTCCCGTTCGGTGGCGTGGTCGGTGGTGAAGATCACCAGGATGATGCGGCGGCCCGAGGGGAGTTCGATCAGCGCGGCATCGTGGCGGGTCTGGCTGGTGAGGCCGCATTTAGACCAGAGCTTCGTGCCGGGCTTCAGTGCGATGCCTGTGTATCCATGGGCTTGGTCTTCCGGATCGGTGGCCGGTGCGGTAAAGTCCCGGGCCATCAACTCCAGCATCTGGCGCGATCGCTCGGCGTTGACGCAATGGCCTGAGGCCATTTCTAGCAGGAGGCGCGCGGTGGCCTCGGTGGTGAGGAAGTTGCGCCGGGGTTCGAAGGCGGCGATGGCTTGGCTCTCTCTCCCGTAAGGACCCTCGCACCAGGGCTTTTTGCTGGCGTTGACCGCAGTGGGGTAGCCCTGGGTGTGGAACCACCGGGTGACCGCGGCGCGTCGGTCCACCCACGTCTTCAGTTCCACCTCGGGCAGTTCCGGGCCGCTGGTGGTGCCGGTAAGCAAGTCGATGAGGTAGTGGGTGGGCTCGTTGTACGATTCCACGATCATGTCCCGCAGGGCGCGGCGGACCTCGGGCGTGTCAGCGATCTTTCCGTCTTCCATCCAGCGATGGACGGCCGCCTGGTAGAAGAGCTTGATGACGCTGGCCGGGTAGATGGGTTCCGAACCTCGGACCGAGGCGAAGGCGGGTTGTTCGGGCCGTTCCAAATCCACGGCCGTCACGGCGAGTTGATCCGGCTTCAGAGGCGTGGCCCAAGTCCTGGCCAAGGTGCGCGCCACCGCCTGATCGACCGACCGTTGAAGGGCGGGGGAACGGGCCGCCGTGCTATGGCCGGCGAGGTCTCCCGGAGCGGCGACCGCGACACCCAGCCCCAGGCTGGCGAGAGCGATGGCGGCCATGATGAGTTCAATCGCGTTTCTCATCGGGTCGCTCCAGGAATCGCATGACCGTGTCGCCGTGTCGCATGTCCTTGCGCTCTTTCCAGGTGACGGGGATCTCCAGGGTGTCGCGCTTGGTGTGGCCGATCACGAACAGTCCTCCGGGAGCCAGAAGTCCAGGCAAGACGATGTCATCGAGCAGCAATTGGGCGAGCGAGGTCGATCGACGTCCGACATTCTTCTCGCCGTAGGGCGGGTCGGCGATGATGAGGTCGAATTGGCGTCCACTCTGAGCTAGTTGGGGAAACACCAAAAACACATCCTGCACGCGCAGAGTCACCGCAGTGACGGGTAATCCGGAGGCGGCCAGATTCTGGCGGAAGAATCGGGCGTGTTTCTCGGACTTCTCGATGCTGACCATTTCCCGGGCGCCGCGACTCAGGCATTCCAGACCCAGGGCCCCGCTGCCCGCGAACAAGTCCAACACCCGGGCTCCATCGAGGAAGGCTCCCAAACTGTTGAAGACCGCCAGCTTGACCTTGTCAGGCGTGGGTCGAACTCCGAGTCCTTCTGGGACCTTCAATAGTCGTCCTGCGGCCAGTCCTCCAATGATTCGCACGCGGTGAGAGTGGGCTCCAGCGCCCGGCCGGCAAGCATCGGTTGAAAGGCTGAATTGACTCCCGGCGTGATGGGGCAACATTCCATTCAATGAAACGCTCTCTCCTCACCGGACTGATTCAAGTCGCCACCCTGACACTCACCACCTTCACCATGATTGCAGCCACTCCGCTCCAGGAGGTCAAACTCAAGGACATCGACGGCAAGGACACCTCCCTCAAAGCCTATTCCGGCAAGGTGCTGTTGGTCGTGAACGTCGCCTCGCAGTGCGGACTGACCCCGCAGTACAAGCAATTGGAAGCGGTCTACAAGAAGTACCACGGGCAGGGGCTCGAAGTGCTGGGCTTCCCCTGCAATCAGTTCGGAGCGCAGGAGCCGGGCACCGCCGAAGAGATCAAGACCTTCTGCTCCACCAAGTACTCGGTGAGCTTCCCGCTGTTCGCCAAGCTGAACGTCAATCCGCCGGAGCAGCACCCCTTGTACTCGGTGCTCACGGGCAAAGAAGCGGCTTTCCCCGGCCCCATCGAGTGGAACTTCGGCAAGTTCCTTGTGGGCCGTGACGGCAAGGTTCTGCACCGCTTCAGCCCGCGCACTCAGCCCGATGCGGCCGAGGTGGTTGCGGCCATCGAGTCGGCCTTGAAGGCCAAGTGATTTTGCCGCTGCGGGTCCGAAGACCGAGGATCAGTTGATTCGGATATACCTCGGGCCCCCACAGTTCCAATGAAACGAAAAAGCCCGCCGTTAGGCGGGCTTTTGAGTTCTTCAGGTACCCTTCGGTTCAGTTCCGGGGCAGGGCGACCACACCGGTGCGGGTCAGGTCGAGGATGCCGAAATCCTTCACCAGCAGCAGGAACTGGTTGATCTTGGTTTCGGCACCGGTGATTTCGATCACAATGTTGTCCGGTTGGACGTTGACCACCTTGGCGCGGAACAGTTCGGCCAGTTGGCAGATCTCGGCACGGTTCTGGCCATTGGCCGACACGCGGACGAGGACCAGTTCCCGGTCGATGTAGTCGGTCTTGCTGTAGTTCACGATCTTGACCGAATCGATGAGCTTCTCGAGCTGCTTGCAGATCTGCTCGACGGTGGCGTCATCTCCGCGGGTGACGATGGTCATCCGGCTGAGGGTGGCGTCGTGGGTCGGGGCGACGTTCAGCGAGTCGATGTTGTAGCCGCGGCCGCTGAACAGGCCGGTGACGCGGGTCAAGACGCCGAACTTGTTTTCGACGAGCACGGAGATGGTGTGGCGCATGGGATGTTCGATTTTCTCAGTATCGGTATTTCGGTTCGTGGAGGCTGGCCTGGACGCACCGGCTCTGGAAACGGGCCCCGCACAGAACCGAAGCCCGCGATCCGTTGCCGGAGACGCGGGCGACCTGGATTCCAAACAGTCGGCCAGTCCGCGTCAGCCCCGGGGGGCTACACGTACGGCTAGCTGTTCACGCATCGGAATCACCGGCGGACGCTATCGAAGCCCCCAAGCCAGCGGCAACGGTATTTTCCGATGAACAGGGTGGTCGGGGCTTTGCGAGGTATGGGGACCTTCCCTATGGTCTGGTGAATGACCCCATGGATCCAGAGCCCAACCGTGCTGTTGCTATGGTTGTTTTCTGCGCTGATTGCGGAGGCTCAACCGCAGCGTCTGATCCCCCGCGGAGACTTTTGGCGCCTGGCCAAGGGAACCGCCGAGCCGTCTTCACCCGATCCGACCGGATGGCGGGCGATCGGGTTCAATGACGCCGCGTGGTCTGCGGCGATGCTGCCGGTCTTCTACGGTGAGGCGCTGACAGGCACCGAATTGACCGACATGCAGAATCAGTATTCCACGGTGTTTTTGAGACGTTCGTTCACCGTGGGCTCTCCCGCGGATGTTCGAAGCCTGATTTTGCGGGTGAAGGTGGACGACGGTTTCATCGCCTGGATCAACGGGCGTGAAGTGGCCCGCTTCGGTGCCCCGGAAGGTGAATTCACCCTCAATTCATTTGCCTCGGTGACCGCGGCCGAGCCTGTGGATTTTGCCGACTATGCGGTGGCCTTGCCCAAGGAGGTGCTCAAGTCCGGAAACAATGTACTGGCCATCCAAGCGTTCAACGCGACCTTGGCCAGCAGCGATTTGGTCCTCGATGCGGAATTGGAGGCCGAGATGGATACTCAGGCCCCCCGAATCGCCCGGATCTTGCCGGCCGAAGGGTCTGTCGTGGAGCCGTTCAGTTCAGTCGAGGTGCTCTTCGACGAGCCGGTGCGGGGTGTCGACGCCTCTGATTTGAAGATCAACGGATTGCCGGCGCAGTCGGTGGTGGCGGTCGCGCCCGATCAATATTTGTTCAGCTTTCCCAAGACGCCGGTGGGCACGGTCGGCTTTCAATTCGTTTCCGGCCATGGAATCACCGATTTGTCTTCGGCGGGGCTTCCCTTCGCGGGTGCCACGTGGTCGGTGACCGTGGAAGTCGGGGCCGAAGCCAAGGGGGTTCTCATCAACGAGTTTCTGGCGGTGAACAGCCAGAACTTGCGGGATGAGGATGGGGACAATTCTGATTGGATCGAACTCTTCAACAGCGGCACTTCGCTGGCCTCCATGCAGGGTTGGGTGTTGGTGGCGGGGACCGACCGTTGGGTTTTTCCATCGTTGTTCTTGGCCCCCAACGGCCGCCTGCGGGTGTTCGCCTCAGGCAAGAACCGCACGAACGACACGGCGCGTTTGCACACCTCGTTTCGCCTCAGCTCCGCGGGTGAACGCCTGGCGCTGCTCAATGCCCAAGGCGCGGTCCAAGACGAATACGCCCCGGCCTATCCGCCTCAGCGGGCGGACGTTTCCTATGGACATGCCGAAGGGGCGCCGAACCGGAATGGTTACTTTGTGGCTCCGACTCCGGGTGCACCGAATGGAGCCAAGGGCGACGGCTTTGCCCCCGAGGTCGAATTCTCGGTTTCCAGCGGAACGTATTCCGGCGCTCTGGAAGTGCAGTTGAGCCCATCGACCAACGCCCCCGTGCCGGTCGGAACGGTGATCCGCTATACGGTCGACGGATCCCTGCCCACCGAGACCTCGCTGGTGTATTCGACGCCGCTGCGGTTCAACAATCTGGCGGTCCGGCTGCGTGCCCGAGCCTTCACCAGTGGATTGTTGCCCGGGGAATTGCGCGGTGAAACGTATCTGCCTCTGACCACCACGGTGGCCAACTTCCGTTCGGATCTACCGGTGATGCTCATTCATGATTTTGGTCAGGGACGTCCGCCGGCCAACACGCGGGTCTTCGCCCACATGCAACTGTATGAGCCCGATACCAACGGAGTGACGCGTTTGACGAATGCTCCCACCTTGGCCACACGGGCCGGCATCTCCGTTCGGGGTTCCAGCACCGAAGGCATCCCCAAAGCCAGTTATCGGGTCGAGTTTCGCGATGAGTGGGAGAACGACCGCCCGCTGTCGCCCCTGGGAATGCCCGCCGACGGCGATTGGGTGATGTATGCTCCCAATTTCTTCGAACCGGTGCTCATCCACAATCCGTTCATGCACCAGCTCAGCCGGGACATCGGGCGCTACTCGCCGAACTGCCGCTTCGTGGAGGTTTATTTTGTGGGTTCGGGCACCGGGGCCATCGACTCGTCCAGCTATGCGGGTATCTATGTGCTGATGGATCGGATCGAGGTCGGGAAAGACCGCGTCGATGCCGGGACCTTGGAACCGGAGAACCTCACGCTGCCCTCGCTGTCCGGCGGTTACCTCATGAAGATCGACCGTTTGGATCCGGGAGATGCTGGGATCTTCGCGGCCAATCAGACGGTGGCGCTGGTGGATCCGAGAGAAGATCAACTCCGGTTGCCGGCCCGTGCCGCTCAGTTGAATTACATTCGCAACTACCTCACATCCTTCGGCAATGCCCTGTACGACAATGCCCGCTTCACCAATCCGGTGACCGGATTCCGGGCGTACATCGACACAGGCTCTTGGGTGGATCACCACCTGTTGAACGTGCTGTCTTTCAACGTCGATGCCTTGCGTCTTAGCGCCTATTTCCACAAGAAGCGTGACGGCAAGATTCACTTCGGCCCCTTGTGGGACTTCGATCGCGCCCTGGGTTCGATCGATGGCCGCGACTCCAATCCCCGGATCTGGCGTTCGCAAAGCGGAGATCTCGGCACCGATTTCTTCAATTATCCGTGGTGGGACCGGATGTTCCGCGACCCGGAGTTCTTCCAGGACTACATCGATCGATACCAAGGGCTCCGTCGCAGCCATCTGTCCACCACCAACCTCTGGCGGCTCACCGACGATCTCGCCCGTCAGGTGCGGGCCGCCCAGCCCCGTGAACAGAACCGCTGGGGCTTGGTGCCGCGTGGCGGCAGTTACCAGGCCGAGGTCAACCTCATGAAGGCCTGGATCTCCAATCGCACCGACTTCATGGATCGCCAATTTGTCGCGCCGCCCCGTTTGGCGAGCCCGTCGGGCCGAGTGGCCTCTGGATTTGGTGCGGAAATCATCGCGCCATCGGGCCTGACCACGTCTGTCTATTACACGACCGACGGGTCTGATCCTCGCTTGCCAGGCGGCCGAACCAATCCTGCAGCCATTCGCTACACCGGGGCTCCGGTGGTTCTGGGTGCCAATGCCAAGCTCGTGGCCCGTTCGGTCAATCCTTTCCACTCCGCGCTGACCGGTGCGGACAATCCGCCGTTGAAATCCAATTGGTCGAGCCCGGTCTCGGCCACCTATGTCGTGAAGCCCATCCCGCTGGTGGTGAGTGAAATCCACTTCCACCCGGATGACGGTGGTGCGCCCGGAGATGCCGACGATCTCGAATTCGTGGAGCTCTGGAACCGGGGCGACAGTCCCGTTTCGTTGGCGGGAATGCGCCTCCGCGGCGGCATCGACTTCACCTGGTCGATCACCAATGCGCCAACCCTGGCGCCCGGTGCCTCTGGGGTTCTGGTCCGGAATTTGGCGCGGTTCTCGGTTGCGAACCTGACGGTGACCAACCTGATCGGCGAATACGGCTCCGATCAGTTGTCCAATGATGGGGAACGCTTGGCCCTCAGCGGTCCGTTGGATGAGCCCGTGTTCGATTTCCGCTATGAGGCTTCGTGGGAACCATTGGCCGATGGGGGAGGGTACTCGTTGGTGTTGGCCAACCCGTCATCGCCCGGAGATCCGGCGTTGGCCGCCTCTTGGAAGCGCAGTGCGCGGTTGGGCGGATCGCCCGGGGTGCCAGACCCCAAAACAGCCGAGGAGTCGGTGCGTGTGGTGGCGGAACGGGATGCGACGGGTATCCGCTTCCGCTTCGATGCGGCGGCGGGCTCATCCCACCGCTTGGAGGAACGGGTTTCTCTCTCGGAGGGCGATTGGACTCCGTTGAACACATGGCCTGCTGCCACGGTCACCCGTGCCGAGGCGTTTCGCGTCGAAACCTCAGGTACCACCCGGTTCTTCCGGGTGCGTCGGTTCTGAGGCGATTCGGGCAATCCGGGTGACTTGGGGTGAAGAACGATCGGTTTGAGAATCCGGTTTCCTTCTGGGGTTTCCGCGTTTGGAATCGGCGGATATGAACCGAGTGCTGGTGCTTTTCGATTCGTTGTCGGGCAACACCGCCAAAATGGCGGAATTGGTGGCTGAGGGGGCCCGGACAGTGCCCGACACCGAAGTGCGGGTGCGCTCCATTGCGGACGCCACTGCCGACGATGTCCTGTGGTGTGACGGTCTCGCGCTGGGTAGCCCGACCAACATGGGCATCCTCTCGTGGCGCATGAAGCGCTTTTGGGACGAGGT
>JARXAF010000029.1 GCA_029865985.1 Verrucomicrobiota bacterium
AGCGCCTTTGGGCGAGCGCCGACCAATTCCGCGCCAATTCCGGACTGAAGGCCCAGGAATACTCCGGCCCGATTCTCGGGATCATCTTCCTCCGGTTTGCCGAAGGCCGATTCTCCATCTAGCGCGCCCGTCTGGAAACGGCGGCGAGTTCCTCGCGCCGAGGCAGCCGCATTGGTGAACCGGCCGCTTACAAACACTAGCAGGAGATCTTCAACAACGACGCCACCCTCACCGCGGCCCTACTGGACCGGCTCCTCCACCACGTCGAAACCATCGTGATCGAGGGCCGCAGCTATCGCACCAAGGACCAGATCAACCCACCCTGACCGCTGAACCAATCCAGTCCCGCACCGCCCGGAAGAACACGGTTTTCAAACCGGCAGGTTTAGTCGGTTTTCATGCCGTCACTGATAGCGCCGGAAAGCCACCCAAGTCCGATTCAGCGAATTGTCTCGTTCATTGACCGGCGTTTGCCGGAAGGAACTCCGGGGGACAAGCGACTCGTTGACCTTCCTTGTGCGTTCTTGCTCGTGATAGCCAGTCACTTGCTCTTCACCCAACAAAAGCCGTTTCAGTGGCAGCCCTTGCCATCAACCTACAGAGACTTGTTCACGCAGTTTGAACCTTATTTTTCTTGAACGCCATGCCCTACGCCCACACCGAAGGCCAACGTGTCGAGCAGCCCGCCATCGGGTTGTTCACGGAGCTGGGTTGGGAAACCAAAGGTGAGGTGGTGCTTGTTCCCCGGTTGCGCGCGGCGCTGGAGCCGCTCAATCCCACGTTGCCGCCCGAGGCCATGGCCACCACAGAGTCGAACTGGACACCAACACTTGACCCATACTGGACCCACACTAGACTGAATACGGACCCATCGGCAGACCAATCCGCATGAGCTACCAACCGCAGTTCACCATCACCCTGCCCCTGCTGACGCGGGTGGAGGGCATCGCCGCTCTGCGGGAACGCATCCAAGGTGCCACAGTGCAAGTGCCGTGGATTCCCGCGTTGCAGAAGGACACGCGGGCGCGGAACACCCACAGCTCGACGGCCATCGAGGGCAATCCCCTGACGCTTGAAGAGGTCCGAGCTTTGGAGGAAGGGGCGACCGTGGCCGCGCCGGTGCGGGCACGTCGCGAGGTTCTCAACTACTTTGCCGCCCTGCGGCATGTGGAAAAGCAGGCGAGCAAGAAGCGGTTGACCCACGAGGACATCTTCCGTCTGCACGCCATCATCGCGGGTGACGTGATGGATCAGGGCGAGGCGGGCCGTTACCGGACGATGCGGGTGCGGGTGGGACCGTTTGTGCCGCCTCCTCCAGAGGATGTGTCGGGCCTCATGTTCGAGTTGCTGGAATGGTGGAACAAGGAGGCACCGGGGATGTCGCCGGTGCTGAGTTCGGCGATCCTGCATCACCGCTTCGAGACAATTCATCCCTTCGCCGATGGCAACGGCCGTGCGGGACGCGCGCTGGCGCTCTGGGAGCTTTACCGGCGCGGGTTCGATTCGCATCACCTCTTCTCCGTCGACGAATTCTACTGGGAAGATCGCCCCCGCTACTACGCCGCCCTCGACGCCGTGAGGCGCGAGGGTGACGACCTGACCTCGTGGTTGGAGTATTGCGCCGAAGGATTGCAGCAAACGCTGGAGCGGGTGTGGGAGCGGATGGGGCAGCTCTCGATCACGGCAGCGCGGGAAAAGGTCGTGCTGCGCCCGCGCCAGGAGCAACTGCTGAAATTGCTCGGCCAGAGCGGCGGCATGACGCCCGCCGAACTTTGGGCGGCACTGAACGTGTCCAAGCAGGGCGCAATGGATTTGCTGCATCCGCTATTGAAAGCCGGCCTGGTCCAGCGCGTGGGGACGCTGAAAACCGGCCGCTACCTCCTCAAGTGAGCGCCCACGCCTACACCGAAGACCAGCTCGTCGAGCAGCCCGCCATCGGGTTGTTCGCGGAGAGGGGTTGGCAGGTGTCGTCGGCGTCGGAGGAAACTTTCAGTGCAGCGGGCACGTTGCAGCGCGAGACCAAGGGCGAGGTGGTGTTGGTGGCCCGGCTCCGCGCAGCGTTGGAGCGGCTCAATCCCACGCTGCCACCCTCGATGAATTGACCCGCGACCGCTCGGCGATGTTGCTCGAGCAGGCCAATCGCTAGGGATATCGCCTGCTTAAGGAAGGCATCCGGGTGTCGGTGCCCGACCGGGTTCGACGCGCCGAGCCGCTCGACCGTGTACCTCGACAAGCCGATGCGGAACCACACGCTCATGCAGACCATCGCTCGAGCCAACCGGGTGTTCCCGGGCAAGCACAACGGCTTGATCGTCGATTATGCGAACGTGTTCGCCTCGCTGGAAAAGGCCTTGGCGCTCTACGGCTCCGGACAGGCCGGGCAGAATCCCGTGTGCGACAAGGGGTGATTGGTGGAAGAGCTCCGGTATTGAAGAAGGCATCGCCAGCGAGTCGGCGAGGGATCAGGATCGACGGCCATGACACCGCTGGAGCGCATCATCCATTCTCCTTGGAGCTTCTTTAAGATCGCTGGTGTCACCACGGTCGATGCCACGCTGCGCTACTTGCTGTTCGCAGGGATCGGTTGGGTCCTGGGTTATTGGTGGTTTCGGCAACGCTGGACTCATCGCAAAATCATTCCGCGATTCCCTGCCTCCTCCGATATCCGACGTGAGATCGGTTATTCCCTCCTGACTCTGGTGATTTTCGGGTTGGTCGGTGCCAGTACAATTTTGGCGTCACGATCCGGGTGGACTCAGATGTACTGGAAGGTGGGGGATTATGGCACTGCCTGGTTCTGGGGCAGTATCGGTTGCGCCATTTTGCTGCATGACACCTACTTTTATTGGACGCATCGGATGATGCACCATCCGCGGCTCTTCTCAGTGTTTCACCGGGTGCACCACCTTTCCAACAATCCCTCGCCCTGGGCCTCCTACGCGTTCGCTCCAGCCGAAGCAGTGGTCGAAGCGGGCATCTTTCCACTCGCCGTGCTAGTAATGCCCATCCACCCGCTGGCCTTCACGCTCTTCATGCTTTGGCAGATTTTCTTCAACGTGATGGGACACACCGGCTACGAGTTCTATCCCCAATGGCTCATGGATTCGTGGTTAGGGAAATTCATTAACACCCCCACCAACCACATAATGCATCACGAGAAAATGCGCGGAAACTACAGCCTTTATCTCAATATCTGGGACCGCCTCATGGGCACGAATCATCCCGACTACGAGTCCCGGTTCCGCGAGGTGACTTCGCGCCCCAAGGCCACGGCGACCCAGTGAGTCGGCCGTGAGGGAGCCCTAAGGGATCCCTTAACCGGCCTCCGGAGCAAATCGCTCAGTGGTGGCCGCGATTCACTCGGCCAGGCAATAGAGGAAGCGCTCGCCTCGCAGGTAAAACTCACGGTCCACCAACGCCGGTGACGCGCTGAAGGAGTCCTCAAGCCGGTTCACAGCTAGCACCGCGTTTTCGAACGCCTCATTCCCGGAAGGATGCTTGAGGACCACCGTCGTTCCGTCCCGACCGGTGACGTAAATTCGACCTGCGGCCCCGACCGGTGAGGCAAAGATGAAGTCCCGAATGCCTTCCAGGCGCAGCAGTTCTCCCCGGAGTTTACCGGTGGTCGGATCCATCCGGACCAATACGTTCTGGTTGTGCCGCAGATGATACAGGGTGTCGTCGTATAGCAGGGGTGAGGCCACGTAGGGCGTGAGTCGATTCATTCGCCACACGACGTGATCGGAGCCGGTTACATCGCCACGCGCCCCGGACAATCGCAATGCCAGCATGGCCTGCGTGTAGTAACTGTTGCCAGCGATGAGGATCCCGCGATGGACAACGGGCGAGGCCACCACGTTGTCGGTCAGACCCGCGCATTCCCAAATCAAGGCGCCGGTGGACAGGTCGTACCCGCGCACCCGCCGGGTGGCGCTCACGATCACCTGAGGCTTGCCGTCTACCTCAACCACGATGGGCGTGGACCAAGAAGTCTTCTCGTCGCGGGCGGTCTTCCATCGGGAGTCGCCGGTACGGGTATCGAAGGCTTGGATAAACGAGCCGCCTTCATGATCCCAATTAACCACCAAGAGGCCGCTATGGAGCACCGGCGCTCCTCCCTCGCCATGGGCATGTAAGGTGTTCATGCGGCCAAGGTCTTTACGCCAGCGAATCCGACCGTCGGCCTCCAGGCAGTAAAGGCCGCGCGAACCGAACAAGGCGTAAATGGCCTGTCCGTCGGTCACCGGGGAATGAGACTCCGGGCTGCCGGTGGTGTGCCCGCCTTCATGAGGCCATTCCTCACGGACGACGGTCTTCCATGCGATGCGCCCCTGCTGACGGGACACGGCCACCACGGCGTACTCATGCTGGTGGGTGACCGGCACACTGTCGTGGACGCCCGGGGCCTGGTCGAACACGGGCTTCTGAGCCTCACCTACGGGAACCGCGGTCATAACTACCACGCGATCCCTCAGGATGATGGGAGACGAATGCCCCTTGCCCGGTAGCGGAAGCTTCCAGCGGACGTGGTTGGTTTCACTCCACTGCAGCGGCGGATGGGCCGTCGGCGAGACGCCCGTGGCTAAGGGGCCTCTCCATTGGGGCCAAGCCAGCGCAGCACCCTGCACCGGCGCCCGGGCAGCCAGTGGCCCCGGGGCATTCGTGGCCGCTTCGGCGCACAGGATTTCGGTGCCAACGGCCGCAACCAAGATCCAGGACCACCACTGTCGGCAAGCCTCCATCCACAGACCTCTGCGCATCATGCACGAGGTGTAGCCCGCCCCGGCGCAAGGCGCGATAGAAACCCGGCCCGAAGACCGGGCACCGCTTGGCCGGAACGATTCAGTTGGGAGGAAAGGGATGGCGTCGCGGATTCTTTCGCAAGACGAGGCGAGAGCGAGGCACGGGCCGATTGAAGGCCCGTAACGAGTGAACAACGAAACTCTTGCGGAAGAAGACGCAGCCAGCACGACCGATCCAATTGAATCGTTCCGGCTGAGGCGCCACCCTCCAACGGTGGTTTGCATCCGCCCACGCCACACGGTTTTCATACCTTCGCTGACAAAAACGGAGACCGGCCGATACCCGCTTAGCCTCTAGCGATGAGGCACGAGGTCGATGGAGTGGTTCATCTGTTGGGATTATTTCAACGATGGATCATTCCAAGAAATTCCTGCGCGTCTCCGCTCTTCGAGGGGAGCCATTCTAGCTTTGCGCCTTCTCGCTATCGAAAGAACCACAATCACAAGGCGCGGCCGACTCCTTCGCTTTGCAATCTAAGGCAACTCTGGAAACGCTCGTAAAATCAGGGGTATACCGACGGCCCCTAAGAAAGGTGGGTGCGACGAACAGGATCGTCGATTGGCTCCTACCCAATTTCCCGATAGAAGAATCGGAGCGGTGTCGGGCGTCCGCAGGAACCCTGCTTGGAGGAAATTGAAATCGGTGTCCGAACCCTTCGGAGGTCTCAGCCGGTCAAAGTGTTCCTACTGATTTCCGAAATCAGCGCCGTCTTGAGGGACCGAAGAAATAACCTTTTCCAACCCGTGCCCCCAAAGTCTTGCGACCGGTGGCAGGCCCAAGTTTGTCTTCATCGAACAAAGCCGTGTAGGTGTAGGGAAAGTCAGAGAGTTTGACGCGCTCCACCTTCTTTCCGATGTACCGCTCAATGGAGGCTACTTGGGTCGCTTCACCGGCACAGAATAGGGTCAAGGCATCTCCGGAACTCATAGCTCGACCGGTTCGCCCAATCCGATGGACGTAGTCCTCCGGGTGCTCCGGCACGTTGTAGTTGATGACATGGGAGACATCGGCGATGTCGAGACCGCGTGCTGCAATGTCGGTAGCAACAAGCACCTCATAAAGACCGCTTTTGAAGCCTTCCAAGGACTGTTCACGCTCTTTCTGTGAACGGTCGGAGTGGATGACGGCGGCTTTGTGGTTGTTGCGCCGAAGAAGTGAGTCCACCGAGTCGGCATCGCGGCGGGTCCGACAGAAGACAATGGCGCTTTCCCACTGAACCCGCTCTAGCAATGAAACCAACAGGGCCGGTTTCTGAAGTTCGGCCACCGGATAGAGGACATGCTTGACGGTGTCGGCGACCGACCGACGCGCACCAATTTCAATGGTGACCGGGTCCCGCATCGCCCAAGTGATCAGTGTTTCGATCGCCGGAGGTATGGTCGCCGAAAAGAGGGAACTCTGACGATCCTTGCCACACTTGAGGACAATGCGGCGGACATCGGGGAGGAACCCCATGTCGAGCATGCGATCGGCTTCGTCGAGGACGAGAAACTTCACTCCATCCAAACGCACGGCCCCTTCACCGAGATGGTCGAGCAAACGTCCCGGGGTTGCGACGATGACATCCATGCCGCGCTTGAGGTCGTCACGTTGCTTGCCATAGCCGACGCCTCCGTAAATCAGACCGATTCGCAGGTTGGTGAATTTGGCGAATTTCTCGAAATTCTCGTAAGTTTGAACGGCCAGTTCGCGGGTGGGTTCGAGAATCAAACACCGTGGGCCCGGGGCATGCGAACTCAATTGGCTCAGGATCGGAAGGGCAAAGGCCGCGGTTTTCCCGGTGCCGGTTTGTGCTGATCCAATGACGTCGCGCCCTTCAAGAATCCGCGGGATGGCTCCAGCCTGAATCGGCGTGGGTTCCTTGTAACCGAGCTCTGCAACGGCATCGAGCATCGCCGATTGCAGACCCAGTTCAGAAAATAGCATGCCGGAGGATAACGTCGCCGGATGCAAGGCGGAAGGCGGAACTTGGTTCGCGTTGAGCTCCTTTTTGGAGGTTTGAGACAAAACCGTTGAAGATACCTAAAAACAACTGTAATAAACGAAGCAACTCCAACGCTGATGGCCCAACCAATTGATGATCCGGCTCTCTATGCGACACGACAGAGCCTCCTTTTGCGCCTGAAAGATCACGACGATCAGGACGGGTGGCGGGAGTTTTTCGATATCTACTGGCGGTTGATTTATTCGGTTTGCCTCAAGTCGGGCCTTTCGGAGGTGGAGTCCGAGGATGTGGTGCAGGACACCATGGTGTCTTTGGCCAAGGAAATGCCTCGGTTCCAATATGATCGATCCAAGGGGAGTTTTCGGGCGTTTTTGTTGACAGTGGTACGCCGGAGGATCGTGGATCGGCATCGTCAGGAGGCGCGATGGCATCGGATTGTGTCCCCGACACCCCCACCGGAATCCCTGAGTGACACCGGATTGGTGGATTCACCGGATCCCAATAGACCGGATTTGGATCGGTTGTGGGCCTCGGAATGGGAGGGGCATTTGATCAAACGGGCGCTCGACCAGGTGCGGGAGCAGGTGACGGAGAAGCAGTACCTGATTTACGAGATGCATGTCTTGAGGGAGGTGCCCATTTCGACCGTGGTGGCGAATTTGCAAACTTCGGCGATGTCCGTCTATCTGGCCAAACATCGGGTGGGCAAGTTGCTGCGGGTGGAATTGGGGCGACTCAAGCAAGAGGAGTCTGAGGACTGAAATCCCTATGCGTCCCCCTCCTCGACAGAATGAAATCCCGGTGATCCCGGATCATGTGCTGGTCGAGGTGATCGGATCCGGTGCTTATGGCGATGTCTGGCTGGGGCGGACGGTGTTGGGGACGGCTCGAGCCATCAAGGTGATCCGGCGGTCTTCCTTTGAGAGCGCTCAGCCCTTCGATCGAGAGTTCGAAGGGATTCGTCGGTACGAGCCAATTTCACGCAGCTCTCCCAGTTTGATGCCCATTCTTCAGGTGGGCCGGGATGATGCAGCGGGGTTCTTTTATTCGGTGATGGAGCTGGCTGATGCGATGCCCGCAGAAACCGAGGGAGATCGGGCGACGGCGGGAGAATTCGCGGATCATCGAGGCAGCGGTTATCAGGCGCATACCTTGCGTGCTGATTTGATCACACGGGGTTGCCTGCCCATCGCAGAGTGCGTCGAGGTGGGGCTGGCTATGGCTGATGCGTTGGAGGCACTCCATCGGGCTGTATTGGTGCATCGGGACATCAAACCCTCCAATATCATCTATCTGCGGGGTCGGGCCTGCCTGGCGGACGTGGGCTTGGTGAGCGAAGCTCGTGAAGGGTCGAGTTGTGTGGGTACCGCCGGTTATATCGCTCCTGAAGGACCAGGGCTTCCGGCGGCCGATCTCTACAGCTTGGGAATGGTGCTCTACGAAATAGGCACCGGGTGCCGTTTGGCGGATTACCCATCGACCCCGCCGGAATGGCTCCAGCCGGGGCATACCGTGGAGTGGGAATTCCTGGAAATCGTGCTCCGGCTTGGTGCCCGCGATCCGGCTCGCCGCCACCGCGATGCCGCAGAATTACGAAACGAATTGCTCCTGTTGCGGGGAGGTCAATCGGTTCGCCAACTGCGGGTCCGGGAACGACGGAAACGTCGGCTTCTGCAGGCATTGGTGATGGCGACGGTGGTGGGTGTGTTGTGGTTGGGTGTGTGGGCCACACAGCGGATGCGATGGCGCGAGTCTGAAGCGCGTCGCCGGGAATCCGAATCCCAACAGGTGGCGCTTTTGGTGAGTCGTGCGCGCGATATCCTCAACGATGATGCACCTGGCAAGCGGTCGCGGGCACTGAACACGCTTCGAGAAGCCGTTGCATTGCGTTCCGATCAACCAGAATTGCGAGACTTGGTGGCCGGTGCATTGATGGTGCCGGAAATGGTGTCCGAAAAGACACCGTGGCGCCCACCGTCACGCCTTAATCCGGCTCAACCGCGTCGCTGGCCCGTGGGTGGCTTGTCGCATGCGGTGGGTATTTTCGATCCTGAACTGCGCACACTGTTTCGCGCTCAAACCAATGGTTGGATTGAAGGAATGCCCGTTCGCGAGGGAGGAAAAGCCACGTTTCTTCCGCCGCTGGTGCCGGGGTTGAATCTGGAGTTCATCAGTTCGGTCAGCCTCGATGGCCGTTGGTTGCTGGTGCGTGATTCGGGGGAACGAAACCACGTGGTATCCAGAGCCAATGGGCGATCGATGCTCCAGGTTCGGATCGACCCCAAGTACCTCGGTCGCGAGTTTACTCCGGATGGGCGTTGGTTGCTGGCAGGTCGTGCCGATGAGTCGTTGGATCTTCTGCCCATTGGCCACCCAGGGCCTGCCCGTCGCATTGCAGTGGGGGTTCCACCTCACGATTTCGTGGTCAAATCCGACGGTCGATGGGCCGCAGTCATCAATGCCACCAATCCCATCGTGCGCTTTGCGCATCTCGATTCGGCTCGGGTGGAACGGCGAATAGAGCTGCCTCCGGGTGAAGCGGTCCAGATGTTGGGTTGGAACTCCGACGGGGACCTCGTTCAAACCTCCTCCGAGATGCAGATCTTCATCGGCCGATTCGATCGCCCTCAAATTCCTGTGAAGCGTCTGGTGAAAGAGGATCATCAGATTTTTGGCATCGCCTTCTCCCCGGATTCGTCCTGGGTGCTTTCGACCGGCTACAACGGCCGTTCCCGGATCTGGGACTGGTCCAGCGAGATGGCGGTTTCGGAGTATGCCGGTGCCGGCACGGCCATCCAATGGTCGCCGGACGGGCGGTGGATCGCCTGGAAGGATGAGTTTCAATGGGAGTTGATCCGGTTTGATCCGCCCACCGGATGGTCGGTGGTCCCAGAGGTTCCTCCGGCTGTCGCTTCCGAGACCAATGCGGGGCCTGCGGTGGTTCGCTTTCATCCAGCGGGAGACCGATGGGCCAGCGGTTCGTACGACGGTGTTCGCTTGTACCCCAAGTCAGGGCGCAAGGAGGCTGCTCATTGGCCTTCCGACGAGGACATGATTCAGCACTTGTCGTTCTCCGCTGACGGAACGCGGCTTTGGGCCTTGAGCTTGAGCCATCGGATCGCGTTGGCCGTCGAGGGTGATTCACTGCGCCCCCGGTTGCGATTGATCGAACGCCAACGTCTTCCGAATTCGGGCCGTGGATACATTGCCCCTTCGGGTGAAGCCTGGCTGGTGTCGACCAACGGTTCGTTCTGGTGCGATGATCAAGGTCGTTGGAAATCCGTCGATGTGCCGGCGCGCAGTGCCATTGGATCGGTTCATTCAGGCGGGAAGCTGCTGGGCAGTTGGGGATTGAACGCGGCTCCTGCAGTCATCGTTCGCGACGATGGTTTCCGGCTGCGGTTGCTGGAATACCCGCTGGAGTTGTCCGCCTTGGGCGAGGCCGGTGAATTGGTCTTCTGCCCGATTTCGCGCAAGGTCTTTGGCGCCATGACTCACGGGCTCGTGGCGTGGGATGTGGATTCGGGAAAGATCCTGTGGCGGCGGTTGCTCGATCCGGTGGGCACCTACGGTCGCGCGGCCGTCACCCCGGACGGTCAACGACTGGCGGTGGCCCTGGGAACTCGATCCATCCACCTGCTGCAAGCCTCAGACGGATCCACGATTTCCCAATTGCGGCTGCCCGAGAAACTCCGTTTCGTCTCGCTCAGTTGGGATGCGCGTGGACGGCGTCTGATCGGTTCCAGCGTGGTTCACGCCTCGTACTTGTGGGACCTCGACGCCTTGCAATCCGGGTTGGCCGAGGTGGGGGTGGCCGTTCCGGATCTGGCCCAGCCCCTCAAGCCCACCATGAATCCTCGATGATCCGACGGGAGTGGAGGCCGAACGTTCTGAACCGCTTCAATCTTGGGCGAAGAGGTTCAGGACACCGTCGAGCCCACTGAAATTGAGGGCGTGCGTGGCCTGTTGACGCACCACGGGCTTGGCTCGGAAGGCGATGCCCATACCCGCTGCACCCATCATCTTCAGGTCGTTGGCGCCGTCTCCGATGGCGATGGCGCGTGCGGGTTCCACGCCGATCCACGAGGCCAGAGCCCGCAGCTCGTTCGCCTTGCGTTCGGCATCGACGATGTCGCCAAGAACCCTGCCCGTGAGCCGGCCTGATTGTATTTCGAGGGTGTTGGCCACTGCATGGTCGAGCCCAAGACGCGCCTGAAGGCGGTCGGTGAAGAAGGTGAATCCGCCGGACACGAGGAGCGTTTTCCAGCCGGACTCCCGAGCGGCCTGAAGGAGGGTTTCGGTTCCTTGCGAGAGTCGCAGGCGCTCCTCGTACACGGCCTGCAACGCGGATTCCTCCAGGCCTTCGAGCAAGGCGACCCGCTTTCGCAAGGCGCCAGCAAAGTCGAGTTCACCACGCATGGCCGCCTCGGTGATGGCCGAGACCTGGGGCTTCACGCCGATGCGGTCGGCGATCTCGTCGATGCACTCGATGGTGATGAGGGTCGAGTCCATGTCCATGACCAGCAGGCGGAAATCCGCGCGTCGGCGGTTGGCTGGCACGAAGGCGATGTCCACCCGATGCGCTTCGGCGATGGTTTGCAGTTCCGGGGTTGCAGCGACTTGGCTCCAGCGTGCCGATGGCCCGCGCCTCGAATCGGGCGAGCGGCCCAACTGATTCCCGATGGCGACGATGGCGGTCTCGGGCAAGTTCGTGGAATGGATGACGAGCTCGGTCATGTTGTTGCCCGGAGACTGTGATTCTTCACCGCAGGCTGTCATGCCGTTTCCACAATTGCCCCCGGTGGAAAACCGGTCACGTTGCCCGGGTCGTGGCGGTCGTGGGGGCTGAGTTCTTTCGGGCTTCCCAACCACTGGAGTGGTTTTCGATTCCCGACAAGAGACTCATGCCCTTGTACGAATACGAACTGTGTGACGGCAACTGCGCCGCCTGCGGTGGCCAGTTCACCCTGAGACGGCCGATCACCGCGCCGGAACTCACCGCGTGCCCGGCCTGCAAGAAGCCGGTCCGCAAGGTGATCTCCGGTTTCAGCACTCCGCATCACCTCAAGCCCCTCTCCACCACGGATGCCAAGAAGGCCGGGTTCTCGGTCTTCAAGCGGGTGAACAAGGGTGAGTACGAGCGGCAGTGATCCGGTATTGGGTGGGTTGGTCAAAAAATTCTGCAGGATTGCTGGTCTTTGAGCCGAGCCGCTAGAATCAGCGTCTGTGAGCAAGACGCCGACTGCGCTGAAAAAAACGACTACCCGTCCCCGCCGTGTGGGACTCATTTCCCTCGGATGTGCCAAGAACCTGGTGGATGCCGAGATCATGCTCGGCTCGCTGCTCAAGGAGGGGATCGAGATCGTCAATGACGCGTCGCAAGCCGATGCGGTGATCGTCAACACGTGCTCATTCATCGATGCTGCGCAAGAGGAGTCGGTCGACACGATCTTGGAACACAACGCGTTGCGCGAGGCCTCGCACCGCGGACAGGCGCTCATCGTCTCCGGGTGCATGCCGCAGCGGTACCGTGACGAGTTGCCCAAGCTCATGCCCGAGGTCGATGTGTTCATGGGCATCGACCAAGTGGAGCAGGTGGGTGCGCTGGTCAATGAGGCCATCTCCAAGCGGGCCTCGCGAGTGGAAGTTGAAGCGACGACTCCGAAAACTGCAGAGGGAGCCCGCGTCAAAGGGCGTCTCCAGGAGTTGGAAAAACAGGCGCCGGCCCATGACCACGCCGACGAAACGGCCCTCCGCGGCACCGATCGTTTCGGCAAGAGCCGCATCGCCCTGACTGCGGCCCCGCAGCCGGCCGGTCCCTCGGTCGATGTCACGGTGCGGCCCAACTACATTCCGCAGTTTGAGACCCCGCGCTTTCGCCTCACGCCGAAGCACTTCGCGTATGTGAAAATCGCCGAGGGCTGCAACCACCCGTGCAGCTTCTGCATCATCCCTCGCATGCGGGGTTCGCACCGCAGCCGGGCTCAGGCCGACATCGTGGCCGAGGCCAAGGCCTTGATCGCCGACGGCGTCCGCGAACTGAACCTCATCTCCCAGGATTCGACCTATTACGGGCTCGACCTCCGTGCGAATCACAGCCGAGCCATTTCCTCGCCGGAACGCTTCAAGGCGGCCACTCAAGCCCTGCCGGTCGATGCCACCACGCTGTGCACGTTGCTGCGCGAGTTGAACGCGCTGAAGGGCGATTTCTGGATCCGCCTGCTCTACACCCATCCGGCCCATTGGACCGACGAGTTGATCCGGACAATCGCCGAGTGCCCCAAGGTGGCCCGATATGTGGACATGCCGTTGCAGCACATTCACGACGACATGCTCGCTCGGATGCGCCGCGAGACCTCCGGCCAGTACATTCGGGACCTGATCGCCCGGATCCGGGCCGGCATCCCCGGCATCACCTTGCGAACGACCTTCATCGTGGGTTTCCCGGGTGAGACGGCGGCTCATTTCAAGACCCTGACCGATTTCATCGAAGAGACCCGCTTCGAGCGCTTGGGCATCTTCGCCTACTCCCGCGAGGACGGCACGGTGGCCGGCAAGATGGAGAAGCAACTGGCCCCCAAGACTCGCCAGAAGCGCCGCGAGTCAGCCATGGCCGCACAGCACCGCGTCGCCGTGGGCGTGGCCGAAGGGTTTGTCGGCCGGACGCTCAAAGTGCTCACGGAGGGCGAGGCGTCTGCGAAGGAGCTGTCCAAGGCCAACATCAGTTCTTGGGAACACGGACTGATCCGCGGGGAAGACGCCGGAGTGACGGCCCTCAAGGGTCGCTACACGATTGCCCGTGGTGAAGCCGACGCGCCGGACATCGATGGCCGCGTGTATATCCAAGGCAAGGTGCCGATCGGGAAATTCTGCAAGGTCCGCATCATCGGACACACCGACTACGACCTCATCGCCGAGCCGATTTGAGGCCCTCGGGTTTACGGTCTGCGGGCCGTGAGCCTTGGCGCGCGAAGAATCGTTGGAAGAATCTGTTGCCCCATGGGGGTGCTTTCTGGATGATTCGCCCGCTCGCAAGAGCATCTGGTCGGGGCGTAGCGTAGCTTGGTAGCGCGTCTGAATGGGGTTCAGAAGGTCGTGAGTTCAAATCTCACCGCCCCGACCATCTTCTGAAGATTTCCTCGTGTTTTAGTTCGTGCGGTTGAGTCCGTCATAGGGGCAATTCTCTTCACTCTCTGGACTGCTCAAATCTCGGCGATTCTTCTCGGCAGGGCAGGGTGTATTCGGTTTGCTGTCCTCACTCCCATGAATCTACTGCTGCCACTCAAGACGCGTCGGGATTTCCTTCGGACCGCCGGTGGTGTCGCCGCCTGCTTCACTACGGCGGGCGCCTTCGCTGAGGCCCTGACGCGAACCCCCTCCGCCACCGAGGGGCCCTACTATCCGAACCATCTGCCGCTGGACACCGACAATGACCTGATCGTCATCAACAACGCCCTGACCCCAGCGGTGGGTGAGGTGGGCTATGTGAGTGGACGGGTACTCGATGCCGGCGGAAAACCGGTGCGCAACGCGTTGGTGGAAATTTGGCAATGCGATGCCCACGGGGTTTACTTGCACACCGGCGACACCTCGAATCGGTCGCGTCAGGACAAGCAATTCCAGGGGTTCGGCCGGTTTTCGACTGGAAGCACCGGGGAGTATTTGTTCCGGACCATCAAGCCCGTGCCGTATTCGCCCCGGACGCCGCACATCCATTTCAAGATCCGTCGCGGTGGCCAGGAACTGCTCACGACCCAGCTCTATATCCAAGGTCATCCCGGCAACGAGAAGGACTCGATCTGGCGCGATTTGAAAACCCAGCAGGATCGCGATGCGGTGACCGTCGGATTCAAGCCGATGCCCGGGGCGAAGGCCGGGGAATGGGCCGCCCGATTCGACATCGTTCTAGGCAAGACACCCGAGGCGTGAGCCGGCGGTTTTAGGCAGTATCCACAGACGCCCAGTGAGGGCGCCGGGATTACAGCGCACCGCGCAGTCCACGACGTCACCCTCTAGGCCAGGTCCCACGACTCGGCGTCTGCGAATGCCTGATGAATGCACCGTGCCGCCGGCGATTTGCTGCTGACATCCGCTCGGTGTTCTCTCTGACTTTAGCCCATGCGAGTCCAGCCGATGTCCGGAATGCGCAGGGTGCCTCAGAGCCTCGCCTGGGGACGCGTGGCTGTCCTGCTCGCGGGGTGCGTGCTGATGCTCGGGGCCTGGGCCCAACCCATGATCCCCGGCTTGGTGACCGGAACGCTCGACCCGGAATTGCGCGGTCAGGTGCTCATTGAAGAATTGAACTGTGTGGCTTGTCATGCGGGCGAGGGTTCGCTGAAGGCACGATCGAAGCAGGCGCCGCGACTTTCAGAGGTGGGCTCGCGGGTGAATCCCGCCTATTTGGAGCGCTACATCGCCGATCCCCACGGCACTCGGAGCGGGACCACCATGCCCGACGTGTTGGCGGCACTCGACCCCGAGGAGCGCCGCCACACGGCCCGGGCCCTCACCCACTTCTTGCTCTCGCTCCGGAAGAACGAGTTTTCGCTGCAACCTCCGGATGCGGTGGCGGCCGGTCATGGCCAACGGTTGTTCGTGTCGCGGGGTTGTGTGGC
>JARXAF010000060.1 GCA_029865985.1 Verrucomicrobiota bacterium
TGATGCCACACGCGGTATTCCTGGGCATCCACTCCGGCCATCGGCCCGACGAGATGGGCGCGCGGCGCGTCGACCAGCGCCTGGGCCGGGGCCACCAAGCCCGGGGCGACGTCCGAGGCACGCACGTGGATCGTCCCCGCATTGTTCATGGCCAAGAGCACCCAACCCATCACCACCGCCGAGGCAAAGGCTCCGATCAAGATGGCCAATTGCTGATATCGCGGCGTGCCACCGATGAGAAACCCGGTCTTCAAGTCTTGCGAGGTGGTGCCGCCATTGGAGCAAGCGATGCACACGATGCCGCCCACCGAGAGCGCGGTCACATAGTGCGCCGAACCCGTCCACCCAACGGCCACAAAGGTCAGGCACGTGAGCAGTAGCGTGGCGATGGTCATGCCTGAGATGGGGTTGGAACTGGAACCCACTTCGCCCGTCAATCGCGAGGAGACCGTCACAAAAAGGAATCCCAGCACCAGGATCAGCGCCGCGCCCAAGAGGTTCATGCGCAGCGACGGAGCCAGCGTGATGGCCGCCATCAGCACGAACACCCCGCCGACCACCCAACGCAGGGACAGGTCCCGATCACGCCGGTCGCCCGAAGCCTCAACCCCTCCCTCGCGGGCTCCAGCCAAATCCGCCAAACCTGCACGCAACGTCCGCCACAATGTGGGCATCGAGCGCAATAAACTCACCAGGCCACCGGCCGCCACGGCCCCGGCCCCGATGTAGAGCAAGTACGCACTGCGAATGCCGTTGGGCGACAAGTCGGCGATGAGCTTCTTGCCGGGAGCCAACGGACTGGCCAATCCCCCTCCGAAATACTGGATGAGCGGAATGAGCACCAGGTAGCTCAAGACCCCGCCCGCCGCCATGACCCCAGCGATCCGCGGGCCGATGATGTAGCCCACGCCCACCATTTCAGGGGAGATCTCGCACGAAACCGATCCCCCTTTGAGCGGAGCCCCAAACACCTTTTCCGGGGCTTCTTTCCACAGCTTCAGCGCCGAGTTGCCGAACTTGTACAATAAGCCCAAGGCGAACCCGCCGAAGATGGTCTTGGCCTGGAGGCCCGCCCCGGCCACTTCGCGGGCATAGGCTGGATCCGCCGCAGCCCGGGACTCGTCATTGGCCCCGGCCTTGAGCACTTCGGCACAAGCCGTGCCTTCGGGATATTTCAGCTCCCCATGCTGCTGGACGATGAGCGGTCGGCGCAGCGGGATCATCAGCAAGATGCCCAGAAGCCCGCCCAGCACCGCCACCAACAGCACGCGGCCGGCCTCCAGATCGAAGCCCAGGATGAGGATCGCCGGCATGGTCACCGCCGCCCCGAAGGCCAGCGACTCCCCGGCGGAACCCGCGGTCTGGGCGATGTTGTGTTCCAGAATGGTGGCATCCCGCCCGCCCAGCTTGGCCCACAACCGGAACAGCGTGACCGAAATGACCGCGACCGGAATGGAAGCGCTCACCGTCAGGCCCACCTTGAGGGCCAAGTACAGCGACGAAGCCCCGAAAATGATGCCCAGAAGCGAACCCACGATCACGGAGCGGGCGGTGAATTCGCGCAATCGGGTGGCCGCGGGGATATACGGCGTGAACGGAGCATTGGGCTGGGCCATGGGCGCAGGGTACACCCCACGACCTTTTTTCCCAGAGGATCATCACGGGCTCCAGGGATGCCCTGGATCGCCGTCGCAACAATGTCACCGTCCCCCCGAACTGATCGATTGCCCCAGTTGCTGACCGGGCTTTTGATGACCAGGCAATCGACCTGCACGACCTGAATGAACCCTCGGCGACACTTCCTCAAGTCACTCGTGACGGCCCCTGCCGTCTCCGCGCTCACCGCCACTCAGTTGGGCGCAGCGACCAACGCTCCGAAGAAATCCAACACCGAGAATCGCCCCCTGGCCTTGGGCACCCCTCGGCGCATCATCCACATGGTCGTCGACGGGATGAGTTCAGGCATCCTCGCCTGCGCCAATCAGTTCTCCGAGCACGTCCATGGGCGCCCGCTCACTTGGTTTCGCCTCATGGATCAACCCTCGACCCGACAGGCGGTCATGAACGTGCGGTCCCAGAACTCGCTGGTCACCGATTCGTCGGCTTCCTCCTGCGCTTGGGGCAGCGGGGTTCGCATCCCCAACGGCAAGGTCAACCAAACCAGTAAGGGGGAGAAGTTGGTCACCCTCTACGAACTCCTCGGACAAGCCGGTTGGAAGCGAGGCTTGGTCACCACCACTGAAATCACCCACGCCACGCCGGCTGGATTCATCGCCTGCGTCAGCGCCCGAGGTAGCGGTGATGACATCGCCACCCAGTATCTCGAGCGACGGATCGACCTGGCCCTCGGTGGCGCCAGCAACCACTTCAGGGCCGACAAGCGTAAAGACAAACGCGATTTGCTCGGAGACTTCCGCCGTCTCGAATACGCCGTGCTCCGCACGCCTTCCGATCTGGCCTCAGCGCCACGCGACCAACGCTGGTTGGGAGTATTCTCGGACAGCCACATCCCCTACGTCGTGGACCAACAGGGAGGCCTGACGAAAGTCACCCCGACCCCTTCGCTGGCCGCGATGACCCGGGCCGCGCTTCGACGGTTCGCCTCGGAGGAACGCTTCATCCTTCAGGTCGAAGGGGGACGGGTGGACCACGGCTGCCACAGCAACGACGCCGCGGCGGCCATCCACGAGATGATCGCCTTCGATCAAGCCATCGAAGTCTGCCTCGAGTTCCAGAAGGACCATCCCGACACCTTCCTCCTCATCACCACCGATCACGCCACGGCCAACCCCGGACTCAACGGACTCGGCGAGACCTACGAAAAGACCAACGCCGCCTTCCACAAATTGACGAAGGTGCGTCAATCCGTCGGTGAGATCCTGAACCGACTGCGCACCGCCGAGAACCGGACACAAGCCGCTGCGCGCCTCCAAGAATCCACTGGCTATGCGGCCAGCACCCGACGGATGGAAACGCTCGATCCGTTCCTCAAGAAGAAGGGCTACGCACTCTTCGACGCCTTCAACTCGGACACCTGTGCGCTCGGTCAAGTGTTGGCCAACCACACCGGCATCGCCTTCACCAGCGGCAATCACACCTCCGACTACGTCCCCGTGCTGGCCCTCGGACCGGGATCCGACAGGATCGAAGGCTTCATCCAGAACACCGAACTCTTCAGCCACTACCTCGACTTCGCCGGGCTCTCCTTCCGCAACCCCCAGGAACCCCTGGTGGCCGGCGCCTGCGAGTCTCCAACCACCGAGAACGTCGCCGAGTATTCGCGCACCGCGTAGCTCACTTCGTCCCAAGATCCAGTCGGACATCGCCGGAGGAACCATCGAGCCACCACGGACGGGGCGTTCGCAGAAGGATCTGAAGCGCGAACGAGACCCAAGAGCGGCGACTTCGTGAATCGTCCTGGGATTCGGCCAGGATCGTCTCCCAGGAATTCGATTCAGGCGACGCCATGGGCGGCATACGGTCTCCGTAATAGTCCGGTTTACGTGAATCCGTCTTGAGCAAAACTTCTTCGTAATCGGTCAACCCATCATCGTCGGAGTCGTAGGTGTTGATCGTCAGCGTCACCTCATCGCTCCAAACCGATCCATAGGCGTTACTGACCCGCACGCGATACCGACCGTCGAAAAATGGGCGCACGTGCCGGAGCGTGAGACGTTCACTCTTGGCTTGGGGTAGATTCTTTCCATCGCGCTGCCACTGATAGGTCAAGGCACCCGAACCGGCGGAGGCCACTGTGAACACCACTTCCGGTTCACCTTCAGCCACCTCAACGGGAGAGGGCTGTAACACAATACTGGGGGGCGTTAACGGGTAGACCGTGAGGAGGGCTGGTTCGCTGAAAACGGCACCCGACGCGTTTTGTACGAAGACCCGATAGCGCCCCCCATCGAGGGACGGCAGCACATTGCTCAAGGTCAACTCGGGTGTCGTTGCTCCCGGAAGGGTCAACCCATCGCACTGCCAGTGGAAGGTGACTGGCTGACCTTCGTGCACTGCCACGCGAAAGGTCACATCGCGTCCCTTCTCCACGGATTGAGCCTGGGGTTGGACAAGGAGCACTGGGGCCTTGTCTAGGCCCACCGTGTCATGGGCATAGAGATTCATGACCTCTTCCAGTGAAAACGCCCGATGGAACAGTCGCAGACTGTCTATTTCACCCTGCAACCGCCCATGGGCCGTGCCTGAGATACCTCCCAAGGTCAGAGGTGTCTTCAGGTGCAGTGGATTCACGCGGATGGGAGCAACCCCCATGGATTGCCCATCCACCCAAACTTGTACAACCATGCCTATTTCATTGGTTTGTGTGGAGCGACCAAACACCACCACCACATGACGCCAGGCATTGGGGCTTTCGGGAAATCCGAAACCCAGTTCATCCCCCACACCACCCGAGACCATCAAGCGTTTCCCATCGGTGCGAATGTAGAAACTCGACTGTTCCGGAACGGATTCCCGGGCACACCCCAGCAGGTAACCTTGGATCGGGCATCGCATCCACAAGGACACTGTCGTGCCGCGATACCCATTGGGTCCGAATCCGGCCAGCGACGGAATGGTGATGCTGACATTGCTACCGCTGAGACTCAGGACCTGACTGGGAGCGACCTTACGCGTGGATACAAACCGCAGAGTTCCCCCGACCGGATCACTCACCGCATGACGCTTGAATCCACTTGCGTCCAGCAGATCCCCATCGAAGGGATAATAACCCACCAGACCCGCTTCTGGCTCCGTGGATGCGGGACCTGCCACAACTCGACAGGCGACCCAAAGGCTCACGAGGAGGAGAAACTCCAGTCGGACACTCCGATGGACAAACGTCTGCGCAGCGGAATGAGGCCATCTCCGAATCCGGCGGAGGCCGTGTCCAAGAAGGTTCATTATGACCGCCATCACTTCCATTGAGTGAGACTACGGAAGCGTATTCCTCCACATCTGCAACTCCTAAACCGGATCCTTTTGACGAACCCAGCTCCCGCCCCCCAATTGCCCCATCAGTTTCTATCGCATCCGAAAATGGCGCTCCGCGAACTCGATAAATTTCTGCCAGTCGTAGAGCTCCACCGAGTGGCCACCGGGCCGATTGTGGTAGGCGATGTCCCCCTCGGTCAGAGCGGTGCCGACAGGAGGCGGCGTCGGCGAATCCAAGCCCTTCTTGCCGAGCAATCGGTACACCTCGGAAGCATGATGGGCCGAAAGGTATTCCCCCACCGGATCGGCCCAGAGGTCTTCCACCCCACTGGCGACGTACAGAGGCCTTGGTGCGATGCACGCCAGCAACTCGTGCTGATCAACGGGCAAGTCGTCTTCATTGCGCGCAAACTGGCCGGCATTCCGGCATAACCAATACGGGAAACGCGTGACCATCTTCTCCATGTTCTCGCCGAAATTGCGTTTCCAGAGAGCCGCTCCGCCACAACCCGATTGCGCCGAAATCACCAAGGCAAATCGGGTGTCTTGGGCCGCCGTCCAAAGAGCCGTCTTGCCCATTTTGGAATGCCCCATGATGGCCACCCGTCGGGCGTCCACGTCGGAATCGGTCTCCAAATAATCCATCGTACGGGATCCACCCCAGGCCACGGCAGAAATCACGCCCCACTCGTAGGACTTCGGAAAACTCTGGTGCTCCCGATAAAACAGCGGGTGGATTCCCTTGAGGAACTCCACCTCGTTGTGACGGGTAAGGTCCGATTGGGGCACCACCACAAAACCAAATCCCCGTTGGAGCAGTTCGCCTAGAGGCACGCCGTTGCGCAAGTACCCCGGGCGATCGGGATGCGGATCATGGCCGTCGTCCCGGGTGCCGGAAAAACTGTGCAGCATGAAGACGGGTGCCGGCTTGCCGGTTCCATTGGGTGTGATGACCAAGATCCGCAAATCGGCCTCCCCCTTGGCATTGTGGAAGCGGAGCCGGACATCCTTCCGGGTGGCCTTGCCGCCGAAGAACTCACGATCGGTCTTCAACACCTCCACCCAGGTTTGAACCGGCACTTCCGGTTTCGGCACGACGCCATAAACCAGATTCCCGAAGAGCGAGATCAACTGTGGGCGTCGGATTTGGAACCACTCTTGCGCGGTGGTAATAGGGCGCCCCTCGGCGGAAACCAACGCTGGCGGCAACTGGTACGGCGGCACCTTGGATTCATCGCGAATGACATCCAGATCACTGTTCTTGGGTTCCTCAGCCTGAAGAAACAGCAGACTGAAAATCACCGCCCCGAACCAACTGCAGACACGGAATTGTTGCCGTTTCATGGTTCAAAAAAGTCTCAGTGAAAACCACCCACCTGTCCCGCCGAAACCCCCAAAAAGCCAATTTCACCGCCC
>JARXAF010000121.1 GCA_029865985.1 Verrucomicrobiota bacterium
ATGGGCGAATTCGGAGCCGTCTCGGTGGTGAGCGGCCACATCTCCGGAGTCACTGAGACCATCCCGTTGCGCATCGAAAAACTGCACCAATCGTTCCAGTCGGTGGCCGCCTTCAGCGCCGCCAGCCTTCTGGCCATCCTGGCCCTCATCACCCTCGGCTTGAAAACCTGGCTCGAACGCCGCCAATCCGCCGAACACGCCCTGGGCCAATCCGACTCTCCTTCCATCCATGAGCATTGAACTACGCCAGGTGTCCAAACGCTTCGGCGGCGTGAGCGCCGTTGAAGACGTCTCATTGACCGTTGCCGATGGCGAACTCGTCGCCCTCCTCGGTCCGAGCGGTGGCGGCAAGACCACCGTGCTGCGGATGATCGCCGGTTTGGAGGTACCCACCTCTGGCGACCTGTTGGTCCGTGGTGTGCGCGTCAATGATGTGCCGGTCCAGAAGCGCAACATCGGATTCGTTTTCCAGAGCTATGCGCTCTTCAAGACGATGAGCGTGTTCGACAACATCGCCTTCGGCCTCAAGATCCGGAAGACCCCGCTGGCGGAGATTGAAGCCCGCGTGGCAGAACTCCTGAAACTCTTCGGACTCGACGGACTCGGACGCCGCCTGCCTCACCAATTGTCTGGTGGCCAGCGACAACGCGTGGCCATCGCCCGAGCTCTGGCTCCCCGCCCCTCGGTGCTGTTGCTCGATGAACCCTTCGGCGCCGTGGATGCCAAGATCCGCCAGGAACTGCGCGAATGGTTGGTCCGCCTGCACCGCGAGCTCCATGTGACCACCATTTTCGTCACGCACGATCAGGAGGAGGCCATGGAGGTCAGCAATCGGATCGTGATCTTCAGTCGGGGACGCTTGGAACAGGTTGGCACCCCGCGCGAAGTGTATGAGCAACCGAAGAATGAATTTGTGGCGCGCTTCATCGGAGTGCTGAACGTCCTGGAACTGACCGTCCAGAACGGGGCAGCCCGCCTCAACGAATTGAGTTTCCCGACCCATGGATTGCCCGAGGGGCAGACCCTGCGTATCGGTTTCCGCCCTTATGCGGTTCAAATTTCCAAGAACTTACAGGAGCACCCCCAACTGGCGGTCATCCGCCATGTGTATTTCCTGGGAGTCCAATTGAGACTCGAACTGGAAACCCCCTCCGGACTCATTCTCCGCACACGCATCGTCAAGGATGAGTTCATTCGGCAAGGCTTGGAGCAGGGATCGTCGGTGAGCTTCCAAATCCGGGAATATCGGGTGCTCTCCACCGGTGCAAAAACACTGTCTCCCGAGGTTGCCACCGTGCATTCGGCCGCCAACTTCGCTGAGGGGATCTGACTCCGATCCGGCTCCGCGCGAAAACTCTCCGCACCCAGATCGGTTCCTCCGCGCCCGATAAAGAATCCACAGAGTGTCCATACGGATGGCACCCGGGGTTGAGTCGCGTCTAAAAACCGTGTTGGCTATCGCCATGAAGCTCGGACGATTTTTCTCCGCCTCGCACCCGTTTCCCCGCGTTGGTCTCACGCTCGACGATACCGAGGTGCTCGATTTGTCGGGAGTCGGAGTCCAATCCCTCAGCCCACTGTTGGACGACCCCAATCTGGTGGCCCAACTGCAGCGATGGTCCTCGGGCCATATCCGACGCCTTCCCATCTCCGAAGTGTGTCTGGCGGCACCCATTGAACAACAGGAGGTCTGGGCCGCGGGTGTCACCTACTTGCGAAGCAAGGCGGCTCGCATGGAAGAATCGGACTTCAGCGCCACCGCCTATGATCGGGTTTACGATGCGGCCCGTCCGGAGATCTTCTTCAAATCGCAAGGCCCGAAGGCCATGGGCCCGGGCGCTCCGGTCGGCATTCGCAGCGATGCCCGTTGGAGCGTGCCCGAGCCCGAGTTGGTGCTGGTCTTCAACCGGCAAGGTCGCCGAGTCGGATTCACCATCGGCAACGACATGAGTTCACGGGACATCGAAGGCGAAAACCTGCTGTACCTGCCGCAGGCCAAAACCTATCGGGCCTCGTGTGCTCTAGGACCCTGGATCCGCGTCGGAGTCGAGGAAGCAGAAGCCCGATCCTGGGGCATCCGCCTGGAAATCCAGCGCGCGGGCGCCACGGTGTTTCAGGGATCGACTCAAGTCTCCCAAATCAAGCGATCCTTCGATGAACTCGGCGGATGGCTGCACCGCTGCCAGGACTTCCCCAATGGCAGCATGCTCCTGACGGGTACGGGCATCGTGCCTCCCAACGAATTCACCCTGTCTGCGGGAGACCGGGTGATCATCGAAATCGACGGCATAGGCCGTCTGGAAAACCCGGTCGCCGTGGTGTGAGCCAGGGGCCGGACGACCCCATAGCACCCATCGGCCTACAGCAGCTCGAGACACCGACGGAGTTCCGCATCGGTATTGTAATAATGGGGTGACAGGCGCACTACCGCCTGACCGCCCGGCAGGATTCGGTGCGAGGCAGTGACCCCGGCTGACTTGAGCTTCTGATAAAGCTCACGCATGTCGGTGCCCTCCCGATGAAAACTCGTGATACCGCCGGCGTTGTCGGCATGGGCATCGCCATGCAGCACGGTGTATCCCTTGGCAACCAGTTCTGGCACCAACCACAGTCGCTTGCGCGCCAACTCGGCCGCGATGGCGTCGATGCCCACCTCTTGGATCAATTCCAGAGCCGCCTTCAAACCGTGGAGCCCCAGGAAGTTGTGCGTTCCCGCCTCGTAGCGTCGGGCCCCTTCGTGGAAGACCAAGTCATCTTGGGTCAGGTAATCCGGGCACTGCAAATTGTGCCACCCATGAACCACGGGGCGAATTTGCGGCCGTGCCTCCTTGCGAACATAAAGAATCCCCGCCGCACACGGGCCCAACAACCACTTGTGGGCATCGGCCGCGAGAATATCCACGTTGGCGACGGAGGTGGGAAACGCTCCTAAGGTCTGAATCGCATCCAGACAAAAGAGGATCCCCTTGGAACGAAGCATCCGACCAATCGCATCCACATTGATGCGCCACCCGGTGAGGTAGTGTGCGCTGGCCAAAGCGACCAACCGAGTGTCTTCATCGACCTGCCCCTGCACATCCACCACACGAACCTTGCCCAGTTCGCGGATGTTCATCAGACGGACTTCCACCCCTCGATCGGCCAATGCCATCCACGGGTACACGTTGGAGGGATAGCAGTCGTGATAGATGAGGACATTTTGACCGCGTTTGATTTGGAGCCCGGCCGCCACCTGACTCAAGGCCAGCGAGGTAGGGCCTACCAGCGACACTTCGTCATGCTCGGCGCCGATCAGGCCAGCCGCCAACCGCCTGACCTGCCCCACCACACCGGGAGCCAAAGCCTCCTCCTGATCATCACCCATGCAGACTTGAGCATGGCTTCCGACGGCCTCAGCCACACGCCGCGGCAGCGGACACACCCCGGCATGCGCCAGGAACGTTTGTTTCGCCGCGACCGGGAACTCCCGTTGCCGCAGTGTCTCGTCTTGCAGGATCTCGGATATCGTAAGGGGCATCAGATCAGTGGGATTTGGCTCGAACGCGAATATTGATGACTTCGACCGCAACGGAGAAAGCCATGGCAAAGTAGATATAGCCCTTGCTGATGTGCTGCTGAAAGCCCTCGGCCAGCAGCATGGTGCCGATGAGGATGAGGAAGGCCAGCGCCAGCACCTTGATGGTGGGGTACTTCTCGACGAAGGCACCGATCTGGTTGACGAAGAGCAACATCACCAACATGGCGAGAATCACCGCGGCGATCATGACCGGGATCTGGTTGGACATACCCACCGCAGTGATCACCGAATCGAGGGAGAACACGATATCCAACAGCAGGATTTGCACGATGACCGAGGCGAAACTCGGAGCCTTCAAGCTCGATGTGGAATCCTGATGTCCCTCCACCTTCTCGTGGATTTCTTTGGTACTTTTCCAGATGAGGAACAGTCCACCGACCGCCAGCACCAAATCCTTACCGGTATTGGGCAAGGGCAAGCCCATTATGGTGAAATCCCAAAGCCGATTGCTCAGGCTCATCACCCAACTCAAGGAACACAGCAGGAGGATCCGCGTGATGAGCGCCAAGGAGAGTCCCATCTTGCGGGCCTTGTCCCGTTGTTCCGGCGGCAATTTACCCGAAAGGATCGAGATGAAGATCAGGTTATCAATTCCCAGAACGATCTCGAGCATCGACAGGGTCGCCAGGCCGATCCACGCCTGCGGCGATTGAATCCATTCCATCCAATTCATTTTGGGGAGACTGGCTCAAACGGGCTCCGACGGCGAGTGGTGAAACGACCGCGCATTTCCAATCGTCGGGAACCAGCGGACCTGAGCTCGTTTCAACTCATTTCAAGTTTTAGGCGCCCACCCACCGCACGGCATGGCGCACCCAATCACTCATGTGCGCCAGATCACGCTTGGCGTTCGGGTGAGCCCGGTGGACATCCACGGTCTTGAGGCTGATCCCCAGGTCAGCGGCCATCTCGCGCGGAGTCCGTCCCTGTCCGATTCGCTGAAACACCCCGGTTCGAGGCACGCCAACCCGGGGAGTCACGCGATCAACTCCGATCAAGCAGGTTGAAGCCGGGTGCGGTATTCGGTCGGAGATTCGTGAAGGACCCGTTTAAAGACCCGATTGAAATGCGTCAGGGACTGGAACCCCACCTCGTAGGCGATCTCGCTCACGCGCAGGTTGGGATTCAGCAGTAGTTTCTTGGCCTTCTCGGTGCGCAAGCGGGATACGTACTCCGTGAATGACACACCCGTGTGACGTTTGAAGAGCTTGCAGAAATAAAACAGGCTGGTGTGGACCGAGGCTGCTACTTGTCCCAGTGACAAGTCCTCTCGGTGATGCTCTTCAATATAGCGCTTGGCCCGGGAGATGATCGGCGGCTCAGCACTGGCCTGTTGGACGGCGATCTGATTGCTCTGGATGGCCAAGTGATCCGCGAAGACACCCAAGAGTGTGGCCACTGATTCCATCTTCTGACGGGTCATCACCGGCGCAGAGAAATAAGCCTCTCGGGCCCGAGGAGTATTGATATCCACCCCCATGCGGTTCGCCTCCTCGACCGCCTGCCGAAATCGGGTGGGAGTGGGTTTGTTGAGGAGAACTTGTCCGGTCTGAAGATACCCAATGGTTTGACTACCCAACCGGATGGGAACAGCTGTCTCGCTGAGACCGTACCCACAGTAAACGGTGGCATGGGATTGGATCGCCGACTGGGACAATCGATCTTGCATCTGCGAACACGCCGCACAGCTGCGACTCTTTTCCGCGGTCCTGGCACAAAACGGGTTTTCACCTGTTTTGCCATGCAGCGGCAGTTGGCAAGTCACCGTGGGCCGCAAGGCCAAGGGCAATCCGGTCGCAGCGGTGAAGGCCCGTCGGTATCCTTGGTACAATGGGGAATGCTCCAGTGCGTCGATCAATTCTCCGTCGCCATTCATAAGCTTTACCTTTTTTGTCGTCATCGACACCCGAATGGGTGACAGGACCGAGTATCCACGAAGCGGACGAAGGGGATATTGGGTGAGGTGTTTCATCGCAGTCCGATGGATTTCCGTAGGCAGTATCAGTCCATTGCCTATCCCGAATCTTGATTGAAACCGCCGGTGGATCCCAACACGGCTGAGCAGGCGATCCGAACTCCGGACCACGCGATTAGACCGTAGGCGTGCCTTGGGTTCAGTAGTGAGTCGGTTTCATGCCGATTTTAAAGGATCCCAGACGCCTCGACTCCACGCCGACTTTCGTGGATTGGCTCTGGCAAGACTGCTCGCTCGCGACACGCAATACCCCGGGGTTTAGCAAGGCGTGCCTCTGTTTTTTGCTCGCTGCCACACGACATGAAAGAAGCCGATCCGACCGCTTCGCAAAATTGGCTACGCACCGAACAAGCAATGCGTGGCCCGAACGCATCCTCGCGTCGACGTTCCGATGTCAGGCTGTGATGCCCATGAAAAAGAAATCCCACGTCCAAAACCCTTCTTCGAGTGATGCGCAACCCCATCCATCCCGCCCGGTGGATTTCACTTTTTTGGATCCGAATGCCTCGGCGGTGTCGATCGCCGGCACCTTCAACGAATGGCATCCGTCTTCGACACCGATGATCCCCCTGGGGCACGGACGCTGGTCCAAGACTCTTGAACTGGAGCATGGGACTTATGAGTACCTCTTTGTGGTGGACGGCCGTTGGGTCGCCGATCCCGGGTCTGCAGTCACCGTCACCAACCCATTCGGCGGCATCAATTGCTGCGTCAGTGTTCGATAACCCCAAAAACCAACAAATACTGCCTTCCATGAAAAACCACTCGACCACAGCAACCCCGACCGAAACCACCACGACACGGCTTCTGGTGACCACTCCAGCCGGGCATCACGCCTTGAGTCCGTTACCCAAGGCCCAACCCAGCCGACTGCATCCGCGACACATCTTGGTTCCCACGGACTTTTCCGCCGCTTCTCGAAAGGCGATCGACTACGCAGACGGATTCGCCTCCACCTTCCAGTCGAAAGTCACCTTGCTCCACGTCATCGAACCCATGGTCCTGCCTCCAGAATATGGATACATTCCAGCCTACTCACCTGAGGATGAATCCAAGCAGATTGAATCCGTGCGGAGGCAGTTGCTGGAAATGGCATCGGGTCTTGATTCTGCCCGCGACACCGAGGTGATCGTTCGGGTCGGCCGGCCGTGGCATGAGGTGATCAGCGCGGTCATTGAATTGGGCAATGATCTTCTGGTCGTCACCACCCACGGCCGGACGGGTTTCAAACACATGCTCATGGGCAGTGTTGCCGAGAAGATTGTCCGGCACGCCACCTGTCCGGTCTTGGTTGTGCGGCCTGAAGAGACTGATTTCATCGGTTGACCCACGACCACCGGTGACAGGGCACTCGATGAGTCGCTCCCGATTTGTGATTTCCTCCGAACCGCGGTCCGTCAGAATCTGGGGCACCATGTCCCCCTTGAAATTCCTGCTGGGCACCGCCCTCATGCTGGGAGTGCTCCAAGCAGAATCCACCACCGTACCGCTCTGGCCCTCGGGATCCGTCCCCGGATCTCGGGGAACCAACGACGTCGACATTCCGACGCTCACCACCTACCCCGCCGCCCGGACCTCACAAGCTCAACCGGCCATGGTAATCCTGCCTGGCGGAGGCTATGGCGGATTGGCCGGACATGAAGGGCGCGACTACGCCCAATTTCTCAACCGGGAGGGAGTTCATGGATTCGTCGTCAAGTATCGACTGGGAAGCCGTGGGTACCGGCACCCCTCCATGCTTCACGATGCCGCTCGGGCGATTCGGTGGGTCCGAGCCCACGCTGCGGAATGGGGCGTGGACCCCAATCGGATCGGCATCATGGGCAGCAGCGCCGGTGGTCACCTGGCCTCCACCCTTCTCACCCACCACGACGCCGGCAACACCCAGGCCTCGGACCCGGTGGAGCGCGTCAGCAGCCGACCGGATTTGGGCGTCCTGTGCTATGCGGTCATTTCCATGGGACCTTTCAGCCATGCCGGTTCACGCCGCAATCTACTCGGAGACAATCCGCCGGCAGATTTGATCGAGGATCTTTCCAACGAAAACCGGGTCAGCGCGACAACTCCACCGGTCTTCATCTGGTCGTTGCGGGATGACGGGGCGGTACCCATCGAGAACTCCATGGCCTTTGCCACGTCTTGCCGACGCCACAAGGTCCCCTTCGAATTGCACCTCTACGACGGAAAGCCGCATGGGATTGGACTGGGAGCCAAACCACCGGCCTTCGAAAACCCGCACGCTTGGACAGCCGACTTGTTGGCGTGGTTAAAGACCCAACACTGGCGCTGAATCCGGCAGAGACCGGGGGCTCCTTGAAACCGAGTCCGTCAAAGAATCGGGATCTGGGACCTATGCGGCAACCGGACCCGTGCTGGCCCGCGGCGTCAATTCGGCAGGCAGACGTGCGGATTCCGGATGCTCGCCATCGAGCAACTTCTGCATCAACTCCATCGCCACGGAACCCAGTCGCAGTTTCGGTTGTCGCACCGTCGTGAGGGGCACGCGGAAAAACTCGCTGACCAGAACATTGCCGAAGCCCGCGACGCTGAGGTCCTGAGGGATGCGAACGCCCTGATTGAGCAGGGCGTCGGCAGCTCCGATAGCCACCAAATCATTCGCCGCCTGAATCGCTGTGGCTCCGGGATTTTCCTGGATGAATTGCATGGCCGCGGCAGCCCCCTCTTCCACGGTGGATCCGGCATGGAAGATCAACCGGTCATCCAAGGGAATGCCCGCATCGCGCAAACCGCGCCGGTATCCATCGATGCGCTCCTGGGCCCACGGCGAATGGGTGGGTCCGGCCAAAAATGCGATGCGACGATGACCGAGCGATACCAAATGCTGAGTGACGGCACTGGAAGCCGCCAAATCATCGGTTTCCACATTCACGAATTGACTGCAAAAGGGAGCCCGATGCCCCAACAAGACCGTGGGGATGCCTTGCTTGAGCAGGTCATCATAAATCGGCGCTGATGATGCCATGCGATAGACCGGGGCGATGAACACACCATCCACCCGGCGAGACATCAAACGACGGATCACGGAATCCTCGCGATCCGTTTTACCCAGGGAATGAGCCAACAAGAGGTCGAACCCCCGCTCATAGGCCTGACTTTCCAGAGCCAGTAGCACACGGGAATAAACCGGATCGGTCGGGGCCGGAATCACCAGACCCAGGAGGCGTGTCTTACGATTTCTGAGTCCGCTGGCCGAGGCATCCGGAACGTACCCCATTTGCTGAGCCAAAGCCTGTACGCGGGACTTGGTGGCACTGGATAGATCCGGCTTGTCGCGCAGTGCCTTGGACACCGTCATCACCGAAACCCCAGCCACCGCAGCGATGTCCTTCAAACGTACCATAGGGCAATGATTCCTGATAAAGTAACGCCCCAACATCATCGCCGCTCGCAGGGCTTTGGTTTGGGCTCAACTCGCCCCGATGAAGTCCCATCTGGTCCATCGGATCAAGCCCAGTTGTTACAGATTGGCGGACTCGAACAAGGCAGTGCTGGTGTATTATTCCTGTTGATCCTGCAGATCAGCAGATTTATTCAAGATCATCCCCTGCTTGGACTGCCTATGAAAGCGCTACCAACCGAACCCACCCGTGTCGAAATCGATGGCCGCCACCTTCGTTGCCTATACTGCTCCCGCGAGCAGTTTCACCGCCGGCGCCTGCGTGTGGAAACCGCCAGCCCTGCCGGCATGCAACCCGAATGGCACGAAGCTGTCGCCAACCTCTTCCATTGCGCTCATTGCGGTTTCATTCATGGGTTTCTCGGTCACTGAACCGATTCGGTGAAGCGGACGGAGTGCATTCGCTCAACCGTGGCCGTCCGTTTCCAATCACCACCGTCTTCCGCCTCAACCCAAACCCTGTCACCGCTGGGGCGCCTTCCAGAATTACAACACCTGTGGTACCGACCCTTGACGCTATCCGGTGGCGGAACGATAACACGCAGTACCGATGAGGGTTTCCAAACCAACAATCTCGAGTCATTTCCGCGCATGGGCGGCGGTGATGCTCTGGGTTTGGTTGGTGTCTCAATCGGTTTGCGTGGCCCACTGCCATGGTGTGTTCCAACGTTCCCCAGAGACAGACGCAGGAAAAACCCGTTCTTACCACGGTTGCTGCGCTCGATCGAAATCCCCGGAACGATTGAAGTCGAGCAAGCCTCAAAACGCTTCGAACCCATCCGACCAGGCCCCCTCGGATTCAGGCATGTCCTGTTCCAGCAGGGCCGTCATTCAGTGGTCCATCAGCCTCGAAATCCCGACACGGACTCCGGTCAGCCTTCCCTTTCCACCAACCGTTGATTGGGTCCTGTTCGGTCTGGATGCACTGCCAAGCCAATACCGGACGGCAGTTACCGAGGCACGCTGGGCTGACAAAGCTCTCCCGCGTTGGGATGCCGTTTTCGAACCGTCGGTGATTCTTGGATCCGGACTTCAAAGTCTGGCGCCTCCCTTCGAAGCCTAAGGCTTACCCGCGAATTCCGACCTGCCTTAGCGCAGGCCTTCGGATCAATCCCGGTGATCACCGGCCCGTTTCACGGGCCACCTTCTGCACCCAACCTCAGTGCCCCTCTTCATCCCAGGGTTCACTGGCGGTGATCGGTCAGTCCCGAAGGGCTCCGCCCTGTTTCTTGTTTCCAAGTGCTCCCTGATTTTCCACATCCATGAATCGTCCCTCTAACCGTTTCAGACCCCGGTCTTGGACTGGCTGGCTTGCCACGGGTTTACTCACGGCCCTGCTCCAGCGCGCGGAAGTCGTGACACCTGCGGCTGTCCAACGGTTGGCCGGATCGGTCCGCGACCGAAATCCAGGCCTGCAAGCGCTGGAAATGCGCGCCGGTGCCGCCCAGGCCCAAGCCGAGGGCACTCGACGTTGGGCCGACCCCACCCTTCGCGCCGGAGGGGTGGGATTCACCTCCCGTGGACCTCTGGTCTCAGAAGAAGGGGATATCGCCCTGGGAGTGACCCAAACGCTTCCCGTGTTCGGCAAGGAAGCCGCTGCCCGAGCGGTCGCTGAGGCCGAGTCCAAGACTGCCCGAGAAACGGCGGAGGCCCGATTCCAGATGCTCAAGCGGGACCTCATGGAACGCCTCCTGCAATCGGCCTTGCTGAATCGCACCCTGGAACTGGCCGAAGCCGATCGAGTCTGGTTGCAACGAATCCTCAACACTTTGGAAATCCGACAAGCTTCCGGAAAGGTTTCAGCCGCACAACTCCTCCAACTGCGCAACGAAGTCTCCCAGGCGGAAACCCGAATCCGTTTACAAAAAATCGACGCTAAGGATGCCGCCGCCCGCATCAATCGAATCCTGGGCCATTCCATGGATCACGCGATCGAGCAGTGGGAACTCCCTCCCAAAGCCGCTCCCGTCCTCTATCAACCCCAGTGGTCCCGCCACGCTTTAGCGGCCGAACCCCGACTTCGAGTGGCCCGAAAATCCAGCGACGAGGCCGGCGCTCGAATCGAAGCCACCCGTCGATCACAGAGACCCAACCTCTCTCTCGGACTGGATTCCCGCCAATACTCCGGAGATGGGGGGCTGAGAAACGGCGCAGCAACGCTTTCGCTGTCGCTCCCTTGGTTCAATGGAGATCGATACCGCAAGGACATCGCCCGAGATCGCCTTCGATTCGAAGCCGCACATCGCGAGGTGGCCGATTTGGAGGCGGAGGTCACCCTGGAAATCCACCACTGGGTCACCCGGATAGAAAGTGCGCGCATCCGTGCTGAACTCGCCGAGGAAACCCTCCTACCCCGTATCCAAGCCGCACTGGACACTTCGATGGCTTCCTTCAGCGCCGGCACCGCCGAACTGCGGGACACCCTGGATCTCCGGCGCCAATGGATCGAGGCCCAATCCAGCCAGGCCACCGCCGTCGCCGAACAATGGTCTGCCATCGCTGAACTCCTCCTCACCTGCGGCTGGACCAACCTCCCGCAATCCTCCCTGCCTGCCCCTTCGATTTCTTCCCCTGCCCCATGAACACCTCCCGACTCCTGATGTTGGCCGCCTTTGTGGCAGGCATCCTCACCGGTGCTGCACTTATTGGTTCCCGCACTCATTCTCACCCGACGGAGCCTGCGCAGAAGGCATCGAGTTCAGTCAGCCAACGGACCATCCGATTTTACCAATCGCCAATGCACCCGTGGATCCGATCGGACCAACCGGGTCGCTGCACGATCTGCGGCATGGAGCTCACCCCAGTTTACGAGGGTGAATCCGGCGTGGCGGCCGAAGGATCCACCGTGGTCCTGGGCACCAACGCCATCCAGTTGATCCACCTCGAAACCAGCGAGGTCACCGAGGCCCCCTTGGTGCGCAGCCTTCGCCTCTCGGGCACCATCGATGACAACGACATCCGCCACCGGGTGATTTCGGCCACCGTTGCGGGCCGAATTGAGCACTTGTCGGTCAACACGCTGGGTCAGGAAATCCGGGCCGGCGACACCCTGTTGAAGATCTATTCCCCCAGTTTGCTCACCGCCGAGCGCGAATATGTGGCCTTGGCGAAGCAACCCCAATCAGCAGGAGCCAACTCATCGAACGATTGGGTTCCGATTCTTACGTCTGCCCGGCAGCGATTGCTTCAAATGGGTCTGAGTGCTTCTCAAATCGATGCGCTCCCAAACAAGCCGCCTGGAGCCATCACGAGCGAACTCCTGGTTCCTGCTGATGGAACGGTGGTGCTCAAGCAGGTGTACGAAGGCCAGTACGTCACCGAGGGAGAGCGACTTTTCGAAACGGCCGATTTTTCCACCATGTGGGTGCAACTCACCGCCTACGAATCTGATCGCCAATGGCTGAAGGTGGGTCAGCAGGCCCGCATGACAACACCGTCTTGGAACGGCGGTGTGATCACCGGTCGGGTGGATTTCATCGATCCCAATTTCGACCCCATGACTCGCAGCAGCCGGGTGCGCGTTGAAGTCCCCAATCCGTGGGTCGACACAGATCCAGGTCGACGACGGCGGCTGCTTCACCGGGTTACCGCAACGGCGGAGATCGATTGCCTGGAAACGGCTCGAACGGTGCCCCGCAGCGCAATCCTTTGGAACGGTCGAAAGCCAATGGTCTATCTCAGTCTGGGAGGTGGCGCTTATGAGCCCCGCCTCGTCAGCATCGGCCGCATTGGCGATCGTTTGGCTGAGGTCCTTGACGGATTGAAGGTGGGAGAACGCGTGGTGACTCAGGCGGCCTTCCTCATCGACGCACAATCCCAACTCCAAAGTGGGAATGACTCTGCACCACCCGAAACCGTTTCAAAAACGGCCTCCCAGACTCGTTTGCCTGCGGCGCCAGCACTGCAGGAATTCCTCCAACTCTCCGCGGACATGGCTGAAGCGCTCGCCTCGGATCAACTCGAGGCCTTTCGGCAAGTCCTGATCCGATTCCCTGCGCGGCACGAGGCTCTGACCCTTTGGATCCAAGAGCCCGGACATGAACTTCCGGAGGCTCTCCTGAAATCCATCCACGCCCTGGGCACCTCCAAGAACCCCGCGGCTCAATCCAATCTGGGTGAGGCCCGGAAATGGTTCCTCGACCCATCCCGAGTCAGCGTGGAATTGGCACGCTGGACCCATCGCCAAGGATGGGATTCCGGCGTCCGAACCTTCGAATGTCCCATGGTGGATCGAGCCATTCCCTCAGCACCCAAGAGGGCCGGATGGCTGCAGAAGCGCTCCGAGGTCCGCAATCCGTTCTTCGGAGCCGAGATGCTCGACTGTGGCCTCGAACTCAAGGAGAAGCCGTGATTCGCAGACTCATCGAAGCCTCCCTCCGACAGCGCTTCCTGGTGCTCTGTGGCACGCTGCTCTTGGTCGCGCTGGGAGTGCGTGCCGTGTACCGGACCCCCGTCGACGCCATTCCTGACCTGAGTGAAAACCAAGTCACGGTCTTTGCCGATTGGGCCGGTCGCGGCGCCCAGGAAGTGGAGGACCAAATCACCTATCCACTGTCAGCCAACCTGCAAGGCCTAGCCGGGGTTCGCAGCGTTCGAGCGACCAGCATGACGGGCTTTTCACTCATCACTGTCTTGTTCGAAGACGCCATCGACAATTACTTCGCACGCACGCGGGTGCTGGAACGTTTGAACCAAATTGGCGGCACCCTGCCTTCGGGTATAGTGCCTCAACTGGGCCCGGATGCCTCCGGTCTGGGCTGGGTGTACCAGTACTACCTCGAGGTGGATCCATCCAAGGCTCCGGAAGGCGGATACGACCTCGGTCGACTGCGCAGCATCCAGGATTGGCTGATTCGCTACCCGCTGCAGTCGATTGCCGGTGTGGCCGAGGTCGCCTCCATCGGCGGATTTGTCCGACAATACCAGATCGAGGTGTCGCCTGCCAAACTGCGCGCCTTGGGCCTCCCACTGGGACGGGTTCTTGAGGCTGTCGGCAAGGCCAACATCAACGTGGGAGGCAAGGTCATCGAAGAAAACGGCCGTGAGTTTGTCGTCCGTGGCGTCGGTCTGATTAAAAACATCGAGGACCTGGAACAGGTGGTCCTGTCCGAATCCAACAACGTACCGGTGCTGCTGCGCGAGGTGGCTCACATCCGCTTGGGCGGGGATTTCCGAAGGGGTACCCTGGATGTCGATGGGCAAGAGCGAGTGGGAGGTGTCATCATCATGCGCACGGGCGAAAATGCCCGGGAAGTCATCCGACGAACGCGGGAACGCATCGCCCAACTCGAACCGAGCCTCCCGCCCGGAATTTCCATCCGGCCCTTCTACGATCGGAGCGATCTTATCGACCGCACCCTCGACACCCTCCGGCATGCGCTCTGGGAAGAGGTGATCCTGGTCACCCTCGCGCACATCCTCTTCCTCTGGCACTTCCGCAGCATCGTCATCGTCACTCTGCCCCTGCCGCTATCCATCCTCACGGCCTTCCTGCTCATGCAGCAGTTCGGCATCTCCTCCAACATCATGTCGCTGACCGGCATCGCCATCGCCATCGGTGTCTTGGTCGATGCCGCCATCGTGATGACCGAGAACGTGATCCGGCACGCTGAAGAGGCCGAAGAGTCCAAGAAACGGGCCGGCTTGGGAGAACGTCTCTCGCTGGCCGAAACCCTTCAGGTCACGCGAGACGCCTCCATTCAAGTGGGCCGTCCGGTCTTCTTCGCCATGGCCATCATCATCCTGGCCTTTGTGCCCGTCTTCGCATTGACCGGCCAGGAGGGCAAACTGTTCCACCCACTGGCCTTCACCAAGACCTTCGCCATGGTCGGCTCAACTTTCCTCGCCATGACCCTCGTCCCGGTTCTGTGTTCCTTTTTGGTGCGAGGCCCCTTCCACCGCGAGGCGGACCATTTCGTCATGCGATGGCTGCTGCGCTTCTACGATCCCGCGCTCTCTCTGGCCTTGATCTGGCGCAAGACGGTCCTCACCGCAGCCGCATCGATCCTCGCACTGGCTTTGGTTCTGGCCTTCGGATTGCCCCGTAGCTGGATCCTGCGACTCGAATCGGTGGGTTGGACCTCCGTGGCCCGACTCGGCCAGGGCATGGGCAGCGAATTCATGCCTCCGCTCAACGAAGGGAGTCTCCTCTTCATGCCAGTCCTCTTGCCCGGCACCTCGCTGACCCAGGTGAAGGAAATCATGAGCTGGCAAGATCGCGTCATGCGATCTCTCCCGGAAGTCCAGACCGTGGCAGGAAAACTAGGCCGCTTTGAAACAGCCACTGATCCGGCTCCCGTGGAGATGATCGAGACCACCATCACCCTCAAGCCCGAGTGGATTTCCACCAACCGTCTGTGGCTCGGACTGATTCCAATCCCGACGGTGATCCGCAATCCCGAGTGGCGAGCGGACGTGACAACCCGGGACCTCATCGCTGAATTGAGTCAAAGGCTCAGCGAAGTTCCGGGTTATGTGCCGGGGTTCCTTCAACCCATCGAGAACCGCATCCTCATGCTGAGCACCGGCATCCGCGCCCAGTTGGGAATCAAAGTTTTCGGAGACTCGCTGGAAGAACTCCAGCGCAAGGCCTTCGACGTGGAACGGGTGGTCCGATCGATTCCCGGAGCCGTCGGGGTCGCAGCCAGCCGCGTTCAGGGGAAGCCCTATGTCGAAATCGAGGTCGACCGCACCCAAGCCGCCCGTTTTGGCCTCAACGCACGCGATGTGCTCGACGTGGTCGAATCCGGGATCGGCGGCTCGGTAGTGGGTACCGCCATCGAAGGGCGAGCCCGCTTGCCCATTCAGGTCCGCTTGGAGGCTTCACAGCGCGACGACATCGATCGTCTGGGGGAAATCCTGATCCCCACCGCCAACGGAACCCCCGTCCCACTGGCTCTCGTGGCCCGAATCCACCGCACCGACGGACCCGGCGAAATCGCTAGCGAAAACGGACGCCTCCGAGTCTTCGTTCAGGCCAACGTCCAAGACCGGGATCTCGGCTCCTTTGTCACCGAGGTCAAAGAGCGCATGGATCGCGACATCGTCCCAAACCTTGGCCGAGGCATGACCCTGGACTACTCGGGCGAATTCGAGAACCAACTCCGGGCCGCCCGAACCTTGCGCCAAATCGTACCGACGGTCTTGGTCATCATTTTCCTGCTGCTCTTTCTGGTTTATCGATCGGCCATCGAAGCAGCCCACGTCTTGCTGGCCGTCCCGTTCGCCCTTTCCGGCGGTGTCTTCCTGCAATGGGCCCTTGGCTGGCATTTCAGCGTGGCTGTCTGGGTCGGATACATCGCGTTGTTCGGAACAGCCATCCAGACCGGAGTAGTCATGGTGGTGTATCTCGAAGAAACCCTCGCCGCCCGACGAGCCGCCCTAGGAGATCGATTCACCCGCGATGACCTCATCCAAGCTGTGAAAGATGGAGCCCGACTCCGACTCCGGCCCAAAGTCATGACCGTCGCCACCATCGTGGCCTCCCTCCTGCCTATCTTCTGGAGCCACCGGACCGGAGCCGAAGTCATGAAGCCCCTGGCCACCCCCGTCATCGGCGGCATGGTCAGCAGCCTCCTTCATATCCTCATCGTCACCCCCATCCTTTTCGTCCTCATCCGCGAACGCGAATTCCGAAAATAACGCGGACCAAAAATCAAAACCGCATCGCAGCGGAGCGGGATCGAAGCTAACTCAAAGCAACCCAGCGGAGCGGGATCGGTCCGCAGCGAGCATTGGAACGTCGACATCCTTATTCCCATCGCGCGACAGCGCGAAAGCCGAGCCTGTCCCCACGTTCCCTGCGAGCGCAGGACCGATCCCGCGGAGCCCGCCAAAAACCGCAGCGGAGCGGGATCGAACCCGTGCAAGCACAGGAAGCGATCAAACCCTCCCCTCGCGCACAGCGCGAAAGTTCACCCTCCCCCGAGCTTCCCTGCGCGCGGCGGTTCGGTCCCGCGGAGCCCACCAAAACCGCAGCGGAGCCGGATCGAACCCGTGCAAGCACAGGAAGCGATCAAACCCTCCCCTCGCGCACAGCGCGAAAGTTTACCCTCCCCCGAGCTTCCCTGCGCGCAACGGTTCGTTCCCGCGGAGCCCACCAAAACCGCAGCGGAGCGGGATCGAACCCGCGCAAGCACTGGAAGCGATCAAACCCTCCGCTCGCGCACAGCGCGAAAGTTTATCCTCCCCCGAGCTTCCCTGCGCGCAGCGGTTCGGTCCCGCGGAGCCCGCTTTCAGTGGAATCCGCGATTGCGGCTTGCTGCCCGATTTTCCAAGGGGCAGTCTAACTCCAACCAAGCGTATGGCTGAACTTATTGGAAATTTGCTCGTCGCCCAGTCCGGCGGCCCCACCAGCGTCATCAACGCCTCCATTGCCGGGGTGATCACCGAAGCCGGTCACCACGAGTGCATCGAGGAGATTTTTGGTGGCCAAAACGGCATCCTGGGAATCCTCAACGAAGAGTTGATCGACATCAACGACGAGCGATCCAAGTCAATCGAAGGCCTTCGCAGCACGCCCGCCGCCGCCTTGGGCACTTGCCGCTACAAGATCGACTTCAAGAAAAAGCCCGAAAAAGCGGCCAAAGACATGGACCGCCTGTTCGAAGTCTTTGCGGCCCACAACATCCGCTACTTCTTCTACGCCGGCGGCAACGACTCCCAGGACACCGCGCACAAAATCCACCTCGAAGCCGTCAAGCGCGGCTACGACATGCGAGTGATGGGTGTGCCCAAGACCATCGACAACGACCTTCCGGCCACCGACCACTGCCCTGGCTACGGATCGGTGATCAAATACAACTCAGCCACCGTCATGGAAATCGGCTTCGACGTCGGCTCCATGGCCACCGATGACGGCTCCTGCTGCATCGTCGAAGTCATGGGCCGCGCCGCCGGATGGATCGCTGCGGGCACCGTTCTGGCCAAGCAGGGCAATCCGGCCAATCCGCCGCACATCATTGTGCTGCCGGAAATCCCCCTCAACGAAGCCAGCTTCCTCAACCGCGTGAAGGAAGTCGTCGCCGAACAGAAGTACTGCATCGTGGTTTGCGGCGAAGGCGTGAAAAACGAAGCCGGTGAAGAAATTGGTGCCGACAAGTCCCGCCTCGATGCCTTCGGACACCCAGTCCTTTCCGGCGCCGCCGACGCGTTGGCTTCCATCGTGCAGGGAAAACTCAACCTCAAGACCCGCACTGTGAAGCTCGGATACGCCCAGCGTGCCGCGGCCCACTACGCCAGCCTCACCGATGCCGACGAAGCCTTCGCCTGCGGTTCCGCCGCGGTCCGCTCGGCTGTCTCCGGCAAGTCCGGCCTGATGCCCAAGATCGTCCGCCTCTCCTCCAACCCCTACCGCTGGGAAATCCAGCTCGAGCCCTTGGAGAACATCGCCAACGTCGAGCACTTCATCCCGCGCGACTGGATCAGCGAAGACGGATTCATGCCGAACGAGAAGTTCGTCGAATACGCCGCGCCCCTGATCGAAGGCCAGGTTGTCGTCCCCCAAAAGAACGGACTCCCGGCCTACACGGTCCTGGCCAAGAGTCCGGTCGAGAAGAAACTCGCGCCCCGCGTGTAGTTCATGACCTCGCTGACGGGCGACCAATCGCTCGAAAGCCTCAAACCGCCGAACGGATCACACCGATCCCTCGGCGGTTTTTTCGTTTCCAGATCCAACGCCGCTGCCAAACCAACCAACGCCATGACACGGCGTTGCATTGCAGTTTTGGCCTATTCGGCGTTGAATCTCCCCGCGCATGAGTTCGCAACCCACCTCTCGCAACCTCTCTCTCGGAAAACCGAACGGGCCGAGACGCCATTTTGCCTCGGACAACTACGCGGGAATCACTCCTGAAGCCTGGGCAGCCATCGCCGAGGCCAATCAGGACCACGAACCGGCCTACGGCAACGACCGATGGACGCAAGCTGCCACCGACCGGATCCGGGACTTGTTTGAGACGCCGTGCGAAGTCTTCTTTGTGTTCAACGGCACCGCCGCCAACTCGCTGGCCCTATCGGCTTGCTGCCAGAGCTATCACAGCGTCCTTTGCCATGAGGTGGCCCATGTCGAGAAAGACGAATGCGGCGCCCCGGAGTTCTTCAGCAACGGATCCAAGCTCCTCCTACTGCCTGGCACTGACGGAAAACTAACCCCGGCTGGCATTGAAGAAGCCGTCTTGAGGCGCACCGACATCCACTACCCAAAGCCCAAGGTCGTCACCGTCACCGAACCCACCGAAGTCGGCACCCTATACACCCCACAGGAACTCCGCGCCATCGGAGCCATGACCAAAAAGCATGGACTCCGCTACCACATGGATGGCGCACGCTTTGCCAATGCCGTGGCCGCGCTCGGAGTGGCCCCGAGAGAAATCACCTGGCAGGCCGGCGTCGATGTCCTCTCCTTTGGCGGTACCAAGAACGGCATTCACGTGGGTGAAACCGTGGTCTTTTTCAATCTGGCCCTGGCCGAAGAATTCGCCTACCGGACCAAACAGGCCGGCCAACTTTGCTCCAAGATGCGCTTCATGTCCGCACCCTGGGTGGGAATGCTTCGGGACGATATCTGGCTTCGGCATGCCGCTCACGCCAACTCCATGGCCACGTTGCTGCACGAACTCATCGCCCCCTGCCCGAACGTGCGGATCCTGTTCCCAAGACAAGTGAACAGCGTCTTCGTGGACCTGCCCAAACCGGTCATCCAAGCCCTCTGGGACAAAGGCTGGCTCTTCTACAACTTCATCGGCGAAGGCGGCTGCCGGTTGATGTGCTCCTGGGACACCCGCGAAGAGGACGTCCGGGCCTTCGCCGCCGACCTCGTCGCCTGCGCCGGCGGCTAAAACCGCATGACTCCGCTGGGTCGGCTTTCCTGATGCCTAGACCAAGCTATGCTCTGGCCATGAAACCAAACATCCCCTCCCCCAAGGCCCGCCTTCGGGGCGAGGTGGTGTATTTCTTCGCCTACGACATCGCCTACGAGTTGTCTCGCGATTTGCCTCCCAGCCTCTTGGGGCATCCCATCTCCGAGTATCGGTTGGATGCATCGAAGCGAAACCCGAAGCATCTCGTTTTTTACCGCCCCCGGATGGTCCGCCTTCCGCCGGAGCAACGGCTTGGACCCCATGGACTCTTCCAGATTCAGTTCGAGGCCAAGATCCTCCCCATCGGCGCCATCAGCATCCGAGTCCGCGTGCCATTCGAAGTGGAGCATCTGGCCGATTTGGTGGCCTACCATGACCTCCGCCTCGACTCCGGTAGTCTCGACAGCGAAGTGCGAGGCCTGGCCGAAAAGCTGCGGACAGAACTCTCACCGTGGGTGCTCCGCCCCAATGAGGCACTCTCTGAAGAGGAAGCCTACACGGTCTTCTGCCTGCATCCGCCATCCGCAGACGAACCCCCTTTCCACTCGGACCATTGGATGGAAACCCATCGGGAAGCCATCGCCGGACTGCTCAATCAGGAAAATGATCCCACCTGCCTGTCTGCTCAGGAAATCCACGAATCCACCTCTCGGCACATCAGCTACTATCAGCACGATCTGGCCGTGATCGACTGGGACGCCGCCCTGTTGGTCGACACACCGAGCGAGTGGGAGGAATGCCTCTACGCCATCGAGGTCGCCAACCTGCAATTGGCCGAACTGGAAGCCTACGACCGCCACCTCGACCTCGTCCTTGAACGCAGTTACCGGGATTTATCTGGAGCCCCCATGCGCACCCGCAAGGCGCTGATCACCGGATTGCGCGAACTGCGTATCGACATGGCTCGCTTCAGCGATGAACTCTCGAACATCAACAAGTTCCTCGGCGACTGGCATTTGGCCCGCATCTACGAGACAGCCGCGGGTCGGTTTCACCTTTCCGATTGGAAGAAAGGCGTCGAAGAAAAACTCAAGACCGTCGGAGAACTGCATGAACTGTTAAAGTCCGACCATTCAAACCGCTGGATGATGGCTCTGGAGATCACCATCGTTCTCCTCTTCATTCTCGATGTCTTCCTGCTGATCTTTGGGAGCAAGAAATAGATGCCGACTTCTTTCCAACTCCCACACCCTTTTCCACCGCGACCTTTCCTCCATGCTGCCCGATCCTGAAACCACTCCGACTCCGGTCACTGAGCCAGCGATTTCCGCGAACGCACAACCGGTTCGGCAACGTCGGGTCCGCTATGCGGGCACCCACCCCAGGCGTTTTGCGGAAAAGTACAAAGAACAGTCGCCGGAACACTACGCCGAGGACGTGGCCCGCATCATCGCCACCGGCAAGACGCCGGCCGGGTCGCACCGATCCATCATGGTTTCGGAAATCCTCGAGACCTTGGAACCCCAACCCGGGCAAACCCTGGCAGACTGCACCCTGGGTTATGGTGGGCATGCCCGCGAAATTTTGGCGCGCCTAGGAACCAACGGCCGCTTGGTGGGCTTGGATTGCGACCCCGTGGAATTGCCCAAGACCGTGGAACGTCTTCGACAAGCCGGATGGGCCGAGCATCAATTCATTCCCATCCGCAGCAACTTCGCCGGATTGGCCGCTGGATTGGCCAGTGTCGGCATCCAGGGGGTCGATGGCATCTTGGCCGATCTCGGCGTCTCCTCGATGCAACTCGACGACCCGGCCCGCGGATTCACCTACAAGGACGACGGCCCCTTGGACTTGCGCATGAATCCGTCCAAAGGAATTTCCGCGGCCGAATGGCTGGCCCGCGCGACCCCGGTGCAACTCGCCACCGCCCTTCGGGACAATGCCGATGAACCGATGGCGGAACCCTTGTCGAAAGCGGTCCTCGAAGCCCTGCGCCAGCAACCCATTGCCCGGACCCGGGACTGCGCCCGACTGCTCCATGACATCTACCGCAAACAAGGCTGGACCCGAGACAAGGCCGAGGGGGATGCCCGCATCCGCCGCTTTTTTCAGGCACTCCGGATCGAGGTGAATGACGAGTTCGGCGTGTTGGAGGCCTTGCTGCGCCAATTGCCCGCGTGCCTCAACCCCGGAGGTCGGGTCGCCATCCTCACCTTCCATTCCGGCGAAGATCGCCGCGTCAAACACGCCTTTGCTGAAGGCCAACGCCAAGGGCTCTACGAGGTGGTGAGTGATTCCGTCCGCCGTCCCGGGCCTGAGGAACTCCGGTCCAATCCCCGATCGGCACCCGCCAAACTCCGCTGGGCTATCCGCAGTTCGACCGAGG
>JARXAF010000150.1 GCA_029865985.1 Verrucomicrobiota bacterium
TAGGCCGGAAGGCGTCCAGGCAGCGGGACGGCGGCCTCAGCGGCGCAGTGGATTTCCACGTCCATCTGCAGCTGTTGGCCGCTGAGTTTCATGGCGACGGCCGAAATGTTGGCCGCATTCGGGAAGGCGTCGGATTTCTCCAACAACCGCTGTCGGAGGGTTTCCAGGGTGGTCGCGTCTGGAATGCCGGCTGCGATGGTCGGGGCTGCCACCGGAGCAGCGGTCATCGGCTGGACAGGCGCCTGGCTCGGTGGGTTCACCCGCGCCGGAGCCTCGGCCGCCTGCAAGGACGTGCCGCTGAAAAGCATTGAGGCCAGCAATAGCAACGCCGCGGTGGCTGCGGTTGCGGTCGGGGTTGGGGCCATGGGAACCGAGGTGTTTTGGGAACGCCCCTTCGATCGACCCTGCCTCAGCAGCGTGGTACCGAGGGCCAGCAGCAGGACGGTTCGAAGGAGGGTGAGCAGCCGCTCGACCGGTTGGGGGATGAGCACCGGGTGCAACCGCTGCGAACCCTGAACCGGGCCTTTCCATCCGAAGCTCACCGAACGCCAGGTCCATTCCGGTAGCCCGGGGCCCGTTTGGATCCGCGCCTTGACGTCTTGTCGGAGGTTCTCGAAGGACGCCTGCGACTGTGCGGGCGCGGCCGGAGAGTCGGACAAGCTCGAAGCCGCCGAGACCAATCCATAGCGGTACATCAACTCCTTTGACGGAGCCCCGGCTCGCCGTGGCGAGACCACATTGTTGGTCATTGCCCCAGTATTCATGCTGTCGATCGCCTCGCCGGGGATGGGTGTGGGAGTGACTTCGGTCCTTTCGAGTTGCGGGTACAAGGCCTGCTGGATTTGGCGCGTCAGGAAGGGAATCAGGAAGAAGAGCAACGTGCCGACGGACAGTACCTGTGCGATTCGCAGCAAACGCCGTCCCAGACCTTGAGGGATATGGGGTTCAAGGGCGATGGGTACCAACAGGACGAGCCACAAGAACTTGGGTGCACCGTGCTCGTGGTAAGAAAGACCGAAGGCGACGAAGGCCAAGAGCGCGGTGGCCCAGCCCCGGATCCGGAAGACCGCCAAGGTGAAGATGAGCAACAGGAACAAATCCAGCAGCGTCCACGCGGTGAGCCAGTCACCTTGGACCCAATCGGCCCCGAAGAGGGCGAAGAGTCTCCAGCCGGGCGGCAGGTGCAACTGCACGCGGACCGATTCCGCATCGGAGCGCCAGCCGGTCGCCGGCAAGGAAGTCGGGTGGGACAACCGACCGATGGCCTCCACCTCGACATTCCGCGAGCGGAGTTCGACACCGATGGCCCCGTTCTCCGGATTGCGGGTGATGAGCTGACCTTCGCCGCCGCTGCGCACCGATCCCAACTCCTGGCCCTCGGCTGCATCGAGACGCCAGACTTGCTGCATTTGTCCGGAAATACGGTCCTGGAAAGTCAGGCCCTGTCCGCCTTCGTCGAGCCACATTTCCCGCACGATGTTCAGGCCCGCGGGCTTCTGGGTTCCCATGCCGCGCATGCGTTCCACCAGTTTGAGGGTGGTGGCGACATCCCACCGGTACACCGGGAGCCCCTGCCAGGCTTTAGGAAAATAGCTTTGTGACGGATCGATGGCCGGGGGTCCGACGAACTCCATCACCCGGAAATCAGGACGGGCCCGGAATGCGACCAACTCGTCGGCCACGGGCTTGCGGGTCCCGCGGGCGAACTGGATCTCCCGGGGATTGTCCAAACGGAAGGCGTCGAGGCGGAAGGTCCACGTGCCGGCCCGCACCTGGGCCTTGGCGTGCCCTGAATCGTCCACGCTCACGGGGATGGGCGACTGGATCGCCGCCAGTTTCCATCCTTCGGGCAATAGGGTCCCCAGGTCTTCCTCTCGGCTCTTGCCCGCGACGGTCAATTCCACTTCTTGGCGCCACCACAGCGGAATTCCGTCCTCGAGGACCGAGAAGAGTTTCACGCCCAGGAAATTGCGCTCGGTGGTCTCCGTCGTGCCGTCCCGTCGCAGCCAGAGCAGTCCTTGCGCATCCCAGGCAGGGTTGTCCACCACCTTGCCATCCCGACTGAGTGCGAGGATTCCCAGCGAGGCGGGAATCCGAAGGTTTTGGGGCAGTTCGGTCCAACGGTAGCGCCCCTCGATTCGGGTATCGCCGGCGACAACCCGCACCGAAGGAACTCCGTCTCGTTCGACCACGACCATCGGTTTTCCACCGGCCTGAACTTCCTGCGGCCAGACCTCGGAACCTCCGGGTAGTGGAACCCAAGTCTCATGGAAGGCCGTCACCGACAGGGCAAAACTCCCGCCGGAGTTGGTCACCTGAAGCTCCAGTCGGGAAGGCCAGAAGCATCGGTGAGTTTTCGGATCGGAATAGGGTGTCGGGCAGAAGCGGTGCGGGTCGTTCCAGGTGGCCCAGGATTCCCACTCTCGCAAGGCCGGAGGGATGGAGCGGGTTTCCTGAGCCAGTGCGGTGTGCCCGATGGACATCAGGGCCAGCAAGAACAAGAGGAAACCGGTCGCGGAGTTCATGGCGTTGGACTTTGATGGTCTGCGATTTGCGGGGCCAATCGATAAACCGGATTCGAGCATCGGGAAAACCAATGTGGCCAATTTCTGCCTGGAGGGTTTGTCAGGGATGCGGCTGATGCCTTGGCCATACTCCCTGGAGGCCAGGGTCAGCAACCGGGATTTCCTTCAGGGCCCGACTTGGGTGGGATTCGATCTTCTTGAGCCTACGGTTTGACGGATGGCAAAACTGGTGGCAGTAGGCAGGGGGTTCGGCCACCCAGACACCCGGACCTACCCTGATCTTCCATGCCCATGAATCCGCCAGAGACTCCGGTTCCCCTTGATTCCATCGAGTGGGGTTTCCGACAAATTGATCAGGACATCCGATGGTTGGCCGATTCGCTGGCGGAGGTGCTCTCCGGCTTGGGAGAAGACGAACTGGCGCGCTGGATTCCGTGGGCCTCCCAGGCCGATCCGGCCCTCGCGGCGGCGGGTGAACCCCCGGCCCGATTGGGTCTGGCACTGGCCATGGCCTTCCAATTGCTGAATACCGTTGAAGAGCGGGTCTCCGAGACCTTGCGCGAGAGGCGTGAGGAATCGGGATCGCCAGAGGCCGAACGAGGCTTGTGGGCTGACCAGCTGGTAGAGCTGGTCCGGGCCGGAGGTACGGCCGAATCCATCCTCGAGGCCCTGCATCGAGTGGAGGTGGAGCCGGTCTTCACAGCCCATCCGACCGAGGCCAAGCGCGCCTCGGTGCTTGAGCAACACCGCATGCTCATGCAGTTCCTCCAGAGTGCCGGACCCACCGGAAACCGCAGAGTCCAGCGGGTCGAATTGACTGCGCTCCTGGAGCGATTGTGGCGCACGGGCGAAATCCTCATCGAAAAGCCCACCGTGGCCGATGAGCGCCGCAACATGCTCAACTACTTGCGCGATGTGTTGCCGGGAGTGGTGCCTGAGTTGGACCGTCGACTTCGCAGCGCCTGGGCGTGTGCGGGGCTTCCCCTCGCCGCACTCGAAATCGGTCCCGGCGTGCCCGCATTGCGGTTCGGCACTTGGGTGGGTGGTGACCGCGACGGCCATCCCGGGGTGACGGCGGAGGTGACGGCCGAGACCTTGGAACGCCTTCGGGCCAATGCGCTGGTGGTCCTGCACCGCCAGTTGAATGCGCTGGCCGAGCGCTTGCCGTTGTCTGAATGGATCCAGCCAGCGCCTGCCAGTTTGTGCACCTTGCGGGATCGGATGGTGGAGCTTCTGGGGGAGGCGGCTCGACCGGTCTTGAGGATGCATCCGGGAGAGCCGTGGCGGCAAACCGTTGAGCTGATGGCCGCCCGACTTCCGGTGGAGGTTCACCCAGGTCAGTTGGCCCAAGTGCGCGATGAACCCGGATGCTACCGTAAGCCCGCAGAGTTGGATGCCGATCTTCAGACTCTCCAGACCTCGTTGGTCGAGGCCGGTGCGCGTCGATTGGCCGACCACGATGTGACCCCGGTCCGCCGGGTGCTCGCCACCGTGGGTTTCCACCTGGCCCATCTCGACATCCGACAGAACTCGGCCTTCCACGATCGGGCCCTGCGGCAGTTGTTGTGTACGGCCGGCATTGACGCCTCACAGTGGGAGGAATGGACCGAGACCGAGCGATTGCGTTTGCTCGAGCGCGAGATCCGATCACCGCGCCCGTTCTTGCATCCGTCGGCTTCGGCCGGCCCAGAGGCCGATGCGGTCCTGGGTACATATCGGGTTCTGGCCGAACATCTCAAGGTCCATGGAGTGGATGGGTTGGGGGCCTTGATCGTGAGTATGACCCGTCGGCTTTCGGACTTGCTGGGCGTCTATGTTCTGGCCCGCGAGGCCGGGCTGCTGCGTTTGTATCCCGAGGGCATGGTCTGTTTGTTGCCAGTGGTGCCCTTGCTGGAAACGGTTGAAGACCTGGAGCGTGGTCCGGAAATGCTTCGGGCCTTCCTGGAATTCCCGGTGACCCGGGCCAGTCTTTCCCACCATGCGCTTCGGGCCGGACGTCCGGGCCGGTTGTTGCAGCAGGTGATGGTGGGCTACTCGGATTCGAACAAGGATGCCGGCATTGTGGCCAGCCAGTGGGCCCTCCAACGCGGCCAGGCTCGTTTGGCCAAGATCGGCGAACAGGCTGGGGTGCAGGTGCAGTTCTTTCATGGCCGGGGCGGAACCATCAGCCGTGGGGCCGGACCGACACACCGTTTCCTGGAAGCACTACCACCGGGATCCTTGGGCGGAGCCATCCGCCTCACCGAGCAGGGAGAAACCATCGCCCAGAAGTACGGCAATCCGGGCACCGCACGCTACAACCTCGAACTGTTGTTGGCCGGCGTCACTGCCACCACTTGGCACCACCGCCGTGGAGGACACCTGCCTGAGGTGCTCGTTCCGCTGATGGATCGCTTGGCCATGGAGTCCACCCGGGAGTACCGCTCGCTCTTGGAAACCGATGGATTCCTGACCTTCCACCGTCAGGCAACACCGCTGGATGCATTGGAGAATACCCGCATCGGATCCCGCCCCTCGCGCCGTACCGGTCAGGCGAGCCTCACCGATTTGCGGGCCATTCCTTGGGTGTTTTCCTGGACCCAGGCGCGATTTTACCTGACCGGATGGTATGGCGCGGGCAGCGGCCTGGCGGCCCTGTCGGAGAGCGATTTGGACGTGCTGCGGGAGCAGGTGCGGACCGTGCCCTTCCTTCGCTATCTCATCACCAACATCGAGACGTCGCTGGCCAGCAGTGATTTGGAGGTGATGCGCGAATACAGCCTCCTTGTTGAGGATGTCGAACTGCGCGAACGCATTTGGGAGCGCATCGAATCGGAGTGGCATCGCACGCAGCGCAACTTGTCCCGGGTGTTGGGCACCGAGTTTGCACGGCATCGGCCTCGGTTGGGTCGCACGCTGGCGCTGCGGGTGGGTCCACTGCGCACGCTTCACCGTCAGCAAATCACCTTGTTGCGGCAGTGGCGTTCGTTGAACAAGTCGGGTGACACCGAGGGGGCTCAAGCTCGATTGCCGGAACTCCTGCTGACCATCAACGCCATCGCCAGCGGACTTCGGACGACAGGTTGAGTTTCGCCTTCCGGTCGGCGGCCGTCAGGACTTGTTCTGGCCATGGGAACCGTGGTGGATGGCGGCCGATCCCGGCTGACGCCCCCGTCGACGGCTACGCCCCCGGTGATGGTCGACTCGGTGCGATGCTGTTGAGGCATGGGCAGAGCCACCGGCGTGGAGTTGTGGGCGGGAGGATTCGTTGTGATTGGCGCAGCGATGATGGACTGGGGCGCGGCCGCAGCGGATATGGATGGGTTGCATGATGAGGTGAAACGGTTCGCTTTGCGTGCCAAGCCTCAAGACTGGGGCTTGATCCGGTGCCCATGCTGACTTCGGAGCAACTTGCCGCCATTCGGGTGCTTTATACGTCGCGGAATCCGGCCGATGCCCGAGGCCGGATCCGGAGTTGCTACGGTCCGTTGGCAAACTATTCACCGGGTTTTCGATACGAAGAGGGATCGGGGTTCTCAGTTGGGGACTCCCGGTGATGAGGGTGAGGGAAGCTCTGCCGGAGCATTGGAATGGTGTCCTGCCAGCGAAGGGGGCGTGGCCACCCGGTTTGGGTGACCACGCCCGTTGCGGTTCGATGGATGACGCGCGGGTGTCCGGTGTTTCCCCGGTTTTGACTCACTCGGCAGGAGGCGCATCCGGGCGAGGTCCACGGCCATGGCCTTCAGGGCCGCCGGCATTTCCGCCGGGCCCACCGTGGCCGTGGCGCTTGCCGCCTTCTTTGCCTCCGGGTCCGCCTGGGCCGCCGCGGTGTTCGCGATTGCCACGGTCGCCGGGTCCGCCCTCGGGCCGGGTCGGGCGGAGTTCATCCATGCTGAGGTTTCCATCGCCATTCGTATCGAGCTTGGCGAGGACTGCCGCGGCATTGGATATCTCCACCGCGTCGATGACTCCGTCACTGTTGGCGTCGAGAGCGGCGATCATCGGGGGGACCGGGCGTCCGCGACCTTCTGGCCGGGTCGGAGGGTTGGACGCGTTGTCGGCCGCGCCGAGGCTGAGGGCGGCGGTGGCTACAGTGGCCAGGAGCAGGGTCTTGTGGATGAGTTTCATGATGTGTGTCGGTTGTGTGTTTTGTTTTGTTTCAGGCGGCCGGTCCGCCCTTGTTTCGACATCAAGAAACACCCGGCGAGTTAAGGGTTGATGGGCAAAACCCAGAAAATTGTTAAGAGCCTGTAAGGCCTCGAGCCTTGAGATACCGGGGCACGTGAGCCCTCCCGGAACCCGTAGAACGCTCGATGGGAACTACCGAAAGTGTGGTCTGAGCGTCAGTCCTTCCGCGTCAGCCAGCAGCAGCGTTCCTCCATTTCGGTCACTCCGGCCTCTTGGAAGCGGGGGTTTCCTTCTTCGGATCGCACCGCGATGGTTTCGATCGAGAAACGGTCGCCCAAGAGACTTTCAATGGTGTCCGCATCTACGGACCATGGTGGTCCAGCGATGCGGGATTGGTCATAGGCAAAGGCGATGAGCAAGAGGTGACCGCCGGGTTTGAGCAATCGGTGCAAGCCGTCCACATAGCGTTGGCGGCAGGCGGGATCTAGGGCCACCAGCGCGGCTCGGTCGAAGATCACATCCACCGTACCTCCCAGGATTTCTGGGCTCAGATCCAGAGCGTCGCCTTGCAGGATGCTCAGACCAGGGGTGCGGTGGCATGGGAAAGAGGCAGCGCCCGATCCTCGGTGTTCCAAGGTCGCTGAAATTCCCTGTTCATGCAGGAAGTCTTGGACGGCGTGGGCTACGAATTCACAGCCAATGACTTCGTGACCCCGATCCCGCAGCCACACCAAATCGACGGTCTTGCCGCACAGGGGTACATAAACACGTGCGGACTTAGGAAACCGCGGTTCGACGGCCACCAACCAGTCGTGAGGTTGGCCAAGATGGAATCCGATGCGTCCCTGCTGCCATCGCTCGCTCCAGAATTCGTGTTTCATGCCGATGCTGGGATGAAAGCATTCCGCAGCAGTCATGAACAGACTTGGAGCCGGCTCATGGGCTCGATGGATGCGGCGAGCTTGCGAAATGGACCACGATTGTAACCCTAAGCCATCTGATCTGGTCTCTTGTGAAGACTGGTCCACTCCGTGGCATGAAACTCAGCCTCTTCAGCGATTACTCCCTTCGGGTGCTCATTTACGCCTCGATCAAGAACGGGTTGTTCCAGTTGCAGGATGTCTCTCAGGCTTATGGCATTTCCCGGAACCATCTGGCCCAGGTGGTGCATCGCTTGGGTCAATTAGGTTATTTGGAAACCCGTCGCGGTCGGGGTGGTGGGTGCCGTCTGGCCCAGTTGCCGGAAGAGGTCCGTTTGGGTCGGTTGCTGCGGCAAACCGAAAACCAGCCCGTGGTGGTGGAATGCTTCGACCCGGTGACCAACACGTGCAGTCTCAGCGGGTGTTGTCGTGTCAAGGGGGCGCTGGCCGAGGCGATGACCGCTTTTTACACCAGTCTCGATCAATACACACTGGCTGACATCGCGTTGGGAGCTCAGCGCGAGGAGATCACGCGCATCCTCCTTTCGACGTTGTCCTGAGGGTCGGTTCACCTGTCAGTTTCACCGAGCGACTTCAGTGGCTCGGGTCGCCAGCAGGGGATTCCCGTGGCGGCCACGGTGGCGGCCAGTCGGAGGGCCGATTCCATGCTGGCCGGATCAGCCAATCCCTGTCCGGCGATGTCGTAGGCCGTGCCGTGATCGGGCGACATCCGGACAAACGGCAGACCGAGGGTCCAGTTCACCCCGGTGTCGAAGGCCACCATCTTCAGCGGCACCAGACCCTGATCGTGGTACATCGCCACCACCGCGTCATAGTCTCCTCGAAAAACTTGGTGAAAGAGGGTGTCGGCCGCAAAAGGACCGCGGACATCCAAACCAAGGGCTCGGGCTTCGGTGACGGCTGGAGTCACCACGGTGATTTCCTCGGATCCGAGGTGACCGCTTTCTCCAGCATGGGGATTGAGCCCGCATACCCCCACGCGCTGACGGGGCAGTCCCAACAAGCCGCACGCCTCCGCGGTCAGGGCGACGACTTCGGCGATGCCCGCTTGGGTGAGGGCGTCCGAAACTCGGGCCAAGGGCAGGTGGATCGTGGCCAGAGCCACCCGCAGCCAGCGACCGGCGGGATCATGACCCAACAGCATCATGGCGAAGCGCGAAACCCCGGCCAAGTCGGCCAGGAACTCGGTTTGGCCGATGAAGGGAACCCCTGCCTCCACGATGGACGCCTTGTTGACCGGAGCGGTCACCAGGCCGGCGAATTCTCCGTTCAAGCAACGCCGTGCCCCTTCGCGCAGCGCGGCCACGGCTTCCAATGCGGCGCGCGGATCTCCGGGTGGCAAGTTCTCCGGGAGTTCGCCGTCAGAGACCGGAAGCACATAGACCCGTGAGGGCTCCGAATCAGCGCCCCGCCACAGGGGCAGGTCGGCTTCCACGCCCATCAGGCCGCACAGGCGTCGCACCACGCCGGTGTCTCCGATGAGCACGTAATGCACATCGGTATCCTCGGCCGTGAGACGGGCTACGGCCCGCAAGGCCACCTCGGGTCCGATGCCGGTGACGTCACCCAAGGTGATGCCGAGGATCATGCGGCGGCGGAGTTTCGGTTCAGGGGAAAGCCAGGTTCGAAAGGCGGATCAGAAGTAGCGAACAAAGCCCTTCTTCCGCAGCTTGGCCAACCACTGTTTTTGCAGGCGCTGACGTTCCGAGTCCTTCAAAATGGTCACGATTTCCTGTCGGGCCTCGGCCAGCGAACGGATGCCAGACTGCTGCTTTTCCTCCACCTTGAGGATGAAGCGGGAACCCTGAACTTCAACGATGTCGCTCGTTTGCCCCGCAGGCAGGTTGAAGGCCACCTGACGTAGGGCCTCGTTGAGAGAATTCTCCTCGGTCCATCCGCGGTCTCCACCCTTGTACCGGCGCACGTCGTCCGAGAATTCCGTAGCGACCTTGCCGAAATCGGTACCCTCCTTGAGTTTGGCCAGTGCCTGATTGGCCAGGCGGGCGCCGTCTTCAGCGGAGTGCTTGGAGCGGTCGATGACGATCATCCGCAGCTTGACCCGATTGCCCATCTGGAAGCGTGCCTGATTGGTCTGGTAGTAGTTCTGGATCTTCTTCGGCGAGATGATGATTTCGTCGCGGATGAAGCGCGCGTTCATCTGGTAGGTGATCATGTCGTCCCGTTCCTCCTTCTTGAACTGTTCGAAGGTCCGGTTTTCGGCACGGAGGGTCTTGGTCAGCGCCACCCGATCGCCACCGAATTGCCGGCGGATGCGCTCACGGACCTGATCGTCGACGTAGGATTCCGGGAATGAATACCCCTTCTCCTTGAACTCATCGAGGATCAGCTGTCGGTCGATGAGGATCTCCAACTGGTCATCCAAAATCTTCGCCCGGCGCGTGAGGTATTGCTGTTCTGAAGTGGCGGCGCGACCGGCGGCAGCCAACTCGCGCTGGGCGGCTCCCAGCACCTGATCACGGCTGATGACCGTGTCGTTGACGATGGCCTGGATGCCGTTGAAGGGCACCGGGACCTGAGCCGATGCCCGGAACAGGGCCGACGCGGGGAATAAACCCACCGCAGCCACGGCCAGCCAAGCCCACCGATACAGATGCTTGCCAATCATGCGGATGAGACTAGGAACGGCGTTCGGACGGGTCAATGAGTCTGGAGGCTCCGATTGTCAGCTCCCGGACGCCCGTTCCAACGGATCCATTGTCCAACGAATCACTCCGCCTCAGGAACCGAGACGCTTCTTGGCTTCGGCCGGGACTTCAACGGTGGTGGTGCCCACGTCGCGGATTTCCCAGGTCGTCGTGCGGACCATGTCGCGGTCCTCGCCGTTGACCGTCATGGTCGCGGAGACCTTGAGGCGGATCTTCTGGACCTGTCCCTCCTTCAGCCAGAACTGCACCGAGCCCTTGGCGTTCTTGGGTTCGGGCGGGGTCTGAGCGCCCGGTCGGCCGCCGCGTCCCATGAGGGCGAATTCCTTGGCGCCGTCGTCCGAGAGTTCTCCGGCGATGACCCCGGCTTCACCGGCCTTCAGGTCTTTGGATTTTTCGACCAACCGGGTCACTGACGCCGCCGGCAAGGGGTTGCGCAAGAGAGCGGCGGCGCGCATGCCGCCACGATTGCCTCCGCCTCCGCCACCACCGGCGGCCGAGCGGAGTTCTTCGGCGGTCTTCCAGCCTTCATCGGTGCTGGCCACTCCTTGGGTTCCCTGCAGCACTGCGGTCGTGGTGGTTCCATCTCGCTCACTGGTGATCACGGCTGCTCCACCCTTGATGGCTTTGCCCTTCACTGGAGCCGGGGTCCATTGGCCGCCTTCGATTTCAGTGGTGGCCGTCCACGAGTAGCTGGCGGCGTCGGTCAACTTGCGGGCGGCGCTCTTCACGTCTTCAGCGATGTCGGCGAGGGCGCTGGCAGAGCCCAACAGCAAGGTGGCGGTGAGCAGGGATAGTTTCTGGAAAGTCTTCATGATGGGATCGATGGAAAGGGACTGTGGAGGGAAGACCGGAGGATTCCGCGGCCGGTTACGGCGGCGGTTTCTCATGGACAACGACCCTCGGACCTCGTTGTTTGAAGGCTCTCGGCGTGGCCAACAAATTCAACTTCCAGCTCCGCAGCGAAGATCGGCACCGGCCGTTTCCCCACAAGGTCATCATCGGCCAGGGAGTCAACGAGTCGGTGCGCCACGTGGGTCTGAAGCTCTTGGCTTATGTGCTTTTCTTCCACGAACGCATCCAAATCGAGACGGAAGTCCAGGACGACTCGATACCGTTCGTCCCGGATCTTGCAGTCATCGGCTACGACATGCGGCCCACTCTCTGGGTCGAATGCGGCGAATGCACCGTCTCCAAATTGCACAAGTTGGCCGTGAAGTGCCCTGAAGCTGCCCTGTGGGTGATCAAGCGCAGCCGTGCCGAGGCCGATCACCTCCTGGCCGCCATGGAAAAGGACGAGTTGCGGCGCGGGCGCTACGGCGTCGTGGCGTTGGACCCGGAGTTCTTCCAGGAGTTCTGTGGGCTCATTCGCGAACGCAACGAGTTCCACTGGTTCGACGGAGGGATCGACTCCGGTCAGGCCCGATTCGAGTTCAACGGACTTTGGTTCGACATCGAGTTCGAGATCCTTCGCCGCTGATCGGCCCGGCTGGGTCAGCCCCTTCAGAGGACATGCCGACCGGTCTCTCGCAGCCAGGTCTCCGCGGCCTCGTAGTCGGGGCACAGTCGTTCGACCTCCTGCCAGAACCGGGCGGAGTGGTTCAGATGCCGCCGATGGGCCAATTCATGCAAGATCACGTAGTCGCGGACCCATTCGGGCACCTGCACCAGGCGCCAATTCAGCGAGATCTCACCGCGCGGCGAACAGGAACCCCAGCGCGTCCGTTGGGCGCGGACCGAGATCGCACTGACGGCGATGCCGTGGGTGGCTGAGAGGTGTTGCACCCGCTCTTGCAGTTCACGCTGAGCCAGCCGTTGCAAGGCCGCTTGGGCCTTGGCCGGAAGGTCTCGATCGCGCAGCCGGGGCGTGGGCAGCGTGAGGGGGCCGATGTGCAGGGACTTGCCGTCCTCCGAGACCGTGACCCCCTCGAACTCGCCCCGGAACCGGATTTGGATTTCTCCCTTGGATGGGTCCGTCGGCCCCGTGTTGGCCTGTTGGATCTGAGCCCGATCGGCCAGCCACTGCACGTGTTGGAGCAGGAAATTGCGGGCACCGGGCATGGATCCGAAACGGGGCAGGGTGACCCGGCCGGTGCCGTCGCGACACAGGGTGAGGCGAAACACCCGGGCTCGCGGGTGCCGGATGAAGTGCACCTCGATGGACGTGCTCCCGACGACGACCGTCTCGGAGGCGACCCACTTCCCACCGCCGGGCACGGTGGCCGACGGTGGCTGGGGCTTCAGCCGTTGGAAGAGGTCCAGCTGCACTTCAGCGGGCGCCAGTACCGAGCGGATGAGTCGCAAAGGTGTTTTCCAACACGGGCCGGCCATGGATCAGGTGCTCCTGGATAATGGTTTCAAGGACATCGGGGGTGCAGTGGTGATACCAAGTTCCCTCCGGATACACCACCGCGACGGGACCTTGGGCGCAGCACTGCAGACAATTGGCCTTGGTGCGGAAGACCTTGGCCTGTGGGCCTACGAGGCCCAATTCCTTGAGCCGCCGCTTCAGGAATTCCCAGGATGCGAGGCTCGCCTGAGGGTCGCAGCATTTGGGCTTGGAAGCGTCGGCACACAGGAAGAGGTGCCGCTCGATCGTTGGAATTCCGAGGTTTTCGGCGATCGTGCACAACTCGTCGGAGGGACTGGCCACGGGGTCAATGAATCACATCTTCGGACCCGCGGCAAAGGCTCTTGCCTGCCTTGCCCTCGGCC
>JARXAF010000162.1 GCA_029865985.1 Verrucomicrobiota bacterium
TCAGCGGCCCAGTTGGTGACCAATGAAGTCGGGCAAACGATCAGCGTGGGGGGAAGGGGTTGGGCTCCCGCCGCCGCATTGAGCGAGGCGCAATGGGCCAGCACCTGAAGGGTTTTACCCAGACCCATTTCATCAGCCAAAATGCCGCCGAAGCCGTGGTCACGCAGGAACCGAATCCAAGCCACACCGTGTTTCTGGTAGGGGCGCAAGACCGACTCGAGCGCCCCGAGCGGTGGACAAGTCTGAGTTGCCGTTCCGGTTTGCTGGGCGACGCGTTCTCGCCAAGCTGCGGGTGCTTGGACCGCGTGCCCTTGTTCCCGCAGCGATGCGTCGAGGAACCCGGCTTGGGCGGATCCCATCCGGTAGCGTCCGTCTCGTTGGTCGGGCGAGCAGTCGAGCAGCACTTCCTGCAACTCTTCCACCGCGCCGGTGTCGATCAGGACCGTCTTCCCGGAGCGGGATTTGCCCTGCCCCCCGCCGAGCACCAATCGCTGGATGTCGGCGGCACTGAAGCGCTCGCCGTCTTCGGCCACGTAAGAGACCTCAAGGTCGAACCAACGCTCCCCCGAGGGCGTGATTTGGAACCGGGGTTCCACGCGCACCAAGTTCTTGCGGGTGCTGGTCTCGAGGCGCTCCTCCAGCGACACCTCCCACTCGCGTTCCAGTCGTGGGTGAAGGCGCGAAAAGTAGGCCAGCACGCGCTCCTGACCGTTGAGCTGCCAGCGCCCTTGGGAATCGGGGCCCGAGAAGCCGGCCTGCCGGAGGCGCATGAAGGCCGTGTGCTCGGCGGACAGGTCGCGGGCCGTGTAGCGCCTGACGTTGGCCGGGTCGGGCATCCACGCGGCCTCGTCGCGCGCGGTGACGCCCACGGTCATGATGCGGGCGCCGTAGCGGCATTGCAGCAGGGCCGTCAACATGGCCAGGCCACCGGTCAACTGGAGCAGGAACTTCGGTGGGGCCGGTTCGAGCACAAAGTCTTCCAGGCGGATATTGGTTTCGAGGCCCGAACTGCCCGAGAGCTTCGGCCAGTCTTGCGAGAGAAAGCGGGGGACATCGGAGCGAGGCACCCGCTGGGGCGATTGCAACACACCGCGAAGCGCTGGCGACAAGCCGAGCGGTTGGAGGGTGGTTCCGCTCAGAATCCAGGTTTCGTCGGGGCTGTTCAACAAGGTGGATCCCTTGGGAGCACTCTTCAGGCTCAGGCTGATTTCGCCATTGGCTTCAAGTTGTGCGCGCAGGGGCAGAGGTGCGGCCTCGCGGGAAACCGTCAGCGGCGTCTTACGCCCCAAGTTGAGTTGCGTATGGTCGGCCATGGCGTGCAGCAGCGGCACGAGTGCGGCCGAACCCAGCTGAATCATGCCAGGAGAATCCCCTCCAGCGGCCAGCTCCGCGGCGTCGAGGAGGCGCGCGTCGGCTTCGGACAAGCGGAAGGGCCCGGACTGGATCAGCGCATTCAATGGGGCCCGGCTGTTGGCGGTGATGCCCTCGAACATCACCATCACGCGGTCCCGGGTCATCGCGTCGGCGAGGTTGGGTGGGAAGATGACTTGGATCTCCAGCGGCTTGCCGGTCTCGGATCGTCGCAGTCGGACGGGGTCTTTGCTGGAAAGCGGAGGCTTGGATCCGGTGCCGGGCGATCGACCAGCGTTGGACGGGCTTCCTGAAGCGGCCGCCGGCGAGCCCACCCTCGGTCCCGTCGGAGCCGATTTTGATCCGGTGGGTTCAGGTGTGGCTGGTTTCAGGTGGTGCAGGCCAACAGCCACCGAATGGGCGCACAACGTTCCCCATTCCCGGGATTGTCGGCATGGGCAGATGTTTTCGATGTCCAGCTCATGCTGGATGACCAGTCCGGCTCGAAGCGAGTTGGCATCGGACATGACCACGCCTTTCAGCAGCGGCGGGGTCCAATTCGAGGACAGCACCTTGCCTGAGGCGAGCAGCGCCCGGGCGTGTTTCATCACTTCCCAGCCGGCGGCCTTGGCGAAGAAGGCTTCAGTCAGTTGCAAGGTGGACACGGGACTGGAGGAAAACGAACCCGGTTCAAAGGCCGAGGCGGATCAGGCCTTCCAGGGTTCCGTTGCCCGCGGTCTTGCTCGCAATCCATCCGCCCTCTGCCCGCACCTGTAGTTGCACGGCGGCCAGTGCATTGGAGGGCGAGATCAAATGGTGGGCGTGTTCGCGGCGCAGCATGGACAAGTCGTTGAGATGGTCGCCGGCGGCCACCCGTGCTTCGGGCCCGATGCCCAGGATGCGGCCCAACTCCGACAGGGCGGTGCCCTTGCTGTAGCCCCGGTGGCTCAGGCGCACGTAGATGTCATTGCGTACCGCGACCAGGTTGGGATGCCGTTCGCAAAAGGTGTCCAACTCGGCGTGGATCTCGTCCATTTGCAAGTTGGATTGGGCAATGGCACACAGCGGCGAGAAGGCGTCACTGTAGAAGGTGGCTTCATGGCGTGACGAAAGGGATTGGATTTGCTGTTCCGTTTCTGTCTCCACCGACTGGAACAGTTGCTTGTGGTCTTGGGTGCAGCGGCTGTTCCACGGTTCTACCGGCACAAAGCGGTCGTGCTTCCGCTCAAAAATTTCGCGCTCAACGAGGATCAGGTAATCGGGCTGCACCGAGGCCCGGGCGCGGCCCAGGGTTTCCATCAGGCTTGCCATGTCGCGCCCGGTGTTAATGACCCAGTGACCACCGCGGGCTTGGAAAGCGGCGATGCGCTCCTGAAGTGCATAGGGGATTTTCGGATCACCGAAGTCGTCGTGGATGGTGCCGTCGAAGTCGGTCGACAGCAGTCGGAGGGAGGCACCTTGGCTCATGCGCGGGCGAAGACTGGGGTGGCTGGTCTCGTCGGGCAAGGTCGGGTCCGCAGTTGTGGTGAACGCCTTGGGAGGTTACCAGTGAGGGCGTACGACTCTATGTCCAGCCACCAAGATCAGTTTGATGATGCCATGTTCGACTACTCGACCGGCGAGTACGCGGTCGCCATTTCGAAATTCCAGGCAATCTTGGCGGAGGATTCCGACCACTTCGATGCACGTCTGGGCTTGGCCATGTGCCATTACCGGTTGGGCGACTACGCCACGGCCATCTCCGAGGGACATCGCGCCGAGAAGCTCAAGCCCAACGAGCAATTGGTGCACACCAACCTTTCGCTCTTCTACATGAAGTCGGGCGACAAGCAGACCGCCGAGAAGCACGGCCTTCAGGCCCGCATCGCGTCGTGGAAGGGCAACATGGCCGCCCCGGGAACGAAGCCTGCCGAGGAAGAAGACTCCGAACTCCGCATGGCACAACCCAAAGCCCAGGCCTTCAAAATGCCCGAGAAATTCCCCGACATGCCCTGGAAGAAAAACACCCGCCCGGGCGGTGGGCAGCATTGAGGGGGTGGCCTGGGGCGTTCCTCCACGAGCTGCGCGGGAGAAAACGATTCATCGCGATTCCCATGCGACGTTTCTGTTCCTCGCCAGCCTCCCGCGGCGTCGTGACGGGATCCACGTGGAGTCTTGGCGGGGGCGGGGCGGCGGGGCAGAGTGGTTGAAATCTCATGCGCATCACCCGACTTGAAGTTCGCGATATTCGCTTTCCAACGTCCAAAGGCTTGGACGGATCGGATGCGATGAATCCGGATCCGGATTATTCCTCGGCCTATGTGATCTTGCACACGGACACCGAGTGGAAGGGCTACGGGTCCACCTTCACCATCGGCCGCGGTAATGACGTGGTGTGCGCCGCGGTCATGGCCCATGAACATCTCGTGGTGGGGCTCACGCTCGAAGAGTTCTGCGCGGCGCCCGGTGCGGTTTGGCGGCGTTTGACTGGCGATTCGCAATTGCGCTGGATCGGGCCCGACAAGGGGGTGATTCACCTGGCGCTGGCGGCGATCGTCAACGCCCTTTGGGATTTGTACGCCCGTCATGCTGGCAAGCCGGTCTGGAAACTGGTGAGCGAGTTCACGCCCGAAGAGTTCGTGGCCTGTGTGGATTTTCGGTACCTCACCGACGCCCTGACGCCGACTGAGGCGTTGGACTTGCTGCGCCGTGCCGAACCGGGCAAGGCCGAGCGCATCGCCCGTCTGGAGCGCGAGGGCTACCCGGCCTACACCACCAGCGCCGGATGGCTGGGCTACCCCGACGACAAGATCCGTCGCCTGTGCCGCGAGGCCGTGGCCGAGGGGTGGAACCACATCAAGGTGAAGGTGGGTCGCGATTTGCAGGACGACATCCGCCGCCTGGGCATCATCCGCGAGGAGATCGGCTGGGATCGCAAGCTGATGGTGGATGCCAATCAGGTCTGGGACGTGCCGCAGGCCATCGAATGGATGCAGTCCTTGGCGCCGTTCAAGCCCTGGTGGATCGAGGAACCGACCTCGCCCGACGACGTGCTCGGCCATGCCGCCATCGCGCGGGCCATGGAGCCGCTGGGCATCGGTGTGGCCACGGGTGAGCACGGGATGAACCGGATCCTCTTCAAGCAGTTGCTGCAGGCCCGGGCCATCTCGTTCTGCCAAATCGATTCCTGCCGTTTGGGTGGCGTGAACGAGAACCTCGCGGTGCTGCTCCTGGCGGCGAAGTTCGGTGTGCCGGTGTGCCCGCATGCCGGGGGCGTCGGGTTGTGCGAGTTCGTTCAGCACATGAGCATGATCGACTTCACCTCGGTCAGCAGCAGCTGGGATGGACGGGTGTGCGAGTTCGTGGACCACTTGCACGAGCATTTCACCGATCCCTGCCGCATCCGCGCCGGCCGCTATCTCGCGCCTGAAAAACCGGGCTACAGCACCGAGATGCACGCCGCGACCCTCGCCCGCTACGAGTACCCCGCCGGCTCCGAATGGCGGTGATGGTGGGGCGGGGAGGGGCTATTCAAGCCGCGGGTTTTAGGTCTGACCAAAATACGATCAATCGTAAAATGGTGTTTACCAAAATACGATTCATCGTAAATTGGTTCCAGTGAACGATCGTCGCCGAATCTATGATTCCATCCTGGAGACCCATCTGGAGACCCATCGGCAGATGGCCTTCGTCAGCGGTCCCCGGCAGGTGGGCAAGACCACGGTTTGCCGTCATGGAGCGGAGTCCTATCTCAACTGGGACGCGGCCGACGACCGGCGTCTGATTCAGAAGGGAGCGACGGCCGTGGCCGCAGCCATCGGAGCCGACAAAGCTCGCGCCGGTCGCCCTAAGGTAGTCTTCGATGAGATCCACAAAGACCGCCGCTGGAAGGCCTTCCTCAAGGGTTTTTTCGATGTTCATGCCGATCGGAAGAAACTCGGCGTGGTGGTCACCGGCAGCGCCCGGCTCAATGTCTATCGCCGGGGAGGGGACAGTCTCATGGGGCGATACTTCCTCTACCGAATGCATCCCTTCAGCGTGGCCGAATGCCTGCGCACCGACACGCCCGCCGAGGTGCTTTCGCCGCCTGTGAGGATCAGCGATGACGACTGGAACGCCCTGCTGCGTCATGGCGGGTTCCCGGAACCTTTTCTGACGCGGTCGCCGGCCTTCACCCGCAAATGGGCGCGACTTCGACTCGATCAGCTCACTGGTGAGGATCTTCGCGACCTCGGCGCCTTCCGCGATCTGGCTGGTTTGGATCAGTTGGCACGCATCCTCTCGGAGCGATCCTCTGTTCAACTCAACTTTTCCGAGTTGGCTCGCGAGCTTCAGGTTACCGCCGAGACCTCGAACCGGTGGATCGCCGCTCTGGAACAATTGCATCTGGGGTTCACGCTGAGGCCCTGGTCCAAGGACATCGCCAACTCTCTACGAAAGGAACCCCGGTGGTTTCTGCGCGATTGGTCGGGCGTTGAAGATGTAGGTCGCCGCGCTGAGACCTTCGTGGGCTGCCACCTGCTCAAAGCGGTCGAGGCGTGGACTGACCTCGGGTTGGGCACGTTCGAGTTGGCTTATCTTCGCACCAAACAGGGGCAGGAGGTTGACTTCGTGGTTGTGCGCGACCGGAAGCCTTGGTGCCTTGTTGAGGTCAAGAATTCCGCGGCTGAACTCTCGCCCTCCCTAGCCTTCTTCCAGCAACGGACCGGGGCTCCCTATGCCTTCCAAGTGGAATTGGACGCGCCGTATGTGCCCGTCGATTGCTTCAAACACCATGGGCTTCCGTTGCGCGTGCCGGCCCGCACCTTTCTCAGTCAGTGGGTTTGAATTGAAGACTCGGAGAGGTCCTTTGGTAGTTGGGGTGGCGTTCGAGAGAGTAGTTAGAAATCTGGGAACAAGCGCGAACAGACTGCGGGAACAGGCGGTCTTGCACCCGGCCGCGGGCATTCCCTAGTGTCTGCGTCTTTCCGGGCTTGGCCCGGCTTATCACCATGGCTTCGCTCAACGACAATTATTTCAAGCTCAAGGCGGGTTATCTGTTTCCGGAAATCGGACGGCGGGTGAAGGCGTTCAATGACGCCAACCCGGCGGCGGCCGCCCGATTGATCCGGTGCGGCATCGGCGACGTGACCGAGCCGTTGCCTGCGGCCGTGGTCGCAGCGCTGCACAAGGCCGTCGACGAGATGGCTGTGCGGAGCACCTTCAAGGGCTACGGCCCCGAGCAGGGCTACGAGTGGTTGCGGGCGGCCATCGCTCAGAATGATTTCCGGGCCCGCGGCATCGATGTGGCCGACGATGAGATCTTCGTGAGCGACGGTTCCAAATGCGATTGCGGGGCGATCCTCGACATCATGGGATCCTCCAACCGCATGGCCATCACCGATCCGGTTTACCCCGTGTACGTGGACACCAACGTCATGGTTGGCCACACGGGCGAGGCCGATGCCTCGGGCGCCTACGCGGGCATCACCTACTTGCCGTGTACGGCCCAGAACGGGTTCATCCCGGAGCCGCCGAAGGAGCGCGTGGACGTCATCTACCTGTGCTCGCCGAACAACCCCACCGGGGCCACAGCCTCGCGGGCACAGCTCGAGGCTTGGGTGAAGTACGCGCTGGCCAATCGCTCGATCATCCTCTTCGACGCGGCCTATGAGGCCTACATCAGCGATCCGACGATCCCGCATTCCATCTACGAGATCCCGGGAGCGCGCGAGTGCGCCATCGAGTTCCGCAGCTTCTCCAAGAACGGCGGATTCACCGGCGTTCGGTGCGCCTTCACGGTGGTGCCCAAGACGCTGTTGGCCTCGACGGCCTCGGGGGAGTTCAAGCCCTTGCACCCGTTGTGGTCTCGGCGCATGACCACCAAGTTCAACGGTGTGTCGTACCTCGTGCAGCGTGCAGCCGAAGCCCTGTATTCGCCGGAAGGCAAGGCCCAGGTGGCTGCCCTGGTCGAACATTACATGGGCAACGCCAAGATCCTCGTGGCGGGCGCTCAGGCGGCGGGTCATCGCGTGTTTGGTGGCGTCAATGCCCCGTACATCTGGGTGGATGCGCCGAAGGGCCACACCAGTTGGCAGGCCTTCGATCGCATTCTCAACGAGGCCAATGTGGTGATCACTCCGGGAAGCGGTTTCGGCAGCAATGGCGAGGGCTGGTTCCGCGTCAGCGCGTTCAATAGTCGAGCCAATGCCGAAGAGGTTTCCCGCCGTTTGCAGGCGTTGAGCTGGTAACGTGGGCCCGTGCGGAGCGCCCTCAGGCATCCGCTCGCCTCAGTCTGTGGGAGACGCAAAGTTGGGCGTTGGAGGTTGGGGAAATGTGGCATAATTTAACGCCACATGACACGCCTCCTGTTGCTCCTCCTGGCGTTAGCCCTGCCCCTGGCGGCGGCTCCGTCGAGCAAAGACCCCGCCCGCTGGATCGCCGCGGTTTCTCCGGGTTTGTTGCAGGTGGAATTCACCCTGCAGTTCGACCGGGGTGACGCCCCGCATGGGATTCTCGATCAGGACCCCCGTTCCACCGGGCCTCGATCCAACAGCTTGGCTGATTTGGTGGCCGACGAACGACCTCTGGAAACCACGGGTTTTCTGGTGGGGCCAACGACCGTGGTCGCCATGGACCCGTGTGTTCATCCGCGATTCATCAAGTCCATTGTGGTCAGACAGGGGGCCAATCGCTCCACGGCTCGGATCACGGCCTACGGCGTGGATCAGTGGGCCTTTGTCCTGACCCTCGACCAACCCATCGCCGGGACCAAACCCATCGAATTTCCCGCCAAGGGCACCGAGTCTCCGGCCGCGTTGGTGAGCTATTTCCGCCAGGACGGACAAATGGTCCGTGTGGCTTTGCCGTGGGGGGGTCAGTATTTGGAAACCGAGTCGGGCAAGGCGCTGCGGGTGTTGGAACATCAAGGAGTGGCCCTGAGCGCCCAGGCCCGTCCGCTCGGTTTGGTCATGAATCACCGGCTCGATGCCGACAACCAGTGGCGGGGCAATCCGCTGGCCTGGAAAATGATCGATGCCACGGCCTTCGCTGCCCAATTGAAGGAGTTGGAGGGGTTGACCGCACAGGCGCTGGTGCGGGTCCGATTGAGTTTCCGCAGTCCCAAGGCGACCCCGGGCCAGAACCCGATGCGCATGCGCAACCGGGGAGACGAGGAATCGGACGATTCGGCCACCGAGCGCAATGAGTTGGGCGTGGTTCTGCCTGGAGGGCGCGTGGCGGTGTTGGCGGCGCTCAAGAGCGGGATCACGGCGCGGTTGGAGCGCGCGTCCATCCAGCGCGAAGGCAAACCGCCTGTTCCGGCCAAGTTCATCGCCTCGCTCCGAGATTTCGGAGTGTTGGTGGTGGAACCCGAGCAACCGCTCGGTGATGCGTTGCGGATCGATGCGACGCATCCGGCCGACCGCATGGGTCAGTTGCTGCTGCGGGCTGAGATCGATTTGCGCGGCGAGACCCGTTCTTCCTATTTCCACGAATCCCGCATCGCCGGGGTCCGCGTGGGCGCGCGGTTGGAACCCTACCCCGAGCTGCCCGATCCCGAGGTGAAGGATACCTTCCTTTTCACGATGGACCGGGCCTTGTTCGCCTTGCCAGTGACCCGCCGGGAACTCCTGGGCGGCGTGCGCGATCCGTTCGCTGGACGTCGCCAGTTGACCACAGCGCGTCAACTGGCCGAGGCAGTCCGACGCCTGCCCGAGACAGCCGATCCAGCCAATGTGCCTGTGTCCGAGGCCGAAGAAAACCGCTTGGCGTGGCTCGGAGTCGAGTTGCAGCCGCTGACCCGCGAGTTGGCCCGGGCCAATCAGGTGTCCGACCAGACGCGTGACGGACAAACCGGCGGGTTGATCACGTACATTCACCCCGACTCGCCGGCCGCCAAGGCGGGCATCAAGGCCGGCATGGTGCTGCTGCGGTTGCGCACCCCGACACAGCCGGTCCCGATCGAGGTTCAATTGGAGGAGGATTTCGCCCGCGCCCAGGGCTTTCCGTGGGAGCGGTTGGATGACATCCGCGATCAGTTCTTCGAACGTATCCCGACGCCCTGGCCGCCGGTCGAGACCCCGGTGACGCGGGCCCTGACCGATTTGGGTTTTGGAGCCCGCGTCACGGCGGAGTTCTTCGACGAGGGGCAAGTGCTGAGCCGCGAGTTCGAGGTGGTTCCGGGTCCGACTCATTACGAGTCGGCGGCGCGGTTCAAGTCGGAGAGCCTGGGCATCACGGTGCGCAATCTCACCTACGACGTCCGTCGCTACATCCAACGCAAGGCCGACGAGCCGGGCGTGGTGGTTTCGCGAATTGAACCGGGCGCGCGCGCCAGTGTCGCCGGTGTGAAGCCCTACGAGTTGATCACCCACGTGCAAGATCAACCGGTTTCCACGGTGGCCGACTTCGAACGCCTGGTGGCGGCCGAAAAGGGGGATCTGAAGCTGACACTCAAGCGCATGGCCAAGGGTCGCATCGTGACCATTCGCGCCGTGTCTTCGGAGACCAAGGCGGAGACCAAGGAGTAGGAAGACCATGAATCAACCGGCATTGAGCATTGGGTCTGGCAGGGGTGGGTGGGTTGCTGCCCTTCGATGGACAGGGATCGCATCCCTTTTTGCCCTCGCACTCAATGCGGCTGAAGCACCGGCCAATGAATCCCATTGGGCGTTTCTCCCGGTTTCGCGTCCTTCCATTCCCGCACTCGAAGCCGCGTCAGAGGTTGTCAATCCGGTCGACGCGTTCATTCAGGCCCGTCTTTCTCAAAGCGCGTTGAAGCCTTCCGCTGAGGCAGATCGCGGCACTCTCATCCGGCGGTTGTATTTGGTCATGCTGGGAGTGCCACCGACTCCGGAAGAGGTGTCCGCGTTCGTGTCGGACACCCGACCCCAGGCCTTCGAACGCCAGGTGGACCGGGTTCTGGAAGACGCCCGTTATGGTGAACGCTGGGGGCGTCATTGGTTGGATGTCATCCGCTTTGCCGAGAGCAACGGGTTCGAGACCAACCGGGAGCGGTTGAGTGCGTGGCGCTTCCGCGACTACGTGATCAACGCCTTCAACACCGACAAGCCTTACGATCGGTTCATCCGCGAGCAAATCGCCGGCGACGCATTGGGTGTCGACGTGGCCACGGGCTTTCTGGTCGGCGGGCCAGTGGACATCGTGAAGAGCCCGGACATCACACTCACCGCCCAGCAGCGCGCCGATGAGATCGACGACATGGTGGGCACCACCGGGACTTCATTCCTTGGACTCACCTTGGGTTGTGCGCGTTGCCACACCCACAAGTTCGATCCCGTCACCCACACGGAATATTACGCCTTGTCGGCCATCTTCTCCGGTGTCCAGCACGGTGAACGCCCGTTGCCCCCATCACCGGAACGGGCTGCGAATGTGACGCGAATCGAAGACCGCATTCGTGATTTGGAGAAGCAACTCGAAGCTTACATTCCGAAGGCGGTGACTTCTTCCTCGACGGCTCGCAAGGACCTTCGCCCGGCTGTAAACTCCGTCCGGAACGAAGACCGCTTTGCGGAAACCGAAGCGCGATTCCTTCGCTTCACCATCCTGGCCTCCAGCGGTGGCGAACCGTGCATCGATGAGCTCGAGGCTGGGGCGGGCAATGTCAATTTGGCTCTGGCCTCGGCAGGAACCAAAGCCACGGCCTCGGGGAGTCTGGCCGGCTATGAGATCCACAAGCTGGAGCATTTGAATGATGGGCGTCCCGGCAACGCTCGATCGTGGATTTCCAGCGAGGCAGGCAAGGGCTGGGTGCAATTGGAGTTCCCCAAGACCGTTCGCATCGACCGCGTGGTCTGGGGGCGTGACCGGGAGGGGGGATTCAAGGACCGCGTGGCGACTCAGTACCGCATTGAGGTCGCGACCGAGCCGGGTGCCTGGAAGACGGTGGCCTCCTCCGAAGATCGGGTTCCCTTTGCCGGGGAATCCACCAAGCCCGCAGGGCCCGTCTACCGCTTTGATGGCATCGCCGAATCCGAGGCTGCCCAAGGACGGCGTTGGCTGGCGGAACTCGAATCAGCTCGCAAGGAGAAGGGCGAGTTGTCGAAGTCACCCACGGTGTATTCTGGAACGTTCTCGCAGCCAGGGCCGACCCATCGGCTGCATCGTGGCGATCCGCTCCAGAAGCGCGAGGAGGTCACTCCGGGAACATTGGCGTTGTTCCAGCCCTTGACCATGCCCACGAACGCTCCGGAGCGCGACCGTCGTCTCGCTTTAGCGGACTGGATCGCCCGATCGGACAACCCGCTGACCGCTCGGGTGATTGTCAATCGCGTGTGGCAGCATCAGTTCGGAGTGGGGTTGGTCAACACGCCCAACGACTTCGGCAAGAACGGCTCCAAGCCTTCGCATCCGGAACTGCTGGATTGGCTGGCCAGTGATTTGGTGGAGCACGGTTGGAGCCTCAAGCATTTGCAGCGGCGCATTCTGACTTCGGCCACCTGGCGGCAATCGGGAACCCCTCGCAAGGAGGCCCTGGCGGTGGATGCCGGCAGCCGATTGCTGTGGCGTTTCCCGCCGCGGCGACTGGAAGCCGAAGGCATCCGTGACAGCATCTTGGCCGTCAGCGGTAACCTCGATCGATCTCGGGGAGGACCGAGTTTCTATTTGCACGAGGTGGATCGGGAGAACGTCTACCATTACCACCCCAAGGAAGCGTTCGGGCCCGCCGATACGCGGCGCATGGTCTATGCCTTCAAGGTTCGCATGGAGCAGGATGGGATCTTCGGGGCGTTCGATTGTCCGGATGGCAGTTTGGTCATGCCCAAGCGCAGTGTTTCCACGACGCCCTTGCAGGCGCTCAATCTCTTCAACAGCCGATTCATTCTCGACCAGTCGCAGACCTTTGCCGGCCGGTTGCGGCGTGAGGTCGGAGACGATCCCGCGGGCCAGGTTCGTGCCGCGTGGCAACTGGCCTTCAATCGGGTTCCGCAGCGGACCGAGGTGGAGGAAGCGGTGGCCTTTGTTCGTTCGGAAGGGTTGCAGGCTTTTTGCCGAGGCATCCTCAACGCCAACGAGTTTCTGTTCATCCCATGAGCGCGCCGAACCTTCCCACTTTCCACAGCCCACTGCTGAATCGGCGTCGCTTCCTCGGCGACACCGGTCTGGGCCTGGGATCCATTGCCTTGACCCATCTTCTGGGCCGACAGGGTCTTCTGGCTGAAACGCCCGGTCGCCCGGAACCCTTCCGCCCGGCGATCGATCCAGGTCGGCCTTATGGTGCGCGCCAACCGCACTTCGCGCCGCGCGCCAAGAATGTGTTGGTGATCTTCTGCAGCGGGGCCTGCAGCCAGCTCGACACCTTCGATTACAAGCCGGAGTTGATACGACGCCATGGTCAACCCATGCCCGGCACCGAGAAGCTCATCACCTTCCAGGGTGAGCAGGGGGCACTCAACAAGAGCCCGTGGCAGTTCCGTCCCCGCGGTCAGAGCGGCAAGATGATCTCGGACTTGCTGCCACACCTCGGCGATCTGGCCGATGAGATGTGCTTCATCCACTCCATGCAGGGGAAGACCAACACGCACGGCCCCGGCGAGAATTACATGTCCACCGGCTACACGCTGGATGGATTTCCCAGCATGGGAGCGTGGATGACCTACGCACTGGGCAGCGACGACCAGAGCCTGCCCGCCTATGTGGCGATCCCTGACCCGCGCGGGAAGCCCCAGAACAGCGTGAACAACTGGGCGCCCGGATTCTTGCCGGCGGCCTTTCAAGGCACCGAGTTCAACGCCACAAACCCGATCCGCAACTTGGCCCGCCCCGGTGGCGTGGCTGCATCCAGCGACAGTGCTACGCGGAGTTTTCTCCAGCGCCTCAATGAACGCCACGCTGAGCGGTTTCCCGGTGACACCGAACTGGCCGCGCGAATCGCCAGCTACGAATTAGCCGCCCGCATGCAGCTCACCGTCCCGGAGGTGGCCAACTTGTCCAGCGAGCCCGAACACATCTTGCGGCTCTACGGAGCCGATGAAGGTGGAACCAAGATCAAGGACACCCGGGCGGCCTACGCCCGCAATTGTATCCTCGCTCGCCGGCTGATCGAAAAGGGAGTCCGGTTTGTTCAGCTCTTCAATGGCGCCTACCAGACCGGAGGCGAAGGGGTGAGCAACTGGGATGGTCACAAGGACATCGCCAACCAATACGCCGTGCATGGTCCGGTGCTCGACAAGCCCACGGCCGGCTTGCTCATCGACTTGCGTCAGCGCGGTCTGTTGGAAGACACGCTGTTGGTCTGGTGCACGGAGTTTGGTCGCATGCCGACCTTCCAAAAGGGTTCCCAAGGGCGCGACCACAACCCGGCTGGGTTCACCTGCTGGATGGCGGGGGCCGGAGTGAAGCGCGGGTTCAGTCACGGAGCCACCGACGAGTTCGGATACAAATCTATCGAGAACGTGGTCACGGTGCACGACTTCCACGCCACGATCTTGCACTTGCTCGGACTCGACCACCAACGCCTCACCTACTACCACAACGGCCTCGAGCGTCGCCTAACTGACGTTCACGGCGAGGTGGTTCAGTCGGTGTTGGCTTGAGCGATTGGTGGCGCGGTTGCTTTGCACCCAACCGAATAGTTCCGGCTGAACCTCGATGCACTCTCAGGCCAGCAGCAGGGCTCGGCAAGCCTTCTCGAGCTTCTTGAGCTGGGCGGCTGACTTGGCCTCGATGTAGCAGCGGATCAAGGGCTCAGTGCCGCTGGCGCGGAAGGCGACCCACTCGCGGTTCGGTAACAAGAACTTGAAGCCGTCGGTGGTGATGAATTGCTGCACCTGGGCCGTGCCGACCTTGTCGAGACCTGCAGCCAGTCGCTGGAGCAGCGCCTCTTTTTTGTCGGGCGGAATGGCCACGTTGATGCGCGTGGTGTGGAACTCGCCGGTCTTCTTCTCCAGTTCCGCCAAGATCTTCATTAAGGGCTTCTTCTCGGTGGCCACGAGTTCGGCCATGAGCAGGCACGCCAGGATGCCGTCCTTCTCGGGCACGTGCCCCTTCACGCTGAGACCGCCGGACTCTTCACCACCTACGATGATCGGTTCCGATTCCATCAGGGCCCCAATGTATTTGAAGCCCACGGGCGTCTCATGGACCTGCACTCCCAGCAGTTCGGCCACCGCATCGACCTGATGGCTGGTCGGAACTGTGCGCACCACCGCGCCGGTCCAGCCACGGTTCTTCTTCAGGTGATAGAGGGCCAGGGCGAGGATTTGGTTGGGAGTGAGCCAGGTGCCGTCGCGGTCCACGATGCCGAAACGGTCGGCATCCCCGTCGAGTCCCAGACCCAGGGTCGCCTTGCCGGACAGGACTGCTTCGCGGGCCGGTGCCATGCCTTCAGCATTGGGTTCCGGATGATGTCCGCCAAAGCTGGGGTTCAACGTGTCGTGGAACCGCAGGACCTTGGCCCCACCGTCTTCTTCGAGCAGCGTGTCGAGGTAGCCGCGACCGGTGCCGTACATGAGTTCGACGGCGACCTTGAGTTTGGCCTTCTTGATGACGTCAAACTGGATGAGTTTGCGCAGTTGCTTGAGATAAGCCGGGGCTGGATCGATCTCTTTGCAGCGGAACGAGCCGACCAATCCGGCCTGAAAGGTCCAGCCCGATTCCTGACGGTGGCGGATGTGGCCTTCGATGCGGCGGGTGACCTCGGGAGGAGCGGCGGCTCCATTGGAGACACTGAACTTGAGTCCCTGATATTCAGCCGGGTTGTGGCTGGCGGTCATATTGATGCCGCCCAAGGCCTTACGCACCCGAATCGCGTGGGCGATGACCGGGGTCGGCGCATCCCGCTGGCAGAGCAGGGGAACCAGCCCGTTGGCGGCCAGCACTTCGGCCACGGCCAGGGAGAATTCGCGGCCCAGAAACCGGGTGTCGTGACCGATGATGACTTCGGGTTTCTGGGAGGCAGCGGTGTCTCCGGCCGCCTTGAGTTCCTCGAGCAAGTAGTCGGCGATGCCTTGCGCGGCGAACCGCACGTTTTCGAAGGTGAAGTCCCGGGCGATGAGCCCACGCCATCCGGAGGTACCGAACTTGATCGAAGTCACACAGGAGTTGTCGGCCGATGGCTCGAGGATTTCAAGCCGGGCGAGGCCTTTTCTTGAATTCTGTCTGCTTGCGGAGCCAGGTCGTGGAGCCATTTCGGGAGGGCCGGAGAAGGAGTGGAATCAGAGCCCTTCCATCCCAAGGAGTCGGTGGGTAAGCATCTTGGTTAAAGAGATCTATCCAATGAACCTGCTCAAGAATCCGCTGCGCCATTCTTTGAGATGTCTTTCGAAGAGTCGTTCTTCCCCTGGGTTCGCCCTCATTCGGCACCTCTATTTGGTGATGGGGTTGTCCATGATCGGTTTGGCCTCAGTCACCGTTTTCTTCTATGTGAAGACGCTTTGGGCCTCTGGAGCTTCGGTGGACCTGACCTTTCGGACGGTTCCCATGGGTGTCGCTTTGGTGGTTTTTCTGTTGGGTGTCGCTTTTGTCCGCTCGGCCCTGTCGCTCTCTCGGTTGGATGGTTGGGAAAAGGCGCTGGAGCCCGTGAACTGGCCAGATTCGGGCTCGATCTCAGAGCCTGCTGGTTCGGAACGGGTCGAGAAGGAAAAGGCTATTCGGGATGCCTACCAATGCACGGCCTGTGGAGCGTGGATTGAGGATGCTTCCGCGGTTTCTCCCAGTGGTGATGTTCGATGCGCCTATTGCAACGTCTGGTTCAATGTCCACCGGCATTAAGCGGTGGAGATCTTCGCCGTGATGGAGCCCAGCCCAGCGAGACGATGTTCGTTCAAATCAAGTCGGGCTCGCCGGTGATGCGGACCTTGTCCTGCGCCTGGATGCCGCCGGACTTGAGGCTTTGGTTCGGGTCGGCGTAGCCGGGGATGATGCGGTTGAGTTGCTCCTGGCTGGCCCCGAGATGATCGCGGATGACCTTGCCCATCACTGAGCGGAAATCGGTCGCGCGCTGCAAGTAGCGGCCGGTGCTCTGGAACATCGAGCCATTCATGCCCGTTTGCCAGGCCACCGGATCCGACGGGCCGCAGTTGAAAACACCACTGTGGGTGACCTTGCCGGTGGCGTCGGTGCGCAACCCCTTGATGCCGCCACCGGCGACATACATGACGCTGGCCTCGGCGTGGTCGGTGCCGTTGTCGGAATTCTCGATGGTGGTGCGACCGAACTCCGACAAGGTCACGATGACCAGGTCGTCCCAGCGGCACTGGTCGGCATACCGGCGGAAATACTGCCGGAGCGCGTAGATTGACCAGCCGACCCGCTGCAACAAGCTTGCGTGGGCGCCGGTGACCCCGCCTTGGTTGCTGTGGGTGTCCCAGCCGTCGATTTGGGTACCGGCCACGAGGGCATCGGTTTTGTTGAGGACCAATGCCGCCGACTTGAGTTGGTTGAAGTAGCCGTAGGCGGAAGTGGGAACCACATAGCCCGGGTTATTGGTGCCCGACGGCCCGGCTCCGTTCTTGGCGTTGGTGGTCGGGAATAGATAATACGGTTTGTTGCCGTCCGAGTTTTCGCTGTCGACGAAGGTGTTGCCGGTTTCGCTGAAATCGATGCCGGCAAAGATCTCCAGCGTGCGGCGCATGTTCTCATATTGCTGCTGGAGCAGGTCTCGGTTGGCTTTGTCGGGGAAGGAGGCGCCCGTGGCTGCCTCGAGCGTGCGGGCGGCCTTGAGATTGCCGTCGGCGGTATTGGGTACACCCAGCAAATCGTAGCGGGTCGGGTCTGAAAGATTGGTCATCGCCGCGCGGGATCCACGCAGGAGGAGCGGTAGCGAATTTTGGAAGGAGACGCCGGTCAGCGAGTTCTTTCCAGCACGGCCCGATTCAACCATGGCTCGGTAGAGCAGGCCGTCCTTGACCATGTTGGTCCGGGGAGCGCCGGTTTCCCAATAGGCTTGGGAATCGAAGTGGGAACGTGATTGCTGCGGATAAGCCACCCGGTGGATGAGGGCCAATTCACCCGCATTGTAGACCGGCGTCAGGAATTTGAGTGCCGGATGCAGTCCGGCAAACCCATTGCCCAGTGGCAGTGAGTAGGGATAGGCGAAGGTGGCCCCGGTGGTGCCCGCCTCAGGAAACAGCGCCTTGCCCTGGGCGTTCCAGCTTTGTGCGGGATCGACCGGGATGGCGATGTTGTCGCGGATTTTGGGACCGTAGGCGTCGTCGCCGTGGGGTATGACGTTGTTGAGGCCGTCATTGGCCCCGCGCAGGAAGATGAAGAGCAGTTTCTTCACCCGGCCGTTGGCGTTCGGTTGTCCGATCCCGCCCTCTGCGAGTGCCTTCTGGACGAAGAGCGGCACATCGGTCAGCGAGCTGAGGGCAGCCGTGGCCGCTAGGCCGGTGGCGGTGCTGAAGAAGTTCCGGCGGGTGAGGATATGGGGCGTATTCATGGCGCGGGAGTCGGAGCGGTTTTCAGTGCCGGACCTCATTGTTCCTGAAAACGGGGTGAACTCAGCAGGAGGGCGGCCAGGCCACGCACACGGGTATCGTAGTCCTTGGTTCCGGGAACCAGCCCGGCGAACTCGGAGGGCGTGGTGCCGTTGTCGGTGGTGTTGAGAAACTGGATGCCCAGTGACCGATACTGGCTGAAGTTGGCGGAGCCTTCAGAAGGAAACAGCAACCGGAGCAGGTAATCGGTGACGGCTTCAGCAGAACGGTTGGCTCCGTTGGTCAGGCGGAGCGCCAGCAGTGCCGAGGGATCCATCCGGCTCAAGCCCAGTGAATCGGGTGAGCTACGCACGCCGGTGCCCGTCGCCAGTCCGGCTCCGGCCAGAGCCAGCGACTGCACATAGCGCAAGCGCTCGCTGAGGGTGCCGGCACTGATCCAACCGCCGGCATCTTCTGCGTAGCCGTCGGGTTCGGCTCGGTCGAAGAGGCGCATGCGGCCGGCCCGGTCCAGCAATCCGCCGGAGGCCACGAGGCTGGGCGCGTCGGCTCTCGCAGTGAGGGTTCCATCGGGTTTGGAGGCGCGGAAGGCTCGCAACGTGGAGGCCGCGAACTCCAGAGGCGTCTTCACCTTGGCGGCCGCGGTGTTCGGGTTGCGGAAGAGATCACTCTTGAGGATGACTCGCAGAACGTTACGCATCTGCCCTTTGGGGCCACCTTGGGGAGGGTTCTCCCAGGCCAGCATGCAGTCGTGGACCAGTGACTCCTCGGGGGAGGTTTCCGCATCGGTGAAGTCGTAGCCGTGGTGGAAGTTGTCGTGCACCAGCAGGCGGCAAAGTTTCACCGACAGATATTCCTGGGTGAAGGGTTGGTCGGCCATGTGACGGACTGTTTGGTAGCCATCTTGGATGCCGTTGGTGGTTGTGCCGTTGTTGAGCTTCAGACCGTAAGGACGACCCGCCCATGGAGGACCAAACCGGGCAGGCACAGTCTTGGGCGAGTTGGTGAGGATGTTCCCTTGGGCATCCCGTTCGTAGAACACCCACTTGACCCGGGGATCATGGCGATCAGTCCGGTAGCGGAAGGACCAGAGTCCGATGAGGTTGGTGACGCTGTTGCGCTCTGTGGCATTGGTGAGCCCGGAGTTGATCATCGCGGTGGTCCGCGGCGCAAAGGGGTTGGCCGCCTGATTGGTGGCGAGGAGTTCCACCGTCCATCCGGTCCAGGCCCGGGAAATTTGTTCGATGTCGCCTTGGTCGTAGCCGTTGTCCACGCCGAAGGCGAAGAGTTCACACAACTCGCGGGCGTAGTTCTCGTTGGCGATGCGGTTGGTCTTGGTGGTGGTGTTGTAGTCGCCCCGGGACAGGACAGTGTCGAGGTAGATGATCATGGCCGGACTTTCGGCACTGATCTTCAGGAGGTCGTGGAAGGTGCACTGCGGGTTCAGGAAGGCCTGCCGCCAGCGGATGTTTTCTTTGAACTCCTGCCGAGTCGATTCCGGGCCCGACCAGGCATTGGGCAATCCGGCCCGCTCATCGAAGTAGGTCAAGCCTTTGGAGTATTCGGTGACGAAGTGGTTCTCCAGGAATTGCTGGAACACCTGGGCCAATTGGCGGCGCGACTGAATCGCGTGGAGGACATGCCAAGCGCGCAAGTCACCGATGGTGGCGGTGCCGTTTTGTAGCCGCGAATAGTAGGGGATGGGCGATTCGGCATCCCCCTGCAGTGGGACGGTTGCTGCAATGCCGCTACCGCTGAGTCTTGCGGTCAGTTGCAGGCCTGATGATTGGGTCAGGTACCAGAAACTCAGGGTGTAAGGAGTGGAGGCGCTGAGGTTTGTGGGGATGGTTTGAATCACCGAATCGGTCCCACTGCTTCCAGCGGTATTTTGAACCAGATGGAAGGACGCATTGCCTCCATGCACGTAGTCGGTGGTGCGGGCCGAATGGACGGTGTTGGTGGTCGTGGCCCAGTTGGCGGAGGACAGGGGTTGTTCGAAATCGCCGTTGATCAGCAAGTTCGCAGCGGTTCCGTTGTCGGTGGTGCCGGCGACCAGACGGAAGTCGTCGAGGTACGCGTCGCCGGCGCCATTCAAGTACAGGTAGAGTTTGGAGGAGGAGCCCGTGCCCGTGATGATGACTTTCCGCCAAACCGGACCGGTTTCCGTGGATTCGTCCAGGTTTTCCGAAATCTTCTCGGGTGCGAGTTGCTCCTCGATGTAGGCGTCGGTGCCCAGGGTGGCGAGCCGATTTAGATCGTCCGGGGTTGGGCCGTAAGCGATGCGGTTGAGGAGTGTGCTGGACCGCACCATTTCGCTCGCCAGCGGCAGGGCTTCGAGTTGGTAAAAACCAGAATCGCCGACCGCGGCTGAATCGGATGTCCATCGGTTGCCCCAGTGCTTACCGGCGAGGGGTGATGCCGATGTCCCGAGAGAAGGGGTGCTTCGGACCCGGTATTCGGAAACCGAGGGCACCAATTGGAATTCGAGCGAGGGGCGTCCGTTGGTCCAGGCGAGGGACAGAATGCCGGGAGTCTCGGCAACCATCCGGACCATCCCCAGGACTCCGCAGAGTATCCAGCCGGCGAAAACGGGTTTCATCATATCAAGATCGGTAGGGACTGATAATTTGCTTAGCAGGTACAGGGCCAATGGTTCCAGTCGGAAACTGGAGAACCGGAATCGGTGATCAACACACGGATCAAGGTTTGGCAAATCCCGGGGCGGTCCATTGCTGATGGCGGCCAGAACCATTGGTGACGGTGCCCAAGCCTCGGAGACGGAAGGTTTTGCCGCCGGCGCTGGAGTCGAGGCGTAGTCGCGTGGTCACTGGTGGTAGTTCCTGCACCAGAGTCCACGTGGTGGAGTCGTTCGCGGGAGCCGAGTCGATGCGGTAACCCCGATCGGCCTCGGGCGAGGTGGTCCAAGTGAGTTCGGTGATGCCGTTCTGGATGCGAGCTTGAAAATCGAGGGGAGCCTTCAATGGGTGCTCCAGCAAGCAGGGGTCGCCTAGCAAGTAGGTGAGTCGCGCATTGACTGAGGCGTTGCGTTCTGCGGAATCGGTGAGCATCGCATGGGCGGGGGCTCCGGTGTGGACCCGGTCGGTGATCCAGGGCGAGAAAGCGGCGGCCGTGCCAGCCAGCAGCACGGAGTTTTCACTGCCCAGACAGGTGCGCAAAAAGTCTTCTCCATAGCCGCTGTACCACTGCCCCAGGAAGGAGCCGAAGGCGAACAGGAAGGCGACCCGCGGGACATCGCCAGGCCGTTTCCAGGCGACATTCTTCGCGAAGTGGCTGTGGCCGGGTTTCGCTGCTCCAGTCATCCCGAGGACCCCGAAATGGGAGTAGTCGGTCTGGAACCCCCAGCGGACGGGTGGCCCTTCCTGAAACAAGTCGGAGTTCCATGCCACCGGCTGCAGGGGTTCTGCTAGTCCGGATCGGGAAGCGATGTGAACGAGATTCCGATCCACCAAAGCGCCTAAGACATTGGCATAACCGATGGCGGTGTCCTGAAACGGGAGGAGTCCTCGTCGGTACCTCCAGGCCTTGTCGAAGTAGCGCTCCAGCAGGGCGATTTCGATGTCGGCTGCGCTTTTGGGATTGCCCTTGAGTTCGGCGAATCGGCTGTCGAAGTGGGAGAGTCGAGCGAAGTCGATGCGCCCCAGCGGCACTTCAATGCGGCCGGGACGGCCATCGGGTTCCCGAGGTAGTTCGTTCTGGTCCCAGCGGCCGTCTCCGGCGTCGTTGCCGAGGATGCAGTAGGTGCATTGGCTGCGGGGGCAGTCGGGGCAGCCGGTCTTGAAGGACTGGGTGTCGGTCCACTTTCCGGTGAGGTCGCTGTAGAAGAGGTCGGCGGGCCAGGCACCCAGGTGGATGCCTGCGGGATCTTGGCAACCGATATGTCCGTCTTCGGCAGCCCAACCGCTTTGGGGTATGGTGGGGTGCCCGATGAGCACGGCCACCTGAGTTCGGCCAGGATGCGCTTCGTATTCGCGTCGGATGAGGGCTTTGATGGCGAGGAGATTGGTCTTGTTCCGCGGGAGTGATTCGGCTTCGTAGCGTCGGCAGTCGAAGTCTTGCGGGTCGGCATCCCAGTGGCGTGGTACCCGGTGTTGAACGACTTCCCAGCCGTCGGCGATGAGGTCGGCACGGTAGCGCGCCAAGCTTCCAGTCAGGCGCTCAGCGAGGGTTTCATCGACCAGCAAGAGCGCGCGTCCGCGGTCGTTGTTCGGCGGTGTGTCATGAGCCACGCACAGTTCCAGTGGTGCCTGATTCGTCCGGAGGACCCGGTAACCGTAGGTCTGTCCGGGTCGAGCATTCGGGTCGAGGAAGACAGAGGTGCGCGCATCTCGATCTATGGTTTCCCAGTCGGTGGGGTTAGGGCCCCAGGACTTGCGCGCGATGGGGTAGAAGGCCCCGTGGTCTCCGTCACCCTCCCACTCCCGCTGGAAGTTCAGTCGGATGCCTGAAGCCAGGGACTCTCCGGAAATGCGATGGGAGTCATCCGCTTCGAGGGATCGGTGTTCGCCCCGAACGAGACCGTCCGGCGGGTTGGGACTGCCAATGCTTCGGGGTTTCAAATGGTTGCGCACGATGACTCGATCCAATCGGCCGAGTGCGGGGGATTGGCCGTCGAGGGCGTTGCCCAAACTGAAGGAGTTGTGGTCGGCACGCGGGCTGGAGGGGCGTGTGTGGGATTCCCGGGGGAGCCGATCAAAGGTGTCGGCGGTGAAGGAAAGGTGGAAGGTCCAGTTGGTTCGTCCCGTCGCCGCATAGCCATGGAGTGACGATCGGGGGAGGGGAGACCAAAGGGTTTGCTGGAAGGTCTCGGAAATCCGGGTGAGCCCGAGTCGGCGGCCCGTGGCATCGATGCTCACACGCAATCCCGGGGCTTCCAAAAGCACGCATTCCGCGCCGGGAGCATCATTGGTCGCGCCATGGAACCAATCCGGGGAGTAGTCGACGGAGATGGATCCGTGGAGCGGTTGGAGGTGGGTCCGCGTGATGCCGTCGCGGGTCGAGCTCAGTGGGTAAAGCAGCACTTGGCCGGCTCGATGGAATCCGGCTGAACTTCGGTCGAACGAGGGTTCTCGGGACGCCGAGGAACCGGGCAACGGGGCCGTGCCGCCGTCGGACTCGAAGCGGTCGGAGTCGAATCCGAAGGAGGACAGGTTTTTTGGCGTGCTGCTCGACGGGTTGTCAGGATCGGTGCCGTCGAGGAACTCCTGGAGATCGGTGCGCCCATCGCGGTCGCGGTCGCCGCGTCCAGGGACCGACCGTGACTTCGGTGTCTCCGTCGTGTCCGCAAGGTCCGATTCGCGCCGGAGGGAGCTCGATCCGATCCAGCGAAAACCATGGCGCGGGAACTCTCGGAGCACCGTGGCCGTGGCCACAGTGACCAGAGCATTGCTGACGGTGGTTCCGTTGACCCAGTAGTCGATGGGCCAATGGTGGAAGCCGAGTTTGATGGGGTTGATGCCACCGGCCTCGGTCAAGGCCTGGTCTTGGATGGCACGGGGTTTCAGGTACAGCGCCCGGGTGATCAGCGTTGGCAAGGTCTCGGGCGGGAGGACGGTCATGCTCGGAAGAACCGCGGCCAATTCCGGGTCGAGGAGGGTGTGCCCGAAGCCAGGGCGTATCCGCCGACTCCCCGGAGGCAAATAGAGTGACCCCGCCGCTTCAACGAAGGCATCGGTGACCGTGGGCGGAACGATCGCGTTCGGGTTTCCGTCGGGCGAGGCGTGGGTGAAGCCCCGGGAATCGGCCACTTCTCCGATCACGCAGCGCAGCAATTCGAGCGAGGAATCCGATGACCTTCGGTTGAGGATGTCGGCTCGGGCGATGGTGAGTTGCTGACCGTTCACACGGCTCGACTTCAAGTCGCTGAAGGGGGCCGTCACCCGGTGGAAGAGGCCGTTGCGGAGCGCCAAGGTGCTGTTGGTGGATTCGATGCCGACGTCGCAGTGCTGGATCTCGAAATGCCACAAGGCCGCGGTAGTCCCGGTCCACTGCAAAGCCACCCGGGCGTGGGAGATGCGGAAGTCATTCCAGCGGGACTGGTCGGACTCCAAGCGTGCACCGTTCACGGAAAGGGCGACGTCGGCGTAGGGGTTGGTTTTTGGGGTTCCCACGGATCCCGGAACAGGCTCTCCTGCTGAATCATCGTCGGAGGCGGTGAACACGATGGGGGACTCGGGCGTGGCCTGCCAAGAAACCCGGGCGTCTTTTCCCAACTCCAACCCCGCTGATCTTCCCGGCAGGAACTTGATCACGCATCCACCCTCGAAGCGCACCGATCCCTCCAATCGAATGGGTCTCCCAACCAGGTAGGTGAGTCCTGCTCGGAAGGTTTGGTTTTTGCCGGAGACTACCTCGATGGGAGCCGCCAACACCGGCAGCCATCCGGCGAGGAAAAGTAGCACCAGAAGCCCCGTTATCCGGTGTTCCCAGAAGGACGCACCGCGGGATTCCGCTTCAATTCCGACAATGCTTGGCATCGGCCGATAGACTCGTTCCTGGCGTCTCCAAGGCAAGCTTCGCCCATCCGACAAAACGAAGAGGTGGACGGATTCTCTGCCGGTTCCTGCGCTCGATTTGAAACGTGAGGTTATCGCCGGCTCTCGACTTGGGGCGAAAAGGCTGGTAGACCATTGTCAAGCAACCGCCCTGTAGCTCGCCGTAGAGCCCGGGGTGGAATACGTAGGCTGACAATGAAAACACTTCCGATCTTCCTGTTGTCCGGCGTTCTGGCCGGTTCTGTGATGGGGCAAAACAACGCCGTCAAGGTGTCCCCACCCGCGCCACCCGCGCCTTTTTCGGGCGCTGCCGCCTCCACCAACGCCCCGGCGGATCCCGGAGCTGGCAAGTTCAAGACCGACCTCGAGAAGCACAGCTACGCCATGGGCGTACTCTTGGCGGGTGACATCAAGCGCCAGTTGTCTCGGGGCAACTACGAGCATGATACCGAGGTTGTGATCAAGGCGTTCTCGGAGGCTCTGCGGGGCAAACCGACGGTGATCACCGACGGGGAAGCCAATGTCATCTTGCGGAACTACAGCACTGAGATTCGCAAAAAAGCGGATGAAAAGCGCAAGGAAGACGGTGAGAAGGCCAAGGTGGTGGGTGAGGCCTTCCTGGCGGCCAACAAGTCCAAAGAAGGCGTCAAGGTGACAGCGAGCGGCTTGCAGTACAAGGTGCTCAAGGCCGCCGAGGGGGCCAAGGCCAAGGGTGATGATGTGGTCGAGGTGCATTACCGCGGTACGCTGGTTGATGGGACCGAGTTCGACAGCTCCTACACTCGCGGACAGCCAGCCAGCTTTGGCCTGAGCCGGGTGATCAAGGGATGGACCGAAGGTTTGCAGCTCATGACGGTGGGTTCGAAGTACCAGTTCGTGATTCCCTCGGAACTGGCCTATGGACAAAACGGTTCTCCGCCGAAGATTCCGCCCCATTCCACCCTCATCTTCGAGGTGGACTTGCTCAACGTAAAGCCGCAGGCAGCCCCGCCGCTGCCCAGCAGCGTCACCAGTGACATCATCAAGGTTCCGAGTGCCGATGAGTTGAAAAAGGGCGCTCAGATCGAGGTGATCAAGTCCAACGACGCCGAGCGCCTCCAGAAGGAAGCCGCCGCTCAGAAGAAGAAGTCCGAGGCGCCGAAGCCGTAAGGATTCCTCCAGTTCTTCACCAAGACCGCGCCCTCGTGTTTCACGGCGGCGCGGTTGTTTTTTTGGCGGGATCCAGAGAGGGACGATTTTCAGCAATCCGCCGCTTGCATGTCCCCAGGAGTGGGGTACCTGTTGTTTTAGAAAATAGTACGTCTGCGTATGAAAACGGTCGAAAACTACGATTCGGTCATCATTGGGGCGGGTCCAGCCGGTTGCTCCACTGCCACGGCACTCGCCATGCACGGTCGCAGAGTGTTGGTGATCGAGCGGGAGAAGTTTCCCCGCTACCATATTGGCGAGTCGATGATCCCCTTCACCTATCCGCCGTTGGAGCGGATCGGGATGATCCCCAAGCTTCGCCAGTCGGGCTTCATGAAGAAGTATTCCGTGCAGTTCGTTTCCCCCTCGGGCCGGGCTTCGCAACCGTTCTATTTCTTCAACCGGTACGATCGCGAAACGGTGGCGCAGTCGTGGCAGGTGCTGCGCAGCGAGTTCGACCAGATGATGCTCGATAATGCCCGAGAGCACGGCGTCACGGTTTGGGAAGAGTCGGAAGTCACCGAACTGCTCCAAGACGGGGTGGGCACCTACTCTGGCGTCCGGGTGAAGTCCCGCGAGCACGGTGAGGTGGAGGTGCGCTGCCCGGTCACCGTGGACGCAACGGGGCGCGAGGCCATCGCCGCCACGCGCAACGCTTGGCGACGCGGCGATCCCAAGCTCAACAAAGTGGCCGTGTGGACCTATTACGAGGGAGCCAAGCGGGACACCGGCATTGATGAGGGAGGCACCACTGTGGCTTTCATTCCGGACAAGGGTTGGTTCTGGTACATCCCCCAGCACAACAATCGGGTGAGCGTGGGTGTGGTGGCCGATGGCAAGTACCTGACCCGTGGGGGTCTCAAGGACCCCGAAGCCATTTTCCAACGCGAGATTGGGCAGAACCAGTGGATCCAAGATCACCTGTCCACCGGTAAAGTTTGTGATCAGTACTGGCTCACGGCCGAGTACACCTTCCGTTCCGAATACTGTGCGGACCGCGGGTTGGTGCTGGTGGGCGATGCCGTGGGGTTCCTGGACCCCGTTTTTTCAAGCGGGATGATGATCGCCCTCAAGACGGGCGTGGCCGCGGCGGATGCCATCCATGCCGCTCTCCAAGCGGGCGATGTGTCCCCGGAGCGTTTTACCGAATACGGTCGGGTCACCCGACAGAGCATCGAGAACATGCGCAAGCTGGTGTACGCATTCTACGACCCGAACGTCAGCTTCAAGACCATCACCGACCAATTTCCGGATTTGGCCAATGACCTCACCGACTGCTTGTCGGGTGATGTGAATAAGGATTTCTCCCGGATGTTCGAGGCGTTCTCCCGCTTCACTCCGATTCCCGACGAGTTGCCGTATGGTGCTCCGAGGCCTGCGGCGGCGATCGCTGCCTGACAAAGCCCAACCGCGAGTCATCGACGTCGGCCGAGGGCACCTTTGAAGGCGATGACGGCGATGACAGCGTTCTTGCCTTCGGGCGGGATTTCCGGATTCTCTGGGACTTTAGAAACCGATCTTATGGCCGTCCAAGTCCGCATTCCTACACCGCTGCGCAAGCTCACCCACGACGTTGAACTCGTTCAGGTCAGCCCTGGCACCATTGCCGGCGCGATCGCCGAGTTGCAGAACCAGTTCCCCGGCATTGCCGATCGACTCATTGACGAAAAGGGTGAGGTTCGCCGCTTCGTCAATGTGTACGTCAATGAAGAGGACATCCGCTTCCTCGACAATCAGGCTACCGTCATCAAAGACGGCGACGAAATCAGCATCATTCCGGCCATCGCCGGAGGTTGATCTTCTTCAGCAGTTTCACTGTTTCCATCGGCACCATGCCCACCAAAACCTCCAAACCGGCCAAGGCAACGGCCACCGGAAAGAGCGCCCCCAAGGCCTCTAAAGCGACCAAGACCCTCCGGAAACAGGCCGATTCGGCCCATACCTCCGCGCGGTTTTGGCTGACTTATCCGCCTCAGCGCATCAAGGCGCCGGTGATTTGGAAGCTGGGCCACCAGTTCAAGTTGGTGACCAGCATTCGACAGGCCAGCGTGACGGATGTCGTGGGCATCGTCTGCCTGGAGGTCGAAGGGTCCGCGTCGGAGATCACCGCCGGAGTCCAGTGGCTCAAGAAGCAAGGTGTCCGCGTCGAACCCGTGGAGCTGAGTGCGGTGGAGTCCTGAACTCCGTCGAGGTGCCTTTCGCCGCGCCGTTTGAATCCAGGCTCGAGACCGTTGAGCCGAATTCTTTCCCGGAATTGATCCGTAAGCGTTTCGATTTCAGCAGTCCGTTTGCAACAGGCCGAAGCCCTTCCGGGTTCATCGGCCTGTTTTCTTTTCTCCCCGCTTGGCCTCCACGCGTTCGTAGTTCAGCGGGCCCACCCAACGGGTATTGAAATGCTGGTGCAGTGCGTCGCTGGCGAAGGCGGGGCGGGGCTCTTGACCGTGACGTGCGTCGTCCATGCCGTGCCAGGGGAGGGGTTCGATGCGGTCGCCGGCCGCGACGTGGTAGTCGGCGTCCTTGTTCCATCCGACGGTCCAGAGGAAGAAGCGCCGCTGGTGCCCGGACGGAATCTTCGGCAGGGCGTCTGCGGCGAAAGACAGGGTCAGTTCGTCGCCGGCGGCCACCGTGACCACGCCATTGTCTTCCGCCGCAAGGAGCGGATCCACCGCACCATATCGGGTGGCCCAACCGCTGGGGGTGATCCGCCACGGCGGACGCTGGCGGACGTTCTCGTGCAGCGGTGTCAACGGGTCGGAAGGTCCTATGGCGGCGAACTCCCCATAGCCATGCCAATGGAGGTCGGTCGAGGTGGGGCGCAGTGTGCCCACTTCAGCCGATCGATTGTTCTGGAACAGGGCGACGCGGTCCCAATGCAGCTCGAAGGCGTAGGTCATCCGCAGCCGTTGGGTGCCCGGTGGTAAGTGACCTCCCAAGGGCACGAGGATGGTTTTGGTGCGTCCGGCGGGGACACCCACGACCACGTTCTGAAGGGGTTGCCATTGGCCTGGGGCGGTCTCCGCTTCGAGTTGAGGGAAGGGGAAGGGCAACTCCGGATCATGACTGCCCGCGATGTTGGCCATGCCGCCGCCAAATCGCAGCCAACCGCTCAGGGCCAAGGTCAGCTCCGGTGAGCCTGCCAAGGGACCGAAATCCAGCAGCACCGAGGTGCTTTCGGCCAGTCCACGCAGTTGAGGAGCGCGCAGGCGCGGCGAGAATCGTTGTCCGTCTTCCCGATCCAGTGTGGCGGTGAGGTCGGTGCCGTCGCCTGCTTGGGCGGCGCGGAGCGGGATGCGGCCGGAGAGAATCCGCAATTCGTGCCGGGGGAAGGGCTGTCTGGGCACCAGCTTGCTGGTCGAGTGGGCTTCGGCGTTCGCCTCGATGTCCACCCAACCGAGCTTGGCTTCGTCGAGGTAGAGGATTTCGCGCAGTTCCTCGGTGAGTTGCACGGTGTAGCGACCGTCCTTGGGAACGAACTCCGTCGTGCCGCCCAGAGCCACCCATTCCCTCGGGTCCGCCACGATGTTATGGCCGGGGCGCGAGGGCAGTCCCACGGGCGCGGAGCTGAGGATGTCGGTCAGGAAGCGGAACCGGGTGCCATCCCAGGCATAGAGATAAGGGCAGGAGCCGGTGGGGTTCTTGGGTTCGATGAGGTCGACCACCTGTTTCGGATGCGCACTCACTCCGAACAAGGGTTGCGTGTCGGCCCAGCGGGCGATGACCGTCTCGATGTCCTTGTGGCGGCCCACGCCGATCTCCACGGGCTTGCGCTGGACGCTGCGCAGGGCTCGCCAATTGCCGGCGTTGAGTTCGATGCGCAGGCCGATGCCGCTGAAATTGGAGCGGTTGCCAATAGGGCGAAACTTCACCAGTCCGTTCGCGTTGGCTCCTTCGTTGCGGAAGAATCGGACGCCCGCTCCCTTGCTTTCGACGAGGCAGTCGATGTCGCCGTCCTGATCGAAGTCGGCGAAGGCCGCATGGTTCACCACCGACGAGGCCAGCGGTTTCAGACCCAGCGCTTCGGTCATCTCGTGGAAGCCCCGTCGGCCGCGGTTGCGCCAGACACGGAGGCCGTCGGTGCCCCAACTCACCAAGTCCAACCAACCGTCGTTGTCGTAGTCGAGGGCGCGGAGGGTTTGGATGCCATTTTTCTTGGCTGGAATGCGCACGGGTTCCTTGAGGCCGCCGAAATACAAGGCCACCGCCGCATCGGTCACCAGGGCGACATCGGCGCGGAGATCGTTGTTGAAATCACCGACCGCCAGATATCGAGCCACCGGCCAGTCCATGGGCTGGGCTCCGGCCGCCAGACCGTCGCGCCGTTGGTTCGTGAGGATCCAGGGACGCTCCCCTTTGCGCGTGAGCAGCACATCCGGGAGGTCGTCGTTGTTCCAGTCTTCGATGGTCACCGAGGTCACGCCCGTGACGTCAAATCCATCTCGTGGAGCCGCCTTGCGCTCTCTGAAAATCGCCGTGCCGAAATTGGTGAAGGCGCGCAACCGGCCCTCTGGGGTGACCGCCAGCAAGGCGAGTTTACCCGTCACGTCAATGTCCCCGAGGGTGGCTCCCGTTGCCTTGACGGCCCGGATACCACCGAGCGCTGAGCCATCTGTCATGAATCCGTTGGTGGCGAACTTGAGCAGTTGCGAGCCTTCGCTGCCCACGATGATCGCGTCGTCGTAGCGGTCGTTGTTCAAGTCACCCACGACGATTTCCTGAACCGTGCCAACCGTGGAGACCCAGGGTTCTGACCTCGCGGCGAAGGTTGCGTTGGAGTTCCACAGCAGGCGGAGCGATCCCTTGTCGTCGCTGAGCAGGACATCGTTCCAGCCGCGACGGTTCAGGTCGAACAAGCCGAACGGTCCCCGCAATTGTCCCGCCTCGGGCCCCAGGGCGCGCGCGGTGTCTTCTACAAACCGGACGGAGACTGGGTCGGATTCAGGCTGTTCGAGGGCGAATGGAGCGAGGATCTCGGTGTACTTGCACTTCTCAAAGAGAGTCGGATTGTCGGCCGCCTGCGACTTGCCCGCGGAAATCCTTTGGTGTTCGGCCAGTTCAGCCGCCGCTTGTTCCCGTGCTCCTTGTCGCAAGTAGGCTTGACTGAGTTGGTAATGGGCCGAGGGGTGATCCTTGTCGAATTCAATGACCTCCACGAACTGTTCGGCGGCGTCAGGAAAGCGTCCCCAACCCGCATAGGCCAGGCCCAGTTGAAAGCTGACAGTGTTGAGGGTGCGGTCGGCTTGCTTGGCTTCTGTCAGGGATTGGACGGCATTGGAAAACGCCCCGAGTCGCAGGTGGGCACAACCGGCCAGATAATGAGCGCCCCCCCGGCCAGGTTCGACTTGCAGTGCCTCACGGGCATGAACCAGCGCTTGAGAAGGCTGGCTGGCCAGGAGGTAGGCGTTGGCCAGATTGAGATGCACATCCGGGTTGGCCGGATTCATCAACAAGGCCGCCTGAAACGCCTCGATCGCCCTCCGAGCATCGCCTGCCGCATGGTAGCCGCGGCCGGCATTCATGTGGGTGGCGAACTGGGAATCGTCGTTCGAGGATCGCTGGAACCACCAGGCCGTCGCGGCGATCCCGAGAATGAAGACGAAAATGCCCACCACCAGCGCGGGTGCGGCCGTGGATTTCTTCGGAAGGCTCATGCGGTTGTCGGGAACCTACTGGTAATTGAGAAAAAACAACACACGGACTCGGGCTTCATCCCTCGGATGCTGGGATTTGACCTCATCGAGCGATTTCGGATCGCTGTCAGATCAGGATCCGTCCCTCGAAGACGAACGAGGCAGGTCCGCCCAGTCGGACATCGCTGAAGCCTTCTTGGCCGTCGGATCGGAAGGAAACGCTCAACTCATCCCCACTTTGCACCTGGATGCGGATGGGTGAAGTGAAGCCGTGCAGTCGGGAGGCGACCAGAGCGCTGGCCGTCACACCGGTGCCGCAGGCCAGAGTCTCTCCTTCGACGCCGCGCTCATAGGTCCGCACGCGGAGTTGGTTGGGGCCTTGGACCTGCGCGAAATTCACGTTCGTTCCCCGTGGTTTGAAGTGCTCGTGCCAGCGCAGTTCCGAACCCAAGGGCTGCACCATGGCTTTGTCGGCGTCTTCCACGAAGACCACGGCATGCGGCACACCGGTGTTGATGGAACTCACCTCCAAGACTCCCGTTTGCGTCGCGACCTTCTCAGATAAGCGGAGGTCGTGCGGAGCCGTGAGGTTGATGGTCACCCGCTCTCCCTGGAACTCGGCGGTGATCAGACCGGCAGCGGTCTCGAAGGTCACCGTGGGCTTGGTCCAACCCGTGGTCCGCTGAATGTACCGTGCAAAGCAGCGGGCGCCGTTGCCGCACATGGCGGCGTCGGATCCGTCGGAGTTGTAGAAGCGCCAGGCCCAGTCGGCCTTGCCGGTGAGGCTCGGCACCAGAAGCATCAGGCCGTCGGCTCCGATGCCGAACTGCCGGTGGCACAATTTGGCCACTTGCTCCGGAGTCAGCACGATGCGTCCGTTGCGGTTGTCGAGCAGGATGAAGTCGTTGCCGGCCCCGCTCATCTTGAGGAACTCCAGAGTCATGTCGGAGGTGGATCATAGGCCGATGTCCCGCCGCGACAAGAGTTCGGGAAGGTTGGGAATCTGGACAGCGTGGAGGCGCCCAGGACTTGGATCGCCGACCTGGATCGCCGAGGGCTTGAACTTCGCCCAGTCGCGCGCAGGCTTTCCGCATGCGAATCATCCGATCGCCCAAGTCCATGCAGCGTCAGGCGCTGCAGTGGCGAAGCCGAGGCCTCCGAGTCGGTTTTGTGCCGACCATGGGTTATCTGCATGCGGGTCACCTGAGCCTGGTGCATGAGGCACGGCGGCGGGTCGGGCCCGACGGGTTGGTGGTGGTGAGCATCTATGTGAACCCCACCCAGTTCGCACCGACGGAAGATTTGGCCAAGTACCCCAGAGACTTCGCCCGGGATTCCAAGTTGTGCCGCGAGGCCGGGGTAGACGTGATCTTTGCTCCGACGGATGGCGACATGTATGCGGGGCGCGACGACGGGAATTACTCCACCTATGTCGTGGAGGAGGGGTTGACGCAGGGTCTGGAGGGGGCTTCGCGTCCCACCCATTTCCGGGGCGTGACCACCGTGGTGGCGAAGCTTTTCAACTGCGTGCTGCCCGAGGTTTCGGTCTTCGGGGCCAAGGACTGGCAGCAGGCGGCCGTGATTCGGCGCATGGTGAAGGATCTCCAATTTCCGATCCGGATCGTGGTGGCACCGACCACGCGGGAATCGGATGGGCTGGCGATGAGTTCGCGCAACCGCTACCTGCAACCCGAGGAGCGTGCGCAAGCCACGGTCTTGTGGCGTTCCCAGCAATGGGTCCGCCAAGAGGTCCGGCGATGTGCGCAGGGGATTTCATCAGCCCGTCTCCGTCAGGGAGTGGAAGCCTTGGTGGCCGAATGTCCGGCCGCGCGCCTAGACTACGTCGCCTTCGTCGATCCGGATACCTTGCGCCCGGTAGACTCGGTCCGCCGAGGGCATCGCATCGTTTTGGCCGTCTTTGTCGGCAAGACGCGCCTCATCGACAACGGCGCGATCTGATTGGCGCAGATCCTAGCATGGCATGAGGGTGGTCGTCTCCTGTTCCCAGAAGTATGAGGCCAACAGTCCAACCCAAGAAAAAACCGCCCGGGTTTGCCGGGCGGTTTTCGCAAAACGGTAGAACTGGAGGCGAGTCAACCGGCGATGACTCGGTCGAGGCTGGCCTTGAGATCCTTCTTGGACTTCAGGCCCACGGACTGCTCGACCACCTGACCGCCCTTGAAGAGCAACAGGGTGGGGATGGAGCGGATTCCGAACTGACCGGCCAAGTCTTGATAGTCGTCGATGTTGACCTTGGCGATCTTGGCCTTGCCGGCGTATTCGGTGGCCAGCTCGTCGAGAACCGGACCGAGCATCTTGCAAGGGCCGCACCACTCGGCCCAAAAATCCACCAGCACGGGTTGTCCGGACCCAATGATCTCGGTGGGAAAGTTCTCGGTGGTCGCAGTGATGATGTTGGCAGCAGCCATAGGGAGATGAAGAAAGTCTAAGAAACTCAGTTCGCAACGAAGAATTGCACGGCGACGGCGGCGATGCCGAGGACCATCGCGGCGAACGCCAATCCCATGTCGAGGCCACTGATGCTGGCGGGTTTGGCGGCCGGGCGGCTGACCGGGGCGGCGGGCTTCGCAGCCGGGGCCGCAGGAGCGGCGGGCTTGGCAGCTGGGGCAGCCGAGTGGGACGCCACAGGAGCAGCAGCAACGGCTGCAGCGGGAGCGGGTACAGCCGGCGAAGCGGGGGCAGACACCGGGGCGGGAGCCGGAGCCGCAGCAGCGGGCACGCGGATTGACGGCCCACCAGCGGGCTTCGGCGGCAGGCTGATGCGGACCGTCTGCTTCTTCTGGGCGGACGCCTCGGCCGGCTTGGGGGGTTCGGCAGCGGCGGGCGGGTTGACCGGAGGCGTGTTTTCGGACATAGGATTAAGTTCCAAACGCTAGGAATCGGGTTTCGGGGTGTCAACGGGATTGTCCCGGCAGACCATGGATTTCATGAAAGAAATCTGGCCGCTTCGGGTGCCCCACTTTCCGTTTTTCCCGTTCGGTGGCGAACTTGGTTGCTCGGCCAGGTTCGTGCGTACGTTCTGCTCACAGCACTGACAGCAAGACTGCGCCTGAGTGCTTCAAATTGTCGCGACTTCCCGTCAGGCTGCACCGATGCACAGCAAACCCATCGTCGTGACCGGCGGTGCGGGCTTCATCGGCTCGCACTTGACCGACCGTCTGCTGGAGGCGGGTGAAACGGTGATCGTGGTGGATGATTTGTCCACCGGTTCCCGTTCCAATTTGGCGTTGGCCGAGCGGAATCCCCGGTTTCATTTTCACGCCTGCAAGGTGTCGGAATGCGCGGATCTGGAATCCCTCGTGGCGGGAGCCTCGATGGTGGTGCATCTGGCGGCGGCCGTGGGGGTTGAACGGGTGATGCGTTCGCCCATTCAAACCATCGAAACCAATTTGGGGGAAACCGAGATTGTATTGGCGGCGGCTTCCAAGAGTCGGACGCCTGTTCTGCTGGCGTCGACTTCGGAGGTCTACGGAAAGAGTTCTCAGCCGGAGTTTTCCGAGGCCGACGATTTGCTCATCGGGCCGTCCACGCTGGGGCGTTGGAGCTACGCGTGTTCCAAGCTCATGGATGAGTTTCTGGCGATGGCCTACCATCGAGAGCGGGGCGTGCCGGTTCGGATCGTACGCTTCTTCAACACCGTGGGCCCTCGGCAGACGGGTGCCTACGGCATGGTGATTCCGCGTTTTGTCGCAGCAGCTCGGGCTGGGGATCCTGTTCGGGTCTATGGGGATGGGCTTCAGTCTCGATGCTTCTGTCATGTCGCCGATTCGGTCGAAGCCGTGATCCGGTTGATGCGTTCTGCAGAGGCTGTGGGACAGGTGGTCAATGTGGGCAATGACCAGCCTGTGCAAATCCGGGAGTTGGCCGAACGGGTTATTCATGCGACGCGCTCGCCGTCTCCGGTGGAGTTGGTTCCCTACGCATCTGTCTTCGGCCCCGGTTTCGAGGACATGCGGCATCGCAAGCCGAGCTTGAAGTTGCTGGAGAGGTTAACCGGTTTCCGCCCGCGGCGAACGCTGGATGAAATCCTGCGTGACTTGTCGGGTTCCTGAACGGGTGGTCTCAAACGGGCTGCTTGGGCACCTCGGGTGCGGCCGGGCCGTTTTCATCGAATGCTCGGGGAGCGGAGCGTTGCTCGAGAGGGCTGAGGAAGGAGTCTGATTGCCTCGAAATGATTCCGTTCCTCCGGAATGGGCCCTGCGGTCCCAATTGGGAATCAGCAAAACAAAAAGGCACCCCGGTGGGGGTGCCTTTTGAGCGTTCAACCCGGTGGGGTTGAATCTGATGCAGACAACTTAGTTGCCAGCAGCCGGGAAGATGAAGTTCTGCGCGCCCGAGTTGGCGGCGGCGTCGCGGATCTGATCGCGGACGCGGCCCGAGGACACCTGCTGAACAGAGCCGTCACCCAAGAGGATGTTGCCCGCGTTCTGGTGGATCGAGCTGGTGTAGCCGATCTTGTTCAGAGCCGCAACGGCAATGGCGCCATTGGCGTCGGGGTTCGCGAAGATGATGTGCTTGCCAGCCAGCTGCTGCTCGGTCGAACCGTTGGTCAGGTTGCGGTCCCCGCCCAAGATGCTCTGGGGCTGCTCTTCGGTCGCCGTGGTGCCGAGGAAATAGCTCGGAACCTTCAGGTTGTTAGCGATGGCCAGACGCTGCACGCCCACCCAGGTGTTGGAGGCGGTGAAGCGGCTACCGTCGGAGGGGCACCAGACGATCTTCGGCGTGCTCAGCTCGTTGGAGACGGCAGCGAAGCAGGCAGTGACGTTGTTCGAGATGGTCGTGGTGGGAGCGCCGGCCGCGGTGGCGGCGATCAGCGAGACACCGCCCTGGGCGGGATCAACCTGCCAGGGATAGGCACCACCGAAGTCCACCGCGAAGGTGCGGAAGGCCAGTCCGATGTTCTTGAGGTTGTTGACGCAGGAGATGCGGTTGGCGCGAGCCTTGGCCTTGGCCAGAGCGGGCAAGAGCATGCCAGCCAGAATCGCGATGATGGCGATAACGACGAGCAACTCGATCAGCGTGAAGGCGCCGAGACGTTGTTTGCGGAGACGATTCATAGGATCTTTGTGTGAATTTAAGGGCTTACGGTGGCGGCGACTGTAGGGAGTCAACCTAAGCTGTCAACGCCATTTGTCCCGATTTCAGCAATGGGGGTGCCATCGGTCAAAAACGGCTGTTTTGTTGGTAATTCAGCGGATTTCTCCAGAACGGTCTGCGTGAACCGCGTGAGGTTGACGCAATGGGTGTGTTTTTTCTGCGCCGGCTTTTCATGCGCGCTGTTGGGCAAGAAAAAACCCGGGCCATGGCCCGGGTTGTTGATTGTCGGTCAGCGAGGTTTGTTACCTCGGTCGATCACGGCGTCGGCACCGTGGCGATCGTCTGCAAGATGCGGCTGGCAATCGCGTACGGGTCGCCCTGGGAGTTCGGACGACGGTCTTCGACGTAGCCCTTGTAGCCGTTGTTGACGAAGCTGTGAGGGACGCGGATCGAAGCGCCGCGGTTGGCGACACCGTAGCTGAACTTGTCGATCGACTGGGTCTCGTGCAAACCGGTCAGGCGGAGGTGATTGTCCGGTCCGTACACGGCGATGTGCTCGTTCTTGTACTTGTCGAACGCCGCCATGAGGGCCTCGAAGTAAGCTTGGCCACCCTTCTCGCGCATGTAGGTGGTGGAGAAGTTCGAGTGCATGCCCGAACCGTTCCAATCCACGTCCTTGCCCAGGGGCTTGCAGTGAAAGTTCACGTCGACGCCGTACTTCTCACACAGGCGCATGAGCATGTAACGGGCGATCCAAACCTGATCAGCGGCGGTCTTGGAGCCCTTGCCGAAGATCTGGAATTCCCACTGGCCCTTGGCCACTTCGGCGTTGATGCCCTCGTGGTTGATACCGGCATCGAGGCACTGTTCGAGGTGCTCCTCGACGATTTCGCGTGCGACGTCACCGACGGCCTTGTAGCCAACGCCGGTGTAATACTCGCCCTGGGGATAGGGGAAATTGTCGGCACCGGCGGGGAAACCCAGCGGGCGGCCATCCCGATACAGAAAGTATTCCTGCTCGAAGCCAAACCAGGCGCCCGGGTCATCGAGAATGGTCGCACGGGTGTTCGAGGGGTGAGGGGTCACGCCATCGGGCATCATCACTTCGCACATCACCAACGCACCGTTCTTGCGGGTGCTGTCGGGATAGACGGCCACCGGCTTGAGCACGCAGTCCGAGCTGCGGCCCTCGGCCTGACGGGTGGAGCTGCCGTCGAAATTCCAGAGCGGCAACTGCTCGAGCTTCGGGAAGCTCTCGAATTCCTTGATCTGGGTTTTGCCGCGGAGGTTGGGGACTGGCTGGTAACCATCGAGCCAGATGTATTCCAATTTGTATTTAGCCATGGATGTGAATGGTAGTGACTGCAGCGAATCGTCCCGATGCAGCGAATTCATGAAGCAG
>JARXAF010000092.1 GCA_029865985.1 Verrucomicrobiota bacterium
AATTTGCCCGATGGCTACTGGTCGGTCCGGCGGTTCGTCTCCACCGAACACTCCATCGCGCTCGAGCAAAAACCCCTCCGCAAGACCAGCGAGGCGGCCGTGGCCATGCGGTTGTTCCATCACCGCAAACCCGGACTGCCATGGAGCCGGGGCGACGGATGGTCAGCCGATCGGTTCGTGCTGTCGCCCGCTCAACCCATCGTCCTGGTCGCCGCCGTTGTCACCGATGAGGAATCCGCCCAACCGCTGGATGAGGCCAAGAGACGGATCGCCGCCCTCACCCCGGAACGCCTGGAAACCCTCCGCTCGGCCCATCGCCAGTGGTGGCGGGACTTCTGGTCGAAATCGTTCGTCGACGTCGGCGACCCACTGCTGGAGCGTTACTACTACGGCTCGCTGTACTTGATGGCCTCGTGCAGCCGGAATCCGAAGTTCCCGCCGTCGCTCTTCGGCAACTGGACGACCGCCGACGGTCCCTCCTGGCAAGCCGATTACCACCTCAACTACAACCATCAGGCACCGTGGTGGGGAGTCTTCGCCGCCAACCATCCTGAATTGGCCGAACCCTACGATGCCCCCATCCTCGACTACTTGCCCACCGCCCGGACCAATGCCCAGGAACTCCTGAAAGTGCGCGGGGTCTATTACGATGTCGGCGTGGGGCCGCGAGGTCTGGAGACCTCTTTCATGCCCGACGGCCATGGCATTCCCGGCGAGGGACGCCGGATGTTCCTGGGCCAGAAGAGCAACGCCGCCTTCGCCGCGGTGAACATGTTCCTGCGCTTCTACCACACCTACGATCGGGCCTACGCCCAGCGAGTGTACCCGTTCCTGCGCGAAACGGCTCAGTTCTGGGAAGATTACCTGCACCTCGACCAGGGCCGATACGTGATCCGTAACGATGCCTCGGGCGAAGTCGGTGACGGCGGCAGCGACCGCAACAACAGCCTGTCCCTCGGACTGGTGCGCATGCTTTTCCAGGGCATGATCGACGTGAGCACGGAGCTGGGAACCGACGCCGACCGGCGCGAGCGCTGGCGGGACATCCTCGCCCGGCTCAGCGCGTTTCCCACGGTGGAGGTCGACGGCATCCGGCGCATCCGTGGAGCCGAGGCAGGGCCCGCGGCAAGCCGGATCGGGCCTTCGCGCAACAACACCCGCCTCGAGTGGATGGGCATGGTCTGGCCCACAGGAGTTCTCGGTCTGGGTTCGGATCCGGCGACGCTGCGCATGCTGCAGGACGACGCCCGTGGCTGGGCCGAGAGCGAATGGATCGGACACTTCAACGGGTTCAGCATCACCTTTCCGGGAGCCGCCCGGGTGGGCCACGATCCAGACGATCTCCTGCGCAAGCTGCGCCGCCAGCTCACGGAGTTCGGACTCCTCAACCTGATGGTCTTCGGCGGAGGCGGGGGCATCGAGAACTGCTCAGGCGTCCCAGCCACCCTCCATGAGATGCTGCTGCAATCCCACGACGGGGTCTTGAGGCTGTTCCCGGTCTGGCCGCGCTCTCAGCCAGCACGCTTCGGACAATTGCGGGCCCGGGGTGCATTCCTCGTGAGCGCCGAGTGCCGCGAGGGACAGGTTCAATCCGTCCGTATCCGGAGCGAACAGGGACGCGACTGCGTGATCCAAAATCCCTGGCCCGGCGAGGCGTGGGCCATCGTGCGTTCCGGCCAAATGCCCGAACGGTTGCAAAGCCAACGGGCAAGCCTTCCCACCCGGCCCGGTGAAACCTTCGAACTGAAACCGCTGCGGCCCTAGGCGAGGCGGCCTAAAAACGGGTCGAAGAGCCACCCAATTTTGTCTCCAGTAAAACAACCGTTGCAGGGTATTTACCTCAAAGAGAATTGGAAAAAACGCCAACCTGTGGCAGTTTACCATTGCGACGTCGGTCAGGCGATGAACCTGGTCGGCTGACGGCAAAAACCGAAAACAGTCTGCGACACATGTCCGATAACGTGCTCATTCGTGCCCTCAAACACGTCAAAACATCCATGACGCAATGGGTGGACTCCGACTACCACCCCGAAGGTGCCCTCGCCCTCAAGAACAAACCGGAGCAGGTCGAATGGGTCCGCACCCTGCCATTTCTCATCCTTCACCTGGGTTGTCTGGGTGTGATCTGGACCGGCTGGAGCTGGACGGCCGTCCTCACGGCGATCTCCCTCTATTTCATCCGGATGTTTTCCGTCACCGGTTTCTTCCACCGGTATTTCTCCCACCGAACCTTCAGCACCTCGCGTTTCATGCAGTTCGTCTTCGCGGTTTGGTGCGGCACCTGCGTCCAACGCGGGGCGCTGTGGTGGGCCGCGTCGCATCGTCACCATCACCAGCACTCGGATGACCCCGAAGACAAGCACTCGGTGCGGCAGCAGGGTTTCCTCTGGGCCCACATTGGCTGGATCACCTGCTCGAAGAATTTCCCGACCGATTACGGCCGCATCAAGGATTTGTCCAAGTTCCCGGAACTGGTCTACCTCAATCGTTTCGACCTTCTGGTCCCGATCCTCTTCGCCGTCTCACTGACGGGCATTGGAACCCTGCTCCACCACGTGGCGCCCGACCTGGGAGTGACTGGCGGCCAATTGCTGGTGTGGGGCTTCTTCATCAGCACCACGGTCCTGTTCCACGGCACAGCCTGCATCAATTCACTGGCCCATGTCTTTGGATCACGCCGCTACGAAACAGGCGATGACAGCAAGAACAGCCTCGTTCTCTCCCTCATCACCCTCGGCGAGGGCTGGCACAACAACCACCACATGCACATGAGCTGCGTGCGCCAAGGCTTCTTTTGGTGGGAAGTGGACATCACCTACTACCTGCTGAAGATGATGTCGTGGACCGGTTTGATCTGGGATTTGCGTCCCGTCCCGAAGTCGGCCTACACGAAGCTCGAACTTCATCCCAAGGCCGGAAACTAATTCCGACGAAGCCGCATCAGACTCGTTTTCAGCTCATGGTCGGCTCATGAAAATGGGACCGGCCGTTTTCGGGTCAATCCGATGAATTGGAGGGAGTTGGGGAATTGCTTTAGCCGTCCCGATCGGACTCAGACGCTGACAAATTACGATCGGCGCAAGGTCGTACTGGCCCGGCGCATCTCCCGTTCGTCCTCCCGTTTGCGGATATCCTGACGTTTGTCGTACTCGGCCTTGCCCTTGCAGACGCCCAACGAGAGCTTCACGCGATCGCCCTTCCAATAAAGGGAGAGGGGAATAAGCGAGTTGCCTTTGACATTGGCCACCTCGGCCAGCTTACGGATCTCAGCCTTGTTGAGCAGCAGTTTGCGGGGCGCCTTGGGAGCGTGGATCTCGTGGGTCGCAAACACGTACTCGTCGATGTGGGCATTGTGCAGCCACACCTGCCCGCGATCCACCTTGGCGAAGGCATCGGCGATCTGGACCTTGCCGGCACGAATCGACTTCACCTCGGAACCGCGAAGCACCACGCCGGCCTCATAGGTCTCCAAGACATGGTAGTCGCGCCGGGCCTTGGAGTTGGTGACGATGTCGGACATAAGCGCCTTGCACCGAGAAAAACGCCGGAGAAGGGACTCTCCGGCGTATCTTTGACTGGGTCCAATACTTGGACTTGGGCCAATGGGGATCCGGTGATGGTCGGATCCGATTCCTCAAAACCCCTTAGGCGGCGACCGCCTTGCGACGGCGCTTGGGAGCCGGCTTCCCGGCCGCTGCTTCCGTCGCCTCAGCCGATTCTTCCTGAGTGGACTCGAAGGTGATCTTTCCCTCGATGATTTCGAGCAGCGCGATGTCCGCGACGCCGGCACCCACCGGGGGTTCCACCAGCGGACGAGACATACCGCCGCCACCTGAGGTGAGCTGGCGTACGCGGCGCGACATGAGATTCACCAGAGTGCTGGGATTCCCGACGATTTCGAGGGCTTTCTTGGTCAGTTCGGAGTTCATCGCGTCAACAGTTGAAACGGTAGGATAGGACAGGAAACGGTAGGATAGGACAGGAAACGGCCTCGGCAACAGCTTTATCCGGAGGTGAAGGTCGCCGAAAAAGTCCAACCGACACGCAGGAACCGGACCCAAGCAGCAGGCCATCCCCGCTTGGATGAAGCCTGGGAGGCCAACTCCAGGGCTTCGCGGGCACAGCACACCCGCTCTTCTGGGAACGCCTGCTGGGGCAACCGGAAGCACGGGGCCCGCGGAGTCCCCGAAAACCGGAGAGCCCGCGGGATTACCCGCAAGGAATCACATGTGGGCGATCATGTTGTCACCGAAGGCCGAGCACTTGATCTCGGTCGCACCCTCCATGAGGCGGGCGAAGTCGTAGGTGACCTTCTTGGAACCGATGGCGCCATTGAGGCCCTTGAGGATGAGGTCGGCCGCCTCGATCCAGCCGAGATGACGGAGCATCATCTCGCCCGAAAGCACCACCGAACCCGGGTTCACCATGTCCTTGCCGGCGTATTTCGGCGCCGTGCCATGGGTGGCCTCGAAGATTGCGTGCCCGGTGATGTAGTTGATGTTGCCGCCGGGGGCGATGCCGATACCACCGACCTGGGCCGCCAACGCGTCGCTCAGGTAGTCACCGTTCAGGTTCAAGGTGGCGATGACGTCGAAATCGGTCGGGCGGGTGAGCACCTGCTGCAACGCGATGTCAGCGATGGAATCCTTGATGACGATGCCCGCACCCAGCTTGCCTTCCGGAATCTTGCACCACGGACCGCCGTCGATTTCCACTGCTCCGAAGTGTTCCTTGGCCACCTTGTAGCCCCAATCACGGAAGGCACCCTCGGTGAACTTCATGATGTTGCCCTTGTGGACCAAGGTCACCGACTTGCGGCCATTGTCGATGGCGTACTGGATGGCGCTATGAATGAGGCGCACGCTGCCCGAATAGCTCACCGGCTTGATGCCGACACCGACCTGAACGTCGGTCGGGAAGGCCTCATTGCCCACGCTCTTCCAGAACTCGGCGGCGGCCTGGGTGGTGCCGAAGCGGATCTTGGAATACTGCTTCGGGAATTCCTTGGCGATGAAGTCGAGGACCTTCTGGGCCTCGGGCGTGCCGGAGGCGTATTCGATGCCGGCGTAGATGTCTTCGGTGTTCTCGCGGAAGATGACCATGTCCACCAGCTCGGGTCGCTTCACCGGGCTGGGCACGCCGGTGAAGTACTGCACCGGACGGAGGCAGACATACAGGTCGAGCATCTGGCGCAGCGCGACATTCAACGAGCGGATACCACCGCCCACGGGAGTGGTCAGCGGTCCCTTGATGCCCACGAGGAATTCGCGGAAAGCGTCAACGGTGTCGTCCGGGAGCCAGTTGTTGAAGCGCTTGAAGCTTTCCTCACCGGCGAAGACTTCCATCCAAGAGATCTTGCGCTTGCCACCGTAAGCCTTGGCCACGGCCGCATCCATCACCAGCACCGAGGAGGCCCAGATGTCCGGGCCAGTGCCATCACCCCGGATGAAGGGAATGATGGGTTGATCGGGCACATTGAGCTTGCCGTTCTGGATGCTGATCTTGCCGCCGGCGGGGACGGAGCAGGTGGTGTAGGCCATGTGGGTAGTTCTTTCTCTGAAAAATTCACCGCCGCGGGGATATGCCACGGCAAAGGGGCATTAAAGCGGGACGGACCCCGGGCCGGCAAGGGGAACTCAAGGGGGGTCTCGCGGGCAGACCAGGTCTCAGCGGACAGGGAATACCCTGCCCCAGACGACGACCCATCTCGGGTCACACGGGCACTCGTGGGAAGCCGACGGCACCGGGGCCCCACCGGTGAGGCCGCTGGCTTTTTGGGTAGAGTTACTCCCATACTCGGCCAGCCATGAACGTTTTTGTCACCGGCGGGGCCGGATACATCGGATCGGTGTGCGTCGAGGAGCTTCTCAACGCGGGGCATTCGGTCACCGTCTTCGACAACCTTTCTGAAGGTCACCGGTCGGCCGTGGATCCCAGAGCTTCGTTCGTGGGCGGTGATTTCAGCGACCGGAACCTCATCGACTCGGTCATCGGCCGGGTCCAGCCCGAGGCCGTCATCCACTTCGCCGCGCACGCGTTGGTGGGCGAGTCGATGACCAACCCCTCCAAATATTTCCGCAACAATGTCGCCTCCGGCATCAACCTCCTCGACGCCTGCGTGGCCCATGGCGTCCGGAAGTTCGTCTTCAGCTCCACCTGCGCCACCTACGGCATCCCCGAGACCATGCCCATGGACGAGACGCTGCCGCAGCGGCCGGTCAATCCCTATGGTGAGTCCAAGCTGATGTTCGAGCGCATCCTTTCCTGGTACCGCGATCTCCACAGCTTGGAGTTCGTCGCCTTCCGCTACTTCAACGCGGCCGGAGCCAGCACCCAGTTCGGGGAACACCACCGCATCGA
>JARXAF010000056.1 GCA_029865985.1 Verrucomicrobiota bacterium
GATCTCACCGGCACCGACGGCATTGTCTGGTCGCATGCCAAGAGCACCCCGTACGTGCCATCGCCCCTGCTGGTGGGCAACACCTTGTACTTCCTCTCCAACAACAGCGCGATGCTTTCGGCCTTCGATACCGGTTCGGGCAAGGCGCACTTCGAGGCGGAACGCCTCGACGGTCTCAATGGCGTGTACGCTTCTCCGGTGGCCGCCGACGGCCGGGTCTACGTGGTGGGGCGCGACGGCAACACGGCCGTTCTCCGTCAAGGTGAGCGGTTGGAGGTGCTGGCCAAAAATTCTCTGGATGATGGATTCGACGCCTCACCGGCGGTTGTCGGCAAACAGATCTTCCTGCGCGGCCGCCAGAGCCTGTATTGCATCGCCGAGAAGTGACCTCCGCACGGCCGCAGGTGATTGGTGTGATCCGTTTGCCGTCGTGTGGCTGTTGACCCTCAGCAGCCCGAGCGGCCAGACTGGCCTCAGTCACCGTGCCTGAGAGAGTTTGGGTAGGCTCCGCTCCGTGGCGAAAACGGGCCGGAGGGTTCGGTGACGGGTTTTCGGAATAGTCCCACCAATCGATGAAGGCTGTCATTCTAGCGGGCGGATATGGAACTCGGATTGCCGAGGAGACCCATCTCAAGCCAAAGCCGATGATCGAAATCGGTGGACGTCCCATCCTCTGGCACATCCTCAAGATGTACTCGGCCCATGGGGTCAACGACTTCGTGATTTGCTGCGGCTACAAGGGGTATGTGATCAAGGAGTTCTTCGCGAACTACTTCCTTCACACTTCGGATGTGACCTTCGACGTGGCCAACAACCGCATGGAGGTCCACAAGCGGCATGGTGAACCGTGGCGTGTGACGCTCGTGGATACCGGCGAGGAAAGCCTCACCGGCGGTCGGCTCAAGCGGGTTGCGTCCTATGTGCAAGACGAGGAGGCCTTTTGTTTCACCTACGGCGATGGCGTGGCCAACGTGGACATCGGAGCCTCCATCCGGTTTCACCGGGAGCATGGCAAGTGGGCCACGGTGACGGCCGTTCAGCCTCCCGGACGCTACGGAGCCTTGCAAATCGAGGCGGGCGTCGTCCGTGAATTCACCGAGAAACCCCGTGGCGATGGCGGGTTGATCAATGGGGGTTTTTTCGTTCTTTCGCCCAAAGTGCTCGAACTCATCGAGGGGGATCGCACGAGCTGGGAAAACGACCCCTTGGTCCAACTCGCCCAGCGCGGCGAATTGATGGCCTTCGAGCACCGGGGATTTTGGCAGCCCATGGACACGCTCCGCGACAAGAACCAGCTCGAAGAGCTTTGGGCCTCGGGCCGGGCTCCTTGGAAGGTTTGGTCCACGCCATGAGCCTCCCTGATCCGGCATTCTGGCGTGGCAAGCGCGTCCTGCTCACGGGCCACACCGGGTTCAAGGGCTCCTGGCTGACGCTTTGGTTGCACCGGTTGGGGGCCACGGTGGCTGGTTTGAGTCTTCCGCCGGCCACGGTTCCCAGCCTCTTCGAATCCGCTCGCGTGGCCGATGTGTGCCGCGTCAGCCGGATGGTGGACATCCGCGACCGAGCCGCGACCGCGGCGGTCATCCGTGAATTCCAGCCCGAGATCGTCCTGCACATGGCGGCCCAACCGCTGGTGCGGGCCAGCTATCGCGAGCCGGTCGACACGTTCGCCACCAATGTCCAGGGCACCGTCCATGTCTTGGATGCGCTCCGAGGTCTTGAGGGTGTGCAGGTGGCGGTGATGATCACCACCGACAAGGTGTATCGAAATCGCGAATCGGAGCGCCCCTACACCGAAGACGACACCCTCGGCGGAGCGGATCCGTACAGCGCCAGCAAGGCGGCGTGCGAAATCGTCATCGATGCCTACCGCGATTCCTTTTTGCGGGCCCAAGGGGTGCGTCTGGCGAGCGCGCGTGCCGGCAATGTCATTGGCGGAGGCGATTGGTCCGAGGATCGCCTGATTCCGGATGCGGTGCGTGCCTGGCAGCAAGGGCAGGTGCTGGAAATTCGCCGTCCTGAATCGGTGCGGCCTTGGCAGCATGTCCTCGATCCGTTGGCGGGTTACCTGCTGTTGGCCGAAGCAATGTGGCATCGGACAGCTGCCGAGGAGGCGTACAATTTCGGTCCCTTGCAGGACGACGCAGCCTCGGTCCGTGCGGTTATAGAACAGGCGCGTGAAGTGGTAGGCGATGCCAAGGTGCATTACCACCAACAGCTCCAAGGGCCCCATGAGGCCGGCCTGCTATTGCTGGAAAGCGCCAAGGCCCGCAGTCGCTTGGGATACCGTTCCCGCTTGGGTTTGACTGAGGGTGTGCGACGGACTCTCCGCTGGTATCGTGCGCAGACGGACGGCGCCGACGCTCGGATGCTCTGCGAACAGGACATTCAGGAATACGCCGCGTTGCCATGAGCCGCTTCGAGATCCAAGACCTCCCTCTGTCCGGCTTGAAGCGGGTGACGCGCAAGGCCCACTCCGACGCGCGGGGTTTTATCGCCCGGCTCTTCTGCGATGCCGAGTTGCAGGAGGCCGGCTGGCATGGGCCCATCCGTCAGATCAATCACGCGCGGACTGTCCGATCGGGGGCGTTGCGGGGGATGCACTATCAGCTCCCGCCACATTGCGAGATGAAACTCGTGAGCTGCATCCGCGGTGAAGTCTGGGATGTCGCCGTCGATGTCCGGGCGGGCTCGCCGACCTTCTTGAAATGGCATGCCGAGCGCCTCTCGGAAGACAACCAGCACGCGCTGCTCATCCCGGAAGGGTTCGCGCATGGGTTCCAGGCGATCACCGACAACGTGGAGCTGCTCTATTGCCATTCGGCCCCGTATGTTCCCGGTCATGAGGCCGCGTTGAACCCGCTGGATATGCGGTTGGGCATCGCTTGGCCGCTGCCAGTGACCGAAATGTCCGAGCGAGACCGGAATTATCCGATGTTGTCCGACAGTTTTGAAGGAATCGCCCTATGAGATGCCGTCATTGCGAAAGCACGTTGGTTCAAAAGGTCTTGGATTTGGGTTCGGCCCCGCCGTCGAACGCCTACCTGAATGCCAAGAACTTGCGCGGGCCCGAGACCGGCTATCCTTTGGTCATCCGCGTTTGTCATTCTTGCTGGCTCGTCCAGACCGAGGACTACGCGGCCGCTGCCGAGTTGTTCGACGCCCATTACGCCTACTTCTCGAGCACCTCGACCAGTTGGCTGGATCATGCGGCGCGCTACTGTCAGGGGATCACCGCACGACTGGGGCTGACCTCGGCCAGTCGGGTCATTGAAGTCGCCTCCAACGACGGATACCTGCTGCGGAACTTCGTCGCCGCCGGCATTCCGTGCTTGGGCATCGAACCCACCGCCAGCACGGCAGAGGCGGCCGAGGCCATCGGGATTCCGGTCTTGCGGGAGTTTTTCACCGAGGCTTTGGGCCAGCGTCTGGCATCGGGTGGTCAACAAGCCGATTTGATCATCGGCAACAACGTCTTCGCCCACGTCCCGGCCATCAATGATTTCACCCTCGGATTGAAGGCCACGCTCAAGCCGTCCGGAACCATCTCACTGGAATTCCCGCACCTCATGCAGATGTTCGAACAAAACCAGTTCGACACCGTTTATCACGAGCACTTCTCGTATTTCACCCTGCACACCGTGCAGCGCATTTTCGCGGCGGCCGGTCTGCGGGTGTGGGATGTGGACGAGTTGCCGACTCACGGTGGCAGCATCCGGGTCTACGGTTGCCATGCGGAAGATCCGCGCCCGGAGGCTCCGGCGGTGGCGGCATTGGTGGCCGAGGAAGTGCGGCGCGGCCTGCAAAGTCCGGCCGGTTACGAGGGGTTCCAAGCCAAGGCCAATCGCATCAAGGACGACTTGCTCTTCTTCCTCATCCAGCAGAAGCGGGCCGGCAAGACGGTCGCCGCCTACGGAGCAGCGGCCAAGGGCAACACCTTGCTCAACTACGCCGGGGTCAAACCCGACTTGTTGCCGTTTGTTTGTGATGCAGCGCCCTCGAAGCAGGGTAAATGGATGCCCGGCAGTCACATTCCCATTCTGCCCCCGTCCGCTTTGACCGAGCGGAGACCCGATTTTCTGCTGATCCTGCCGTGGAACATCGCCGCCGAAGTGCGTCAGCAAAATATCGCGCTGGAACGTCTGGGGACCCGCTTCGTCACCGCGATCCCGGAGCTGACGGTGTTTGCGCCTTCGGAATGAACCGTTGGCGGCCGATGCAGTGATTCAATTCCGCTGCTCGCGCCAGTCATCGACCGTCATGGCTCGTCCGTTTTTCCATCCGGCGTGGCCGTCGAAGAAGAGCAGGTTGGCTCCTTCGCCATGCCGCTTGGCCGCCACCCGGCGTTCGCCACTGAGGGAGCGACCCGTGGCCCCGTAGGGCAGGTGGGCCGGGTTCCACACGTCGTTGAGGTCCACGCCGCCGATGACATTGGTCACGGTGAAGACCGGTCGCCACGGGGCGCTCTCGTTGTCGGCGAAGTAGATCGTTTCGGAGGGGCTTTGCACGCGTTGCAGGTTCACCGCCCCCGTCACCTCGCTACCGACCGTGTCGCGCGGGCTGCTGAACTGCCAAGCGTTCACCACGTAGCAGACCACCTGCCGTTTGTTGGGGTAGCTCGGGCAGGTGTACACCTTGATCCGGCCGTATTGGTCGCGCGCGGCAGCGGTGCCGCCGAGGCTGGGGATGTACAGTTGCCACCAATAAGGTTGGTTGCCCCGGGGGACTTTGCCGCCGTGGTCGTCGGCGTACATCAGCATCGCCAACCCCATTTGGCGCAGGTTGTTGTAGCACGAGGTCTTGCGGCCCTTCTCCTTCGCCTTGGCCAGTGCCGGCAAGAGCATGCCCGCCAGGATCGCGATGATGGCAATGACCACCAGCAACTCGATGAGCGTGAAGGCCCGAGGCTGCGACGAAGTTCTGCGGGGGACCATGTTGCTGATGGAACTCCAACCGCTCAGGGAATCAACCGGGCAATTCGAGTCCGGTGAGCCTGTCCCTGAGCCGGAACGATTCAATTGGATCGGTCGCGCTGGCTGCGTCTTCTTCCGCAAGAGCTTCGTTGTTCACTCGTTACGGGCCTACAATCGGCCCGCGCCTCGCTCTCGCCTCGTCTTGCGGAAGAATCCGCTACGCCATCCCTTTCCTCCCAACTGAATCGTTCCGGCTGAGTCGCATGAAGATTCAGCCAGGGAGTTGATCGGGTTTCGGGGACAGGCTTGAATGGCAAATCGGCCCGGCAATTTCATGAAAAACCACTCCCAATCGACTCGTTGCGTCCATTTCGGCACCAGCGGTCAGTCGTTGTTCAGAATGGGATTTATGCCGGTGTTGGTTTGCCTTCTGACGGTCCTCGGATTGGACCAGTCGGTCACCGCTGCCGAACCCGCCGCACCGCGCAAGGGTCTGGTTGCGACCGT
>JARXAF010000103.1 GCA_029865985.1 Verrucomicrobiota bacterium
CTCGATAACCAGTTGCGAACGACCTCGCATTTGAACGATTTATCGAACTTACGGCGCGTTTTGGTAGGGGAGTCTTTGATGATGGATTCCATGGTACAGGATTCCTCTTACTCTCTGTCCGAGAAATCGAAGCAACCTCACTGAATGTAAATAATTCTCGCGCTGCGACGTCGGAACCGCACGCTCTGCGCACCCAATGTCCGTTGTTGAACGTGTCATCTCGGTTAATTACCGGCATCAGCTCCATTTCACCGACCGCGTTTTTGCCCGGGACAATCCCGTGCTGGCGTCGGTGCTCGTGAGTGCTCACTCCCACCCAGCCGCGGCTCGGGTGAAGGTATTGCTGGTTCTGGAAGAGGCTCTTGCGGCCGCCCGTCCAGAATTGGCCCCGGAGATCGAAGCGTATTTCGGAGCCCATCCGCAGCGGTTGCAACTCGTTGGTCCGCCGGTTCGAGTCACCGGCGGGGAAGTCGTGAAGAACGATTGGTCCCGGGTGGTGGAGATCCTCGAACTCATTCACCGACACCACATCGACCGGCACAATTACGTGGTAGTGGTGGGTGGCGGGGCCTTGCTGGATATGGTGGGGTTGGCGGCAGCGACGGCCCACCGGGGGGTTCGTCTCATCCGCATCCCGACGACCACGCTGGCTCAGGATGATTCTGGCGTGGGGGTGAAAAACGGCGTCAATGCTTTCGGAAAGAAGAACTTCATCGGGACGTTCGCACCGCCCTTCGCGGTCATCAACGACTTCGATTTGTTGGCCAGCCTCTCCGATCGAGATAAACGCGCGGGCTACATTGAAGCAGTCAAGGTGGCCTGCATTCGGGATTCTGAGTTCTTTGACCGGCTCGAGCAGGATGCCGTTGCCTTGGCTAACTTCGAGCCGGAAGCGATGAAGCACCTCATCCGACGCAGCGCGGAATTGCATCTCAATCACATCGCCAATGGCGGTGATCCCTTCGAGATGGGCAGTGCGCGTCCTCTCGATTTCGGACATTGGGCCGCGCACAAGCTTGAGCAAATGAGCGGTTATCGGCTCAGGCATGGCGAAGCAGTGGCCATCGGCATCGCCCTGGATGTGCTGTATTCGGTCCGACAAGGCCTGTTGGCCCGTCCGGCAGCCGAACGCATCCTGAGCCTCTTGGAGCGGTTGGGATTCACTTTGTTTGATCCTGAACTCGAGTCCGTTTCCGCTTCGGGCGAATTGGGGGTGTTGGAGGGTTTAGAAGAATTTCGAGAACACCTCGGAGGAGAGCTCACCATCACCCTGTTGAGCGACATCGGATGCGGACTAGAGGTTCATTCGATGGACATCCGTCACGTTCGACAAGCATTGCAAGATCTCGAGGCGCGGCATCGGGCTCGGGCCTGATTCCTGTAGTTCCTATTTTTGACCGTCCTACTTACGTTTTTAAATTATGAAGCAATTGGCAGTGGTCACAGGCGGTGGTTCCGGCGTGGGTCAGGCGACCGTTTTCGCGTTGGTGAACGCCGGTTGGTCGGTCGTTGCTCTCGGTCGGAGGCGCTCAGCGTTGGAAGAAACTCGTTCACTGGTGGGCGCTTTGGCCGATCGCGTCACGGTGATCGAATGCGACATCGCCCAGCAGGAGTCCGTCCGTGAAGTGGGGCGTCGCATCGAGGCTGAAATGGGCGCTGTGGAAGTGCTCGTCAACGCCGCGGGCACCAATGCGCCCCAACGGGCCTTGGAAGTGCTTTCCGATGCCGACTATCGGGCCATGATGGATACCAACCTCAACGGTGCTTACTACTGCGTTCAGGCCTTCCTGCCCGGAATGCGCAACCGGGGTTCGGGCACCATCGTCAACATCATCTCCGATGCTGGCAAACAGGCCTCCCCCAAGGCGGGTCCGGCGTATGTGATGTCCAAGTTCGGGTTGGCCGGTTTGACCCAGGCCATCAATGCCGAGGAGCGAGCCAGAGGTGTTCGCGCCATCGGTATCTTTCCGGGCGACATCAACACCCCCCTCTTGAATCGCCGCCCGGTGGTTCCTGACGAGGCTGCCCGCGCCCGCATGATGCAGCCCGAAGACATCGCCGCCTGCGTCCTCTTGGCCGTCCAGTTGCCGTCCCGCGCGGTCATCGAAGAGTTGATCATCCGCCCGCGCTGAAATCGGCTATCGGTTGACCTCATCAACCAAGATCGGCCTCGAGTTTTCTCGAGCCACCGCAGTTGGCTGCTGCCCTCAAAGACAATCATCAGCCAAAGGACATGCGGGTCGAAATCTCTTGGGATTCCAGGACGGGACCGAGGCAATTCAGGTTTGAAACGGTGGGCGAGCGGCAAGCTTAACCGGTGGACTTTACGCCAATTGCAGTCGAACTGTTGGGATGCCCAAGATGCGGAAGAAAGCCGACCTGCCCTCCAAGCCATGTGTCGTCTGCGGTCGACCCTTCGTGTGGCGCAAGAAATGGGAAAAGGTCTGGAGCGAAGTCAAATTTTGCTCGGATGCCTGCCGGATGCGAAAAAACGCCCCCACCCGTCAATGACAGCACCCGCCCCCGGAGCCCCCAAAAAAATCCTCATGCCTCCCTTCTTACAAGGGACAGGCTCTTGAAAGGGACAGGCTTATAAAGTAATCGGAACGATAGAATAGAGGAGAGAGGGACAGGCTTTGGGATTCATTAAAGGCTTTTGAAAGGGACGGCTTTTGGAAGGGACAGGCTCTGCGATTTACGGTGGTTTTTGGATCGAAGATCGTTGGTCCAAAGGTAGGCCTTCTGGGGTCCAAAGGTAGGCCTTCTGGAGAAGGGTAGAGTAATTCTAACCAATGAATTCTCGTTATTGTACCAGAGCCATCCCTTCCCTACGGCACGGTCTTGTTTTGAGATCATGGCCTGCCTTTGGAGGCCACCTTTTCACCAATTCAGATGAAGGTGAAGAGCGGGTGATTGAATCGATGGATACTGTCTTCAGCCCCTTGCATCCAGAACCCGCGCTGGGCGCAGACTGAAGAGGGAGGGCGTTTCAAGATTGGATACAAGGTGAGGTGAGGCCTGGCGTTTACGTTGGAGCCAATGCTGGTGATGGAGAGCGATGGATTCGACGAAGCTGCGGGAGCCGATGACGGCGCCGTCGGTAAAATAGCTGATCCGATGGAGCAATTGGCTGACCAGCCCAGGATTCCTGAGTGGTTTCTGCGGGTGGCGAGCCGAGACTTCGGGTTTGCTCGCGGTGTTGTTGCAGGGGGGAGTCGATGAGAAAACGCCTCGCCGTTCGGCATAATCAAAGAGCCCTGCACGATATTGTTTGAGGGCCTGAGCTGGATTGAGGCTCAGGCCGTCTCGAACTGCTACCAGTGCCTGATAGCCAATCAAAGCCTCCTGGCGTCCGGCCATGGCTTGGCCGTAGCCGCTCCAACGGTATCGGGCTGGGTCGGCAACCAATCTGGCGCGGACGGGGTTGAGGTCGATGTAGGCGGCGATGGTGGAGAGAGCCGAACCGTCGGCGCCGATCAGGACGCTTTTGAAGCGTTCCTCCCAGAGTGTGCCGCGCCGGCCTTGGCGGAGGTTGTGCCACTGGCTGAAGCGTTGTTTGAGTTCTTTGAGGTATTGGCTGAGATCGCCCATGCGTTGCCAGAAGCGTTGGCGCAGAGCGTCTTTTTGAATGGAGAGCAAGGACGTGTCGGCGAGTTGTCTGCGGAGTTGCTCGACGAGTGCTGGCGGGTGAATGGCGCCGATGCGTTGGAGCAATTCTGCATCGTTGGGAGGTGATTCTGGGCGTTTTGGGACTTCGATGAGGAGGTGAAAGTGGTTGCCCATGAGGCAGAAGGTGAGGATTTGGATGCCGCAGAAACGGGCGTACTGGCGCATCAGACGGGCGAAGTGCTCTTTTTCGATCTCGCCGAAGATGAATTGTCGATCCACCACGCGGGACATGCAGTGGTAGAAGCCGCTGGAGGCATCGGGATGGGCCTTGAGGCGTCGTGTTCTCATGAAGCGTCTGCCTCATGATTCGTTGCCTCTGGACGGATTCTTTCAGAAAAAGAGCCTGTCCCTCGAATATGTAAGCCTGTCCCTTTTCTATTCTTGGCATCTATCCGGGCGACATCGGAAAACCATTGTTGCCCCCCCCGCCCGGTGGCTCCCGATGAGGCCGCCCGAACACATTGCTGCTTGTGTCTTTCTGGCCGTCCAGTTGCCGTCCCGCGCGGTTATTTGGGTTATTGGGGAGCTGATAATCCGCCCGTGCAGAGGGCATTTGCTGGGGCCTTCCGCTGTTTTTCGAGCGGAGGGCTTCGGCTTAGGACGGGGGAAGCGCTGTGGGCGGCGCGGTCGCGGCGCCTCCGGATCCCTCGTCATCGGCGTCGTCATCGGCGTTGGATTCCTCTGGGTCTTCGTCTTCGTCTGCTACGACGGTGGCCACTTCCGCCCCGATAAATCGCAGGAGTTCGAGTTTTCCAGCCCCGGTTTCGGACGACGATTCAAACATCGGGGCTGCCGAAATTCCCATTTCCTGAAAGAGGGTCTCGAATTGTCCCCGCGTCTCGCGCAGCACGGCTGACTTGGTCTTGTCGACCTTGGTGAACACCAAGGCAAAATCGATGTCGGCCCCGATAAGCCACTGGACGAAATCCCGGTCGAGCTTCTGCATTGGCAGGCGGGAGTCGATGAGAACGAAGACGCGGATGAGCGATTCCCGCTGTTCGAGGTAATCAATGATCATCTCCTCGAAGCGCTCCCGAGCAGCTAAGTTCTTCTGGGCGAAGCCGTATCCAGGAAGGTCTACCAGGTGCCAATCCTTGTTGATGAGGTAGAAATTCAGCGTCTTGGTGTGTCCCGGCGTGGCCGAAACCTTGGCCAATCCGGTCTGTCCCGTGAGGCGGTTGATGAGCGACGATTTGCCCACATTGGAGCGCCCGATGAAGGCGAACTCCGGGACATCCGGGTCCGGGCAGCCATCCAGGCTGGTGGCGCTGATCACGAATTGGGCAGAGCGAATTTGCATGAAGGATCCTCAGACGAACGGCGTGCAAGGTATCGGGTTCCTGGCTCCATGGACATCTCGGATGCAGATTCCCGACAGCGGGGCTCGCCTCCCGATGCGTTGAGACTATTTTGTCCGGGTGATTCGGGCTCTGTTGCATCGGTGGACTTGGCGAATGGCCTGGCGGGAGTCTCGTACCTCTCGGGTTCGGTTGATTTGGTTTTCCCTGTCGATCTCGCTGGGAGTGGCGGCCTTGGCGGCGGTCGGATCGTTGTCAGCGACCTTGCGTGAGGCGATTGAAGTGCAGGCCAAAACCTTGTTGGGTGCGGATCTGGTGTTGGCCTCGCGACAGCCCTTCTCACCGGAGGCGGAGGCGTTGGCTCGAACATTGCCCGCCTTGGAGAGGGCCCGCGAAACGAGCTTTTCCACCATGGCGGTATTTCCCGCGCTGACCAATGCCACCCGGTTGGTCAATGCGAGGGCGTTGGAAGGTGAGTTCCCGTTCTATGGTCAACTGGAGTGCGAACCGCCTTCAGCGCTGGAGGCATTGCGCCGGGGTGACGGAGTGATCCTAGATTCGAGCGTGTTGTTCCAATTTGGACTGAAGGTGGGCGATCCAGTTCATATTGGCCGTTGGAAGACCCGGATTCTTGGATCACTGGTGCGGGTGCCCGGAGACACGGTGGCGTTCTCCACGCTAGCACCTCGGGCTTACTTGCCGGCCTCCCGGTTGACGGAGACGGGGTTGTTGGGAGTGGCAAGTTTGGCGCGGTACCGGATGATGTTTCGTTGGCCCGATGCCGCTGCGGTGGAGCAATGGTTGGCCACTCATCGAACCGAGTTGCCCGGACTGCGTTTGGAGGCCGACACGGTCGATAAGCGCAAGCAGGACCTGGGTCGAACGCTTCAGAACCTGAACCGGTTTCTCAACCTGGTGGCGGCGGTTGCCTTGATCCTGGGTTCCATCGGGATTGCCAGCGCCCTTCAAGTGCATGTGGGATCCAAACTGGCGAATGCGGCCATCCTTCGATGTCTCGGGGCCGGGATCGATGCCACATCGGCCATTTACCTCGCCCAAGGTTTGGCTCTGACCACCTTGGGCACCGCGGTGGGCTTGGTCATGGGCGGACTGGTGCAACCGCTGATTCCCCGACTCCTTCAGGGTTGGCTTCCGGTCACCTTCGAGGCGCAGTTCCAGTTGCTGCCGGCGTTGGTCGCGGCCTTGGCGGGCTTCTCGGTGAGTCTAGCCTTCACGCTGTTGCCCTTGGGTGTCGTTCGATCGGTTTCACCATTGAGTGTGATCCGGGCCGACTATTCGCGAGGCGACACCTCCGATCGGCGCTGGAGGATTCGGATTGGTCTGGCCATTCTGGTGGGCCTGAGTCTCTTTGCCACCGTCCAAGCCCGTAAGCCGTGGGAAGGATTGGCCACGGTGGCCGGTTTGCTGGCGGCCTTTGGAGCCTTGGCTGGAGTGGCCCGAATGCTGACTTGGATGGTCCGGAAATGGACTCCTGCCTCCTGGCCTTTTGCCGTGCGTCAGGGCCTAGCCAGTCTACATCGCCCCGGCAATCGCACACTGCTGGTGCTAACTTCGGTGGGTCTGGGAACCTTCCTGCTCGTCACCCTCCAGTTGACCCGGGATGTGCTGTTGACCCAGTTGTTTCCCGCCGACCGCCTGCAGCAACCCAACGCCATCCTCTTCGACATCCAGGCCGATCAACGCGAGGACGTGATCGCGACAGTCCGAGCCGAGGGTTTCCCGGTGCTCGATACGGCTCCCATCGTGACGATGCGCATCGCCTCCTTGAAGGGTCGGAGAGTGGACAGTTTGCTGGCCGAGACCAATAGCCCCATCCCCGGATGGACCTTGCGACGGGAGTATCGGTCCACGTTCCGCTCCAAACTGGTGGAATCGGAACGCTTGATCGCCGGCCGTTTTGTGGCGAAGGCCTCCGAAGCCGAGGGCCCGGTGCCCATCACCGTGGAGTCGGTCATCGCCCGGGATCTGGGCCTGAGTGTCGGTGATGCGATCACCTTCGACGTTCAGGGAGTGCCCATGGAAACCCGTGTGGCGGGCCTTCGGGAGGTGGATTGGAAACAGGTTCGGCCCAATTTCTTCGTGGTGTTCCCAGAAGGCGTTTTAGAATCAGCCCCGGCCATGACCGTTTTGGCAACGCGGGTTGTGGATGCGGCCGCGTCGGCCCGACTTCAACGATCCCTGGTGGCCCGATTTCCCAATGTTTCCACGATTGATCTAACCCTCGTCTTGGAGACCCTGGATCGCGTGGTCACCCAAGCGGGATATGGCATCCGCTTCATGGCGCTCTTCACGGTGGTGACCGGCTTGGTGGTGATGGCCGGAGCGATCCTCACCGGCCGCTGGCAGCGAGTCCGCGAGATGGTCTTGCTACGGACCTTGGGAGCCAGCCGACGCCAGTTGCAGCAGGCGCTTCTGGCGGAGTACGCCTGTTTGGGAGTGATGGGTGCCTTGACCGGGACCCTGCTGGCCTGCGCCGCTGCCTGGGCTCTGGCTCGTTTCGGCTTCCGGACCCCGTTTACCGCGTCACCCCTCATTCTTCTGGGCGCCGTGGTCATCGTGACCACCTTGACCGTGGTGGTGGGCTTGTTTTCCAGTCGCGGTATCACCCGGCAGTCGCCCTTGGAGGTCTTACGCAGTGAGTCGGTGTCGTGATTCGGTTTCGTGAGGGGTAGGGGGGCGTCAATCTCTCGTCATCCTTGGGTTTACAAGGCGGGGTTGCCCCGACCACAATGCCCACACGGTTGGCGATCTCGCTAACCGGCCTTGTATGACCGCCGATATCCGACACGACTGGAGCCTCGAGACCCTCCGCGAACTGTATGACACGCCGCTCTTGGAACTGGTGTTCCGGGCGGCCAGCGTGCATCGGAAGTTCCACGATCCGGCCGAGATGCAGGTCAGCAAACTCATCTCCATCAAAACCGGAGCCTGTCCCGAAGACTGTTCCTACTGCGCCCAGTCTTCTCGGTATTCCACCGGGGTCAGCCCGGAGCGCCTGATGGAAAAGGAAAAGGTGGTGGAAATAGCCCATCGCGCCAAGCAGGCCGGAGTCTCCCGCGTGTGCCTCGGAGCGGCGTGGCGCGAGGTGAAGGACAACGCCCAGTTCGACCGCGTTCTGGACATGGTCCGCGGGGTCACCGACCTCGGCATGGAGGTGTGCTGCACGCTCGGCATGCTCAGTGAGCATCAGGCCAAGCGCCTCGAAGAAGCCGGACTTTACGCTTACAACCACAACGTCGATTCGTCGGCCGAGTTCTACGAGACCATCATCACCACCCGCACTTATGCGGATCGGTTGAAGACGCTCGAAGAAGTCCGCAAGACCAACGTGACGCTGTGCTCGGGCGGCATCATCGGTCTGGGCGAGACGGTGGACGATCGGTTGAAGATGCTGCAGACGCTCCTCCAAATCGAGCCGCACCCGGAGTCGGTACCCATCAACATCCTGAGCAAGGTCGCCGGCACGCCCATGGCGGAGAACCCGGATGTGCCGGTTTGGGATGTGATTCGCATGATCGCCACGGCCCGCATCGTCCTGCCGCGCTCGGATGTGCGCCTGACCGCCGGTCGGGTGAAGCTCGACGACACGGCCCAAGCCCTGTGCTTCATGGCCGGAGCCAATTCCATCTTCAGCAGCGAGACCGAATTCATGCTTACCAAGGCCGTGCCGTCGCCGAGTTATGACCGGGATGCCGAGTTGCTCAAGGCGCTGGGCCTGCGCATGCGGGAACCTTTCAAGCACGGTCGGACGCACCCCGCTCAGGAGACCGGTTGCAGCGTGGCGGGTTGACTGGGGCCAAGAACCGGACTCTTTCCGGCGGGCGCGGTATTGGAGTCTTCTCGGTAGCCCACAACTGGGCCTCAAGCTTTGGGGCAGGGAAGCCGATACACCCCATTGGCCCTGCGGCCGATGCCCATGCCTGAAATTCGCGAACCGCTTTCTGCTGCCAAACCCGTTTCTGTCCGGACTGCGGAATCCCGTTCCGGACCCTACCCGGCTCCTCGCACTCGGTGGCAGCGGGTGATGTTTCGATGGGGGCTCTGGCCTCAGTTGCGCAATCCGTTGTCTTTCCGCTCGAGCCTCACGGTGGCGTTCCTCCTCTTCGCGCTCATGCCGACCCTGGTTTTCGGCCCTTGGTTGGATCGCACTCTCCAAAACGCCTCGATCGAGAACGGTCGCGGTCGGGTGTGGTTGCTGGTGGCTTTGCTGGTTTTGGTGGCTGTCGCTTTGGCTTTGGCTTCCTGGTTGTCGGCCCGATGGGCTGGACCTCTCGATGCGCTGCCCCGTCGTCTGCGATCTCTCCATACCGAGGAGGGCGTGGATAGCGTTTTAACCCAAGACCGCTTGGCCCCGGATGAGTTGCGGGATATCCACGACTCGCTCCTGACTGTGCGCCGTCGGATCGTCCGCGACCTGGCCGATGTCGATGCGACCCACCAGCAGATGGACCAAACGACCTCGGATCTCGTCCGTGTGCGGCAGTCCGTCGAGAATCAGGTGTTGGAGCGCACGCAGGAATTGACCGAAAAGCTGCGGCGCGCTGAGAAATCGGAGAGATCCAAGGGGATGTTCTTGGCCCAGTTGAGCCACGAGATTCGCACCCCGCTGAATGGGGTGCTGGGAATGCTTCAGCTCCTGGAAAAGAGTCCGCTCAACGCCGAACAGCGCGACTGGTTGGACACTCTCCGGTCCAGCGCTGGAACCTTGCTCAATGTTCTCAACGACAGCCTCGACTATTCCAAGATCGAGTCAGGCAAGATGCGGTTGCTGTCCGAAGAGTTTGAACTGCGGGAAGTCTTGCAGCGCGTGGCCAAGCTCTTTGCCCCCTTGGCGGAGGAAAAGAAGTTGATGTTGGAGGTTCGGTTGGACCCTCAGTTGCCCGAACGGGTGAAAGGCGATGCCGACCGACTGGCTCAAGTGGTTTCCAATCTGGTCTCCAATGCCATCAAGTTTACGCACAAGGGGATGATCCAGGTGTCGGTGCAGCTGACCAGTCGTGATGTCTCCTTGGTCGGCGTGCGGATCGAAGTGGACGACACCGGGATCGGCATGGATTCCGAGACCCAAGAACGCCTGTTTCAGGCCTATTATCAGGCGGAAAACCAGAGCCAACGCCGGTTTTCGGGTGGCACCGGCCTCGGGTTGGCTATTTCCCGTCAGTTGATCCAGTTGATGGGGGGACAAATCGGGGTTCGCAGTCGTCCCGACCAGGGCACGCAAATCGCCATGGATCTCGTGTTCCCCACGGTGGAGGCGCGGCCCGGATCATCCGCGGGCGGGGGAATGGTTCCCCAGGCTCCGAAGCCCATTCGTGCGCTGCGGTTGCTGGTGGTGGACGATGATCCGACCAGCCAGAAGTTCATTCGCATCCTGCTCGCGCGCGCCGGGTACGAGGTCAAGACGGTCGATACGGCCGAGGCCATGCTGTCCGATTGGATTCTGGGGACTCGTTTCGATGCGGTCCTTCTCGATTTGCAATTGCCGAAAATGAGTGGCCTGGAATTGGCCAGCCGTCTGCGTGAATTGGAGGCCGCCTCGGTGGTGACTTCGGCTTCGGCTCGATCTGGAACAGCCCGGCCCGGTGCCCGCACCCACCTCATCGCCCTCACGGCCAGCGCCCTCGAAGAAGACCGTCGGCAGGCCATGCAAGCCGGCTTCGACCAGTTCTTGGCCAAACCGCTCCGCGTGTCGGAGTTGGAACGTGCCTTGGAACAAGTGGGCACACTGGGTTGATTCGGTGGGGTAGTTCCCCAGGTGAATCCGAAGGACGCTGTTTGGTGTCGTTGTCGGCGGGGTTCCCTCGACAGCGCTCGTTCCGTGAGTGTACATTTCGGAGCACTCTTTCCCCAAAATGATCCCCACCTCTCGCACTGGATTCCGTCTGGCCGTGATGGCCGGAGTTCTCGCTGCCACCGCTACGCTCGCGCTGCAGGCCCTCGAAGTGTCCGGGCCAGGACGCCGCATTCTCGCTGCCGATGATTCCACCCGGCGATTGGCGATCATCGCTCCCGATGGTTCCTTTGAGTGGGAAATTCCGGTGACCGCCATCCACGATGCGCACGTGCTGCCCAACGGCAACGTGCTCCTTCAGCAGGGCTGGACCAAGGTTCAGGAGGTCAATCGCGACAAGAAGGTGGTCTGGGAATACGACGCGGCGAAGGCCAACCCCGGCAAACCGGTTGAGGTGCATGCCTTTCAGCGGGTGGAAAACGGCCTGACGATGATCGCTGAGTCCGGCCCGGCCCGGATCATTGAAGTGGATCGCAACGGCAAGGTTCAACGCGAGGTGAAGCTGCAAGTCGATCACCCGAATGCGCACTCCGATACACGCCGCGTCCGCAAGATCGCCAATGGTAATTACCTGGTGGCCCACGAGGCCGATGGTCGCATCCGGGAATACGATGCGAAGGGCAAGATCGTCTGGCAGTATGACATCCCCCTCTTCGGCAAGGAGCGCAAGGGCGGCCACGGTCCTGAGGCTTGGGGCAATCAGGCCTACAGCGCCATTCGTCTGTCCAATGGCAACACCCTCATCGGCGGCGGCAACAACCACAGCGTTCTCGAGGTGGATCGCGCCGGTAAGATCGTGTGGCAGGTTAATCAGAACGACCTCCATGGTATCACGCTCGCCTGGATCACTTGTGTGGATCGTTTGCCCAATGGCAACACGCTCATCGGCAACTGCCACGCCGGCCCGGAGAATCCCCAGTTCATTGAGGTGACTCGCGACAAGAAGGTGGTCTGGACCTGGAAGGACTTCACCCGCTTCGGCAATTCCACGCCCGTCGTGGCCGTGTTGCCGCCGCGCAAGTGAGCCGGGT
>JARXAF010000164.1 GCA_029865985.1 Verrucomicrobiota bacterium
TTTACCAGTTTGGTGAACCTCACCGGTGGCATCGACCGCTGGAGCCGCGAAGCCGATCCCTCCGTGCCCCGTTATTGGTGATCGGCTCTGGGGATCGTTGTCCTTCCAAGAAAGCCCACTGTAGGCCGGGTCTCCGGACCCGGCGTTCCGCACGTTTTCCTGGCGACCCGGTGTTCCCAGAGGGCATCGAGCCTGCAGAGCGCCCGGTGAGGGCACCGGGCCTACAACGTGCCGTCCAGCCCACGAGGCGCCCTGTAGGCCGGGTCTCCCGACCCGGCGTTCCGCAGGAAAGCTTGCACAAGCGGGCGTTCCTCACGGGCGGGCTTTTCCCCCTCAGCCTTCGAACAAATATCGCAGGTCGTCGAGCGTCAGCGACTGGGCGAACTTATCTTCACCCAATACGTCTTCGGCCAGTTGGCTCTTCGACTTCTGCAGCGAGCGAATCTTCTCCTCGACGCTGTCCTTGATGAGCAACCGGTAGGCGATGACCGTTTGTCGCTGGCCAATGCGGTGCGCCCGATCGATCGCCTGGTTTTCCACGGCCGGATTCCACCAGGGGTCGAAGAGCACCACGTAGCTGGCAGCCGTCAGATTCAGGCCGAAGCCCCCCGCTTTGAGGGAGATGAGGAAGATCGCCTCACCGGTATGTTGTTGGAATTGCTGCACCAGTTCGCCGCGATTCTCGGTGTCTCCGGCGAGGTAATAGGTGGGCCAGTTGCGCTCAGCGACGGCTTTTTTGAGCAAGCCCAACATTTCGACGAATTGGGAAAAGACGATGACCTTGCCGCCTTCTTCCATGATGGGGTCGAGGGTCTCGAGCAAGGCTTCCACCTTGGTGCTCTCGGCCTTCGAGTCGTCTTTCACCAACTTCGGGTGGCAGCAAATCTGCCGCAGACGGAGCAGGGAGGTGAGGAGGTTGAAGCGGTTCTTGTTGAGTTGCGAGGCGGTGTTGATGCCCAGCAACATTTGTTGCGCCCGCTTGAGCTCGGCCTTGTAGAGGGTCTTTTGTTCGCCCTCGAGTTCGCAGAGCAGGTCTTCTTCGATGCGCTCGGGCAAGTCCTTGGCCACTTGCATCTTGGTGCGCCGCAGGAGGAACGGGCGGACGCGTGCGGCGAGGCGGCGTCGGCAGAGCGGGTCTTCCTTGGCGTCGAAGAGTTTTTGGAAGTCGGCCCGATTGCCCAGAATGCCCGGCATGGCGAAGGCCATAAGGCTCCAGAGATCCATGAGCTTGTTCTCGATGGGTGTGCCGCTCAACAGGACGCGGTTCTTGGCTTCGATCCGGGTGGCGATGAGGGCCGTGACGGAACCGGGATTCTTGATGTACTGGCCTTCGTCGAGGATGACCGCCAGGAATTCGGTGCGGAGCTTCTCGCCGACCGAGCGCAGTTGGTTGTAGTTGATGATGTGCAGGTCGGCCGATCCGGTCTGCGTGGGCAGCGATTTCATGTCGTCGCTGCTCCAAACCCGGGGGCGGACGCTCGGGAGGAATCGGGCGGTTTCCGAGCGCCAGTTGTCGGCGACCGACTTCGGGCACACCACGAGGATCGGGGCCGGTTTGGCATATTGACCTCGCAGCCAAGCGATCCAAGTGAGGGTTTGCAGGGTTTTGCCCAAACCCATGTCGTCGGCCAGAATACCGCCGAAGCGATTGGTGCTCAGGTAGGCCAAGAAGTGGAATCCTTCTTTTTGATAAGGCCGCAACTCCGCATGGATTTCGACCGGCACCTCCGGTGTCACCCGGGTCTTCAGCTCGGCCGCTCGGCGTTCTACTTTTTGGTAGCTGGCTTCCGATAAGAATTGGCGGGCGGCGGGATCGGCCAACTGCAGGGCATGCAGACGCTGTTTTTCTGAACTGAGCTCGTGGGGATTCAACCCCAGTCGGGCCAGTTGCTCGTCTTCCTGCGCCGACAACTTGAACTCCAGTTTGCGCCAACCCTTGTTCGACAAGCGCACCCACTTGCCCCGGGCATTGAGCAGGATCTTGATCTCGTCTTGGGTGAGCGACGTGTCTGAAACGTCCACGATCACCGACAGGTCGAACCAATCGATGCCCGATTCTTGAACCTCCAGCTTCACTGTGCCCGAGACTTCGGATTTCAGGAAGGAGGTGAGTTCGCCGCGCAAATCCAATTCGAGGGACAGGGGGAGCGATTTGAGCCAGGGAACGAAGCGTTCGGGAAATTGACGGGTCACCTTCGCGGACCAGCGCTGGCGGGCGAAGTCCCAACGGAAACCGGATGCATCGAGACGGCGGGCCGCTTCGACCAGGGCGGAACGGTCGAACATCCACAGTGATTCCGCAGAGTCTGCGCCGCGGGCGGATCCGGATTTGGAGGTCGGACTGGCTGAGTCGGGTGTGTCGAGCTCCGTCCAGGCGGTACCGGTCCAGCGTTCGACGGGTTGGCCGTCCGGGCGCACGGCCAGGAGGTCCATGAAGCAGAACTCGTTGTCATAGCCCACGATGGGTTGGACCAATTCGGCTTGGATCCGGGGCTGAAGCGGGATCACCGCCACCTTGGCGGACAGTCGCGGCGGGAGCGCCAATTGGAGGTGGGAGAGGAAACGGACGCCGGCCTGGGTTTCGAGGGCCAGGGCCGGAATGCGGGTTTCCAGCGCGGGGTCCAGGGCACGGTCTTCTGCGGGCGGTCCGGAGTACAGGGTGTCGGGCGTCAGGTAGAGAGTCGGCCGGCCGTGGAGGGTCAGGAGGAAGGGCGGTACGGGCTGACCTTCGCCCGTGAGCAGACGCAGCGAGTAATCGGAAAGGTCGTCGGCCGCGTCACTGAGGGTCCAGCGGAGAGGCGATTCCGGCCTGTTTAGAGGTTCGCCGGCAGCTCCCACGATGAAGGGATGGAGGGCGGGCAGGCGCAGCACCCGGTTGAGGAACAAGCGCGTGTTCTGATCGTGGTAGAAAAGTTCGATGGGATAACCATATCGAGCCCGCTGGGCCAGCGGTTGCCACAGTAGGGCGACTTCGGCCAGGAGTTCCGTCGCGTGCTTCTCGTCGAAGTCCTTGAACTTGCCCGGCTTGATGGGAGCCCAGGTGTCCGCCCCGGCCTTGCGCCATTCAACCAAGGCCTCCTTGGCGTCGAGCCGAAGGCGGAGTTCGATTTGACCGCCCGGCCGCGCATCCTCGGAGGGGCCGAGTTGCAGGTTGGCCAACAAGGTCTTCCAGCGAGTCACGTCGCGTTCCCGTCGGTGGGTGGCCACGGCGATGCGGGCTTCGTCGGGTTGGGTGACCGATTTGAGGAAGCTCGGGATGGCCAGATTCCGCTCTTCAGCCAAGACGGCGATATATTGCCAGAGTTCCCAAGAGGAATGCGGCGGAATGCTCCACAAATCGGCCTTTTGCCAGGCGCTTTCGCTGATCAGAAAGCCGAGTTCCGAGACATGACCCAAGGTGAGTACGGTGCCGCTGCGGATTCGGGCAAACAGGCTGTCGATGAGGCGGGTGGTCTCGATTTCGGCGGGCTTCAGGGCGCGACCCAGATTCGTGGCAACCCGACCGGCGAACTCGCTGGCCGCGGTGTCGGTCGGAGTTTCGACCGGCCGGTCAGGGATGCTCGCGGTGCGACTTCCCGGGCGCGTGGCCTTTCGGGGAGTGGGGCTAGCGGCTTCGGCCATCGGACGGGCGGGGGGCTTGGCCTTGGGTTTCATACGGGCAACACGTCCGGATGGTGCATCGTGTGCTTCTGATCGCAAGGCTGGGACCGATTCGTTGAGTGGGTCCCAGTCCAACGCTTTGGATTCGACGCTTTGGGCTGTTCGATCGCTGCTCGGCACGGAAGTCTTCGGGCCGGATGCTGTCTCGATGGTTTCGCCGTGTGGTCCGCTGGGTGGTCGCCCTGCTTTTGTTGCCGGTCAACATGGGCGTGAGTTGGGCTGTCTGGGATGTGGCGCGATCTTCCGTTTCCGCGAGCCCGTTTTGGGTGCCGCTGCTGGTGGGGTTGGGAGTTTGGGTGGTCTTCTATCTGCAGCTGCCGAGACCCATGTGGCTGTATGTGCTGGGGCATGAATTGACCCATGCCGTAAGCGCCTGGATGTGCGGGGCTAGGGTCCAGTCCTTCAAGGTCAATAGCCGAGGCGGTGAGGTCCGGGTGAACAAGAGCAATCCTTTCATCGCGTTGTCGCCCTACTTCCTGCCGATCTATTCCATCCTCTGGTCTCTGATCATGGGTTTGGTGCATTGGCGCTGGGGCCAGGCGTGGTGGGTGATGCCCCTGTATCAGGCCGGGTTGGGGCTGACCTACGGCTTCCATGTGACCATGACGGCGGTGATCCTACGCATCCGACAGCCCGACCTGGTGGGCGAAGGATTCCTCTTTTCCGGGTCGCTCATCTGGCTGGGCAACGCGCTCATGCTGTTGGTGGGCATGGCCTGGTTGGCGGATCGGCCTGGAGTCGGGACCGCCCTTCGGTGGGCTACCTTTCATTCCGGCGATCTTTACCGCTGGGGATGGCTCTGGGTTGAGCAGTGGATACGCTGAAGGCGATCCTGGATGGCGGTGGATGTCGTCAGGATCGGCTTGTCTGCTGGAAATTCGGTCGCGTTGTGTCGCAAATGACACTTGAATAGTCCCATCCGCCGGCGAGAAGCTTCGGATCCTAGGTACGCATGAATCTTGGCGATATTCTCACCACACGGCAGATCGTTCCGGAACTCGCGGCCAAAAACCGTTGGGAGGCCATCGATGAGTTGATTGGTTGCCTTGTTGCAGCCGGGAAGGTGCTTCCGGAGCATCGCGATGCCATCACTGCGGTCGTCAAAAAACGCGAAACCTCCATGAGCACGGGCATCGGTTTCGGTATTGGTATTCCCCACGCCTCCACCGATTTGATCACCGAGGTGACGGCCGCGTTTGGGCGTTCCCGCGCTGGTGTCAGCTTCGATGCCTTGGACAACCAGCCGGTGCATTTAGTCACGTTGTTCCTGGTGCCAGCCGGGCAGTTTCAGCGTCATTTGCACACCTTGGCGGGCATTGCCAAAGTGCTGCGTCGCGATGATTTCCTGAAGTCCATCACCCAGGCGCCGGATGCGGAGTCCATGGTGAAGATGATTCGTGATTTCTCCGAAGGTCTTCGCTGATCTCCAGGCAGGCGTTTCATTTCGAGTCCGACATTTCCGTCCCATGTTTCATTCTGTCATTGAATCCCGGCTGCGCGCCGCGGTTTCTGCCCTCGTTCCTGCCGCTGACCCGGCCACCATTCAGGTGAAGCCGGCTTCGGAAGCGCGGTTCGGAGATTTTCAGAGCAATTCGTTGATGTTGGTGGCCAAGGCCGCCCGGATGAATCCCCGCCAATTGGCCAGTGATGTGGTGGCGCGTCTGGATGTCTCCGACTGTTGTGAGCCCGTGGAAATAGCGGGTCCGGGATTCTTGAATTTTCGCCTGACCCGTGCGGCTTTGGAGAACTGGGTGAACGAGGCGGCCACCGGAAAGCCTGTGTTGGTGCCTCAGGCTGCGGCTCGGCGAACGGTGGTTCTCGATTTCTCATCACCCAATGTCGCCAAGCCCATGCACGTGGGGCATATCCGGTCCACGGGCATTGGTGATGCACTGCAGCGGATGTGGCGACTGCTGGGTCACCGGGTGATCAGCGACAACCATATCGGGGATTGGGGCACGCAGTTCGGCAAATTGCTGGTGGGCTGGAAGGAGTTGCTCGATCGGCCGGCCTTGGAGAGCGATCCCATCGCGGAGATGGAGCGGCTTTACAAGACGGTCAACGCCCAGTGCGATGCCGATCCGGCTCGCTTGGAATTGGCCCGGCAGGAGTTGGTGAGATTGCAGGCCGGCGATGCCGAGAACCTGGCGATCTGGAAAGAGATGATCCGGCTCTCACAAGTCCAGTTCGACACGCTCTATGGGCGTATGGGCACCCGCTTCGACCACACCTTGGGTGAGAGCTTTTACAACCCAGAATTGGCCCCAGTGGTGGACTCACTCCTGGCTTCTGGCATCGCCCGATCCAGCGACGGAGCTGTGGCGGTCTTCAGCGACCGGTCGTTGCCGCCGAAGGACGATCCGTTCTTGGTGAGTCGGGATGGCGAATGGGTGGACGTGCCGGCACTCATTCGCAAGAGCGACGGCGGGTTCAATTACATGACCACCGATCTGGCCACGGTCGATTATCGCATCCGGACCTGGGCTCCGGACGAAATCCTCTACGTGGTGGATGATCGCCAATCGGGCCATTTTCGCGGGCTATTCCATGTGTTTGCCCGCTGGCAGCCGGAGGCCTATTCCAAGACCCAATTGCGCCACATCGGCTTCGGGAAAATCCTGGGTGAAGACGGCAAGCCCTTCAAAACCCGATCAGGCGATACCGTTCGACTGGCGGACCTCCTCGACGAAGCCGAAGAACGTGCCCTGCAGGTAGTGACTGAAAAGCGTCCGGAGTTGCCGGAGGCCGAGCGTCGTGAAATCGCCCGCATCGTGGGTATCGGGGCCGTGAAGTGGCAGGACTTGTTGCCCAATCGGCAGAGCGACTACGTGTTTTCCTGGGACAAGATGCTGGCATTGCAGGGCAATACCGCGCCTTACGTGCAGTATCAATACACCCGGGCGTCCAAGGTGGTGCGCGACTCCGGTGCGCCGACGGCGGCTCAACCGATTGTTTTGACCGAGGCGGCTGAAATCGCATTGGCCAAGCACTTGATGAACTTGGGTTTCACCCTCCAAGCGGCGGCCGAGGAATGCCGGCCCAATTACTTGTGCAATTACCTGCACGAGTTGGCGGGCCTCTTCAGCAGTTTCTACGAGGCTTGTCCGGTGCTGAAGGCCGATGAGCCTGCCCGCTCGACTCGCTTGGCGCTGTGCCGCCTGAGTGCCCAAGTCTTGAAGTTGGGACTGGAAACCTTGGGCATCGAGGTGACGGAGAAGATGTGAGTCAGGCCGGTTGCGGTGGGTCGGATAGCGCTCAAACCGCTCCAACGGGCTGGTCTCTCTGTATTCTTTCTTCCGGGCGCGCATCAACCCCGCGGGTTGTTCCTCAGGTGCTCGCGGATTTCGGTGAGGAATTCGGCGCCGTAATCGCGCAGCTTGCGTTCACCGACACCGGAGATCGTGAGAAATTCCTCGTCGGTGGTGGGCAGTTCGCGCGCCATGAGTCGCAGTGAATTGTCGCCGAAGACGATGTAAGGCGGCACGCCCAGGCTGTCGGCCAGCGATTTGCGCAGAAGGCGCAGCTTCTCGAAAAGCAGTTCGTCGCAGTCGATGTCTCCGACTCGCTCGGCCTTCGGACGCGAGCGTTCCATCGGCTTGGTGAGGGTGACGGTGCGCCGGTCTTTGAGGGCCGTCATGCCGTCGGGTGTGATCTCGAGGACGCTGAACTGTTCGGAGGTTTGTCGAAGGTATCCCAAGCGCACCAATTCCCGCCCGATGGAGGCCCATTCATTGCGGCTCAAATCCGAACCGATACCGTAGGTGCTGAGCTTGTCGTGCCCCCACTGGATCACCTTTTCCGACTCGCTGCCGGTGAGCACGGCGATGACGTGGTTGAACCCGGTGCCGAAGCCGCTCTTCTGCCGGATGCGGAACACGCAGCTCAGGAACTTCTGCGCCGCTAACGTGCCGTCCCAAGTGGAACGTGGGCTCAGGCAGTTGTCGCACGTGCCGCAGTTGGGTTGCGGGTACACCTCTCCGAAGTACCCGAGCAACGAGGCCCGCCGGCACTCGGAACTGTCGGCGTAGTGGCTGATTTGCTGGAGTTGTTCACGCGCGATGCGCTGCTCTTCCAGATCGGTTTTCTCGGCGATGAAGGCCGTTTGCTTGGCGACATCGCCGGGACTGTAGAGCAGCAGGCATTCTCCGGGGAGCCCGTCCCGACCGGCCCGTCCGGTCTCCTGATAATACCCTTCGATGTTCTTCGGCAAGTCGTGGTGAATGACGAAGCGGACATTGGGTTTGTTGATGCCCATGCCGAAGGCGATGGTCGCACACACCACCCGGACCTCGTCTTTCAAGAACGCATCCTGATTGGCCGAACGTTCCTTGGCGGACAACCCTGCGTGGTAAGGCAGCGACTTGACGCCATCCTGGGCCAGCTTCGCAGACACCGATTCCGCCGAGGCTCTCGAGAAGCAATAAACGATGCCGCATTCTTTCGGGCGGGCCTTCACGAAGTCGAGGATCTGCCGGTACGACTGAGACTTGGGGATCACCCGGTAGGTGAGGTTCGGGCGATTGAAACTGGCCACGTGAATGGACGGATCCCTCAGGCGGAGTTGCCGGATGATGTCGTCCCGTACCCGAGTGGTGGCCGTCGCGGTGAGCGCCATGAAGGGCAGCTCGGTGAACTGCTCCCGGAGCAGGGCCAGTTGCCGGTATTCCGGCCGGAAATCGTGACCCCATTCGCTGATGCAGTGGGCCTCATCGACCGCCACTTGCTGCACGTTCCACTGTCGCAGGGCGTCGAAGAGCGAACCTTCGCCGATCATCAGGCGTTCCGGAGACAAGTAGAGCAGCTTGAACTCGCCTTGGTGCAGTCCGCGCCAACGCGCCTTGCGCTCCTTCTCCGACAACGAGGAGTTGAGGAAGGTGGCCGCCACGCCATTGGCCTGAAGTTGATCCACCTGATCCTTCATGAGCGCGATGAGCGGAGAGATCACCACGGTCAGTCCCGGTCGGGCTAGGGCGGGCAACTGGAAGCACAGCGACTTGCCGCCGCCAGTGGGCAGCAGAGCGAAGACATCGCGGCCACCCAGGGCATCGCGGATGATTTCCGCCTGATGGGGTCGAAACTCCGTGTAGCCAAAGACCTGCTTGAGCAGCGACAGCAGTTGAGGTTGACCAGTGGAGTAGGACACGAGAGGGCCCAGCTTATGAGCAAGTTCCCGGTGCGGCAATGCGGCTGAGCGTCGCCGGTCAGGATTGATTTCAGTGACCGCGCATTGCCAGTTGCTCGGAACCGGGGTGTTTTGGCACGTTTTCCATTGCTGATATGTCTTACCAAAAACGGATCTTCGGGACCGACGGTGTCCGCGGTCGGGCCAACATCGAACCGGTGACCGCCGAGACCGCCTTGAAGCTCGGTCGCGCAGCGGCGCATGTGTTTAAGAATCGGAATGGCCAGGCTCGGAACCGGGTGCGCCACCGGATCGTCATTGGCAAGGACACCCGCCTTTCCGGCTACATGCTGGAAAACGCCCTGAGCGCCGGCGTCCTTTCGATGGGTGTGGACGTGGTGTTCATCGGCCCATTGCCGACCCCCGGCGTGGCCTATGTGACCCGCTCGATGCGGGCCGATGCGGGCATTGTCATCACGGCCTCCCACAATCCCTACGACGACAATGGCATCAAGTTCTTCGGCCCCGACGGCTATAAACTCGACGATGAGACCGAGAACCAAATCGAGGAATTGGTCTTCAGTGGGAGCATCGAGGCATTTCGCCCGACGGCCAGCGAGATCGGTAAGGCCGTCCGCGTCGAAGACGCCATTGGTCGCTATGTCGAACAGGCCAAGTCGTCTTTCCCCAAGACCCTGACCTTGGAGGGCATGCGCATCGTGGTCGATTGCGGCCACGGCGCTTCCTACAAGACCACGCCCATGGTGCTGCAGGAATTGGGAGCGGAGGTCATCGCCTTCGGAACCCAACCCAACGGCACCAACATCAATCGCGAGTGCGGTTCGATGTATCCGCAGACTCTGTGCGCCAAGGTGCGGGAATACCGGGCCGATTTGGGCATCGCCCATGACGGAGACGCCGATCGGGTGATCCTTTGTGATGAAGCCGGCAACCTCGTGGACGGCGACGACATCATGGCCATCAGCGCGTTGCAAATGCTGGCCGAAGGCCGATTGGCCAATAAGACCTTGGTGGCCACGGTGATGAGCAATGCCGGTCTGGATGTGGCCATCCGCGCGGCCGGTGGCGAGGTGGTTCGGACAGCGGTGGGCGACAAGAACGTCATCGATTGCATGCTGACCCATGGCTACAACTTTGGTGGCGAACAAAGTGGGCATTTGATTTTCCGGGAGCACAGCAGCACCGGGGATGGACTGGTGGCCGCACTGCAAATTCTCAGCGCCATGCAGACGCGTGGTGAGCCGCTCTCCAAATTGGCTCGCTGCTGGACCCGATATCCGCAATTGGTCACGAATGTGCCGGTTCGGGTGAAGACCCCGTTCGCTGAGTTGGAGGAGGTTCTGGATTTGGTCAAACAGGCCGAATCCGAAGTCGAGCCCAAGGGTGGGCGGGTTCTGCTGCGCTACTCCGGCACCGAACCCAAGGCGCGATTGTTGATCGAAGGGCCCGACATGGCGGTCATGGAACGTTGGACCTCGGCCATTTGCGGATCGATTCGCAAGCAGGTCGGTCAGGCCGGTTGAGCGGAGCCTTCCTGAAGGCGGGTCGGACGGTCTGACGGGGCGGAAAGGCTTGCGTCGTCCGGTGACTGTGCGCGCCATTGACCCCATGAACGCTTCTCCGGCGGTGTCCGAACAGCGCTTTGTCACGGCGGCCGAAAGCCGGACTGACCTCACGCCGTACACGCTGAACACGTGGCTGTCCCGTCCGGACATCGTGCCGTGCGAATCGTTGCTGCTGGTCCGGGCGACTCTCGACGCCGGGCGCTGCCATGGATTCCACCGGCATCCCACCCGCGAGGAAATCATCTACATCCTTTCGGGTCAGGCCGAGCAGTGGTGTGGTCGGCAGCATCGCATCCTCAAGGCCGGCGAGATGGTGCTGATCCCCAAGAACGAGATCCACGGCACTTACAACCCATTCCGCGAGCCGGTGATCTTCCTGGCCATGTTGTCGCCGGTGGAGGCCGAGGAACCCGGAACCGTCAACGAGTGGGACCACGAGCCTTGGGCCAGCCTCCGGCAAAGCCTGGGTCTGCCCGAGTGCCGCTGAAGCCCGCCTGATCCTGCACGTTTTCCATGATCGAGACCCTGCCACCGGCGCTGCTGGCCTTGATGCGGAACACTCCGGGTTTGGAGCGTTCGTACCTGGTGGGCGGGTGCGTGCGGGACTGGTTGCTGGGGGTTCCAGTCGCCGACTTCGACATCGAGGTGTATGGCCTCTCGTATCCAGAGTTGGCGGCCGTGTTGTCCCGACACGGCCGGGCCGATTCGGTGGGCAAGTCGTTCGGCGTGGTGAAGCTCACCCATTCGAGCGGAGCGGTCTGGGATTTTTCGGTGCCGCGGCGCGATTCGAAGCGCGGGCCGGGACACAAGGGCTTCGACATTGAGTTCGATCCCGAACTGAGTCCGCTGGAGGCTTCCGCCCGTCGCGACTTCACCATCAACTCGATGCTCTGGGATCCTCGGAGCGGTGAACTGATCGATCCCCATGGCGGGCGTTCCGATCTCGAGGCCCGCACTCTGAGGCACACGAGCGCGGCGTTTCCTGAAGACCCGTTGCGGGTGTTGCGCGGCATGCAGTTTGCCGGTCGCTTTCGGTTGCAGGCCGCTCCGGAAACGCTCGAGTTGTGTCGGTCCATTCGTTCGTGTTTCGCCGAACTGGCCGTCGAACGGGTGCGCGAGGAGTGGCTCAAGTGGGCCACCCGGTCCGTGCAGCCGTCGCTGGGGTTGGCCTTTTTGAAAGGCAGCGGATGGCTGGAACTCTTGCCGGAATTGGCCGCAATCGTCGGCGTGCCGCAGGATCCGGAATGGCATCCCGAAGGCGATGTCTGGGTCCACACGTTGCATGCGGTGGATGCTTTGGTGGCCTCACCGCAATGGCCCGTCCTGGCGGCGGAAGAGCGGTGTGTGCTCATGATGTCGGTGCTGCTCCACGATTTGGGCAAAGCCACGTGCACCCGCACGGAGTTGAAAGGCGGGCGGGATCGGATCGTCTCGCCGGGCCATGAGGCGGCCGGAGGCGATTTGGCGTCGGGTTTCCTGCGTCGGGTGGGATTCCAGGAGTCCTGGGTGGAACGGGTGGTGCCGTTGGTGGTCAACCACATGGTTCATTCGGAGGATCCGTCGGCCCGGATGGTGCGCCGATTGTCGGTGAGGCTCCGGCCCTCGACCATCGATGAACTTTGCGCCGTGATGACCGCCGACGCCTCGGGGCGTCCTCCTCGACCCGCAGGAGTGCCTGCTTCGGTCCTGAAACTCCGACAAGCCGCGGCGGACCTTCAGCTCCAAGCTTCGGTTCCGGCGGCCCTGTTGCAGGGGCGTCACTTGTTGTGCCAGGGTTGGACTGCTGGCCCGCAGTTGGGTGCTCTCCTGAAGGAGGCCTATTCCGCGCAATTGGACGGTGAGTTCAGTGACCTCGAAGGGGCCATGAAGTGGGTATCGGAGCGGGCTTGGAATAGCGAGGGGGCCGCAGGCGATGGACGTGGGCCTTCTCAGTAGGCGATTCGGGAGGGCCCTTCAGGAGCATTCGTCGGAAGCGTTGGTGGTCTCGCTCGCCGGGCTTTCCAGCCCGCGTTCAGCGAGGGACTAGAATGCGATACTGATGAGCTGGGATTTCGATGGTCCGTGAATCCGAGGGCATGGCTGGTTCCAGTTTCCAGCGGCGCAGGTCCTCGATCCCGAGATCACTCGAATTGATGCGCACGGGAGTGCCTTGGGAGTTGAAAAGGGCGATGATCCGCTCGCCTTGCCAGCGACGTTCGAAAGCCAAGACGCCCGGGTGGTTAGCGATGGTGAGGGTGCGGTAGTCGCCGCGACGGAGGGCCGGGTGTGCTTTCCGGAAGCGGATCCAATCGCGGAAATATCGCCACTGTTCGCGATCGACCGAGACCGGATCGGGAGCCCGTTGGTCTCCGGAGGGTAGGCATTTTTCGGGTGCATACCGCAGGTCGGACCAGACCATGGGTTTGCGGCAATCGGGGTCATCGGCTCCCCACATCCCGACCTCATCGCCGTAATACAAATACGGGGCCCCGGGCGCGAGGAACTGCAAGGCGATCATCTGCCGCCAGCGCGACTTCTCGGCCGCGTTGGGGGCTCGCGGATCGTAGCCCCGATCGTCCTTGAGCGACGCCCCGTGGTCTTGGCGAGCCGACGGGTTGACCACCGCCGAACCCACCCTTGACGTGTCATGCGATCCCAAAAGGTTCTGGAGGGCCAGACATCGGTCGTACCCATATTGCTGGTGTTGGAGCTCCAGGGCCTCGGCGAACTGGGCCGGGGTGGTGCATCGGGGTTGATTCAGGAATTGGAAGACAGCGTCGCCGAAGCGGTAGTTCATCACCCCATCGAACGCCTGGTCGAGCCAGGGGCGGGCATTGCGGAACGTGTTCGCCGCATAGTCGTCCCACCAGATCTCACCGGTGATGTAGGCCTGCGAGTTGATCGCCTGCACCCAACCTCGGAACTCCCTCCAGAATCCCAGGGGCACTTCAGCGGCCACATCCACGCGCCAACCGTCGATGCCATCCTCGGGGTTGCCGTCCCCGTTGGGATCCATCCACCGGCGCACGATCGAATGGAAATGCGCGCGCACCTCAGGGTGCAAATTCTCTGAATCGCGACGGATTTCCGGGAGGTCTTGGATGCCGGACCAGCCGCGGTAGTCGAACTCATCGGCCGGGGTCATCGGATCATCCCAGCGGGTGATGTGGAACCAGTGGGCGAAGCGGCTGCCGGGGCCTTCCCGTCGGGCTTGTTGCAAGGCCCAGAAGGTGGTTCCGGTATGGTTGAAGACCCCGTCGATGATGATTCGCATTTTCCGTCGGTGGGCTTCGCGGATGAGTTTCAGGAACAGCCGGTCGGCCGCACTCCAACGCCAGGTGGCGGGATCGGCGGGATTTTCGGCAGCGAACAGTGCGGCATCGCCTGCGGGATCCGGGCCGAAATGGCGGTCTATATGGTGATATCGCGCTGCGCCGTACTTGTGCAGCGACGGGGAGTCGAAGACCGGGTTGAGGTACAGTGCGTTGACTCCCAGATCCTTCAGGTAATCGAGCCGGTCGAGAATGCCTTGGAGATCGCCGCCGTACCGCCGCAGTTGGGCGTTGTGGTAGAAGTCCTTCCCGCTGGCCTGTTCCCACGGCTGCAGCGCGTACCAATCGGAAGTCCACGGTGAAACCTGCCAACCGGCGGGCACTGCATACGGCCATGTACCCTCGAGGCTGGCGGGAACCGGGTCGTTCTTCGGATCTCCATTACGGAATCGTTCCGGGAAGATCTGGTACCAAATGGCATCGGCCGCCCAGTCCGGCGGGGTGGCCAACGACACGAGCCCAGACAGGAGGGACAGGCACAACCAGAGGATCAACCCGCGGGGCATGCATGGATGTTGGAGTGTGCCACGCGCGCCGACAATCCTGGGTCGAACTGAGTTCCGAATTCTTTGCAGGTGCGAGCTGGATGCCGGCCTCGATACCGAACTTCACGCCGCTATTGGAGAACGGTCGAGTGGGTGACTC
>JARXAF010000198.1 GCA_029865985.1 Verrucomicrobiota bacterium
AGAAACCGAAGCCCCATCGCGACGCAGTCGGAGCCAGGTTTGGGGGTAATTCACGGGATACCCATCCCGTGGGGCGGTCATCGAGGCATTGGCCCCGCTGGAAGGGCGATTGCGAAAGAAGCTGCCCACGGAGGCCGAACCGGCAAAGGCTCCGGCAAAGGGTGAACTGGCCTCGGTACCAGAACGGACAACCAATCCGGCCGTCATGTAAGGATCAGTGACGGTGAGGCCGTCCACGCGAACCCGAAGGTCGAAGTTGCCGGTCAGCGACTGAGCGGCAAACCCGGCCGAGTCGGTCGTGCCGCTGATGTCGCCACCGCGGGCGGAGACATCGAACCCGCCCCGGGCCACCCATTGAACCATCGTAGCCCGCGCGTCGTTGCCGCCCAGATTCACGGGCACCAGTTCGGTGGTGAAAAACTCACGCTCGGTGTTGGAATTCAACGCATTGGCGCGCGCTGACTGGTCACGAATCCCGTTGATGGTGAGCCGATATCGGGTGGATTCCAAGAGCCCCCGCACCTCCAGAACGAGCATCGTCGGATTGGTTCCCAACGCAGCCGATCGAACCGTCACCCCACCATCGATCCGAAAGGCATCGCTCACCGCGCCCGAAGGAATGGCCACGGCTTCGCTGAACTCGATGACCACATTGGTGAGGCCCACGTTGTAAACCCGGCGAACCTCCGGAGCGACCGTGTCTGGAATCACCGTCAAGGTCACCGCGACCGATTGGGTGGAACCCAAGGCATTGGTCAGAAAGGCCTGAAAGGACGCCCCATTATCCGCCCAACGCACCGGATCCAACGTGTAACTCGTCCCAGTCGCATTAGGGATGAGATTACCGCCCCGCTTCCAATATACTTCAGCCCCACCCGGGTTGTCGTAACCGACAGTGAAAGTGGCCGAACTGCGTTCATCGACCGTGACCGCCACGGGTTGTTGTGAAATCCGCGGGGCCTCGGGCTTGAGCCCCCATGCAACGAAGTTGTCGAGGGGAATGGGCCCCTCATCCACACCATCCGGGCGCACCCATCGAACCGCCAAATTGTCTCCCCCACCCCCCTCTTTCTGGAGGGCTTCAATGTAGTAGCGGGAACCCGCGACCAAGGTGATCGGGTCGCTTTGCTGCTCGGCATAGTTGCTCCAATTGCGCGGAGGGGTCCAACCCGGGACTCCGGCGATCCATCGGACCTTATCCGGACTGGCGTCGGTGCTCAGGAACAGTCCGGCGTAGTCATCGGCAGCAATCCAGAAGGTATACTTGCCGCTCAGTGGAGCCGTGAAGATACCCCGCAACCGTTGCCCATAATTCTCGGCCACATCGGTGGGAGCTTCGAAAAAATCCGTAATGATGTTGGTGGAAGTCGGCTTGTTGGGATAAGCCGGGCTGTTGGTCAGCGCATCGAGTGTCACACCCGGAATGTCGCTGAACACTTCCCTCAAAAGCGTTCCGCCGTGAACCGGCAGCAAGCTCAGGATCGCCATCAATACCCAGCGACCCAAGGTCGCACCCGTTTGAAACTTCCAGTTCATGATTTAATACCCTCACTGCAGCCATGCCCCCGTGATGAGCCATTTGGCAAACGACGGTTGAACAGGGCTTGGCAAGCGACTAGCAGCTTCCGTGCAAATTCAACCGAGCGGTAACGAAACCGTAACATTCCTCGAATTTGGAGTCACTCACGGAACTTTCAGCGCCAAATGACTCGCTCCAACCCAAGGACTCGCCGCCTTTCTAGTTCAGTCTCTCCAGAAAAACGACTCCTCCCCGACCCGGTAGCGGACGGCCATCTCAGGGGTGTCAATGGGGCGGGCTTGATGAAGGGATTCCACACCAGCCAAGGTCATGCCCGAAGTCAGCAAGGTGCGCTCCAGCGGATACGGTTGGCGACGTTCCACGACCATCCGTTCGATGTGGCGGATTTGCGGATTGAAGAAGTCAGCCGTGGAAGACCCGTGGGTAGGCATGGGCAAGTACATCTGACACGAAATGACCCGGCCCGTCTTGGAATCCAGGCCCGCATAATTGAAATCCCGAATCGCCAGCATGGCCAGGGTGGTGCGGAAGCCGTCGCGGTGGTCAATGAAGTAGCCCCAGGCCTCCGGAAAGGCTTCCCGCGCCCAGTTGAGGCTGACCGGTGCCGTCGGGTAACCATCCCGCACCGGAAGGTTGTGACTGCGGCACAATGCCGCCTCCAACAGACGCCGGGTCGTATCCCGCCGGCTCAATTCGTCCCAAAAGGCCGCTCCGCGAAGCCCGTGAACCCGACGAATTCCCACCTCGCCGCCCTTCCGCCGCTCCGACATGCATTGAGCGGTCTCCAAACCGTGGATGTCATAGCTGTCGAGGCCACCATAGGCGGCGCACAGACTCTCCGATAATTGCGTCCCCAACGGCATCTCCATGGGCGGCATGCGTTTGGTGACCGGCAACGACGAACCCGCCTGGAACGGAAATCCCAAGCGACGGGCATCCTCCACCATTTCCACGCATTCGCGCCAGTCGGTGGACAAGTGCTTGTCATTGAACACAGGCACGCTCCGGCCGGAAGTTTCGAACACCCGCACCACTTCCTTGAAGAATCGGTACCGCGGATAACGGGTCTGCCCCTTCTCGTTCTTCGGGTACTGACCATGCTCCCCAATGATCACGACGCCATCGACCGCCAACCGACTCGTCCCCAGCGTCAGCGCCTCGGCGATGCTCGAATAAATCGGAACGCCATGACGGGCCGCCGTCCCACGGGCCAAGTCCTTTTCCGGAAACTGATCGACGTACAAAGAAACCAAATCCACCTCCGGCTTCCGCCAACCGCCCTCCCAGACATAGCCCAAGAGCAACCGATCGATGAAATGCTGGGCATGAGAGTGCAGGCGGACCTCCGTGGCAATCAGCGCGATTTTCTTGCGGGCCGGTTTAGGTTCCCTGTAGGCCCAGACGGTGCGCGCCAAGGAAGTGGCGGCCACAGCAAATCCGGCCATGGCGCCTGCGGTGGCAAGGAACTGTCTGCGGGAAACAGAGGCATTCATGGAGTGATGGGAGTCCGGGTCTTGATTCGATGCAGGTACCAGAGGGGTGGGAGCGCCAGGAGGGGCAGGAGTCCGGCCGCCACCAGGCCGGAATCCATGGTCCCCAAACGATCGGCGGAGAGGCCGAAGAGCAACTGAGCCTGGGCCGGCAAGATCCACGCCGCGACGCCCGCTGCCCCGGTGATCTTGCCTTGATGGTGCTCGGAAAGGTCTTGGGTGAAGGTGTGGTAGAGCGGAAAAACTCCAAGTGCTCCTGCGGCGATGGCCAACAACACGGCCATGAGCCAAGGCCCTCGGCCCAACCAAGGCACGGCGACCGTGCCACAGCACAGCAGGGCGCAGCCAAAAAACACCAGAAACCGGGCCCCCGACGGAGTACTGCCTCGACGAGCCAGGGCGACCGCCAAGGCCCCAGCAGCTAAACAACCCACATCGGCCGCCACAAAGAAGGCCGAGTTGAAATGGAGTGCTTCAGCCTCCGCGTAACCCCGCCCTTTTTGCAGGAACATCGGCAACCAAGCCCGCAGGACTTGCCACGTCGTGTTGATGCAGGCCACCACCAGGATGACCGCCAACATGCGACCACTGAAGAGCACTTTCAGAAAGGGGGTAGCCGAGGGGCCTGCTGCAGCCACCGATTCCGCTCCCGAACGCAAATCACCCGAACGCACCATCAGGAACCAAGGAATGAGCCACAACAATCCCACCCCACCGAGCCAGAAGAACGGCGGGCGCCAAGCCCCTGCTACTCCCACGGTTCCTGCTCCCAAGAGCAGCGGCAGAACCAACGGCGTGATGATCGCCCCGAACGTGGCACCACTTTGCAGCAGGCCATTGCCCATCGATCGCTGCCGTTCATCGAGGAGCGAGCGAGTGATGCGGACGGCGCAAGGCCAATGCCCGGCTTCAAAAAAACCCAGCAGTCCGCGGAAGAGCAGCAACCCGGAATAATCTTGGGCCCACCCCGTCGCCATCCCGGCCAGCGACCACAACGCCAGAACCGCGGCATAAACCCGATGCACGGCGAATCGGTCCGCCATCCAACCGAAGACCACCGAACCCGCGGCAAAGGAGTAACCGAAAGCGGCCTCGACCTGACCATACTGGGTCTTGGTCATGGCGAACTCCTCGGTGATCCGCACCGAGAGTCCGGACAACGTTTGCCGGTCCATGTAGTTGATGGCCGAGGCCAGCAACAACATCCCGCACACCGACCACTTCCAGACGGCACCGCGCGAACCGGATGGAGGAAGGGCGGTCATGGGCACTTATCGTTCAGACCAAGAGATGCCGTCCCAGCGCCGGACGCGTTCCAGCAACTGGACCGCATCCGCAGAAAAAACATCAAAGAGCGCTTCCCCCTTTTCTGCCGACGCGGCGGACGGGTGACCGATGTGACCCGTTGGGGTGCGTTCCCGAGTGACCCAACCCCGATGGGCCGGATGGAACGGGGGCGTCGCATCCACGGGGTCCAATGAGGCATAGGCCCCCACCTTGGCGGGATCCAATCGCAGCATCATCGAAGTCTCCCACTCGCAGGCATGCCCCATCTCCTGTTGCACCCACCCACCCGACACCGGCCGCTCGAAGGGTTTGCCTCCGAGGCTCCAATACGTGGCAAAGAGCAGCAGCAAGCCGTCGGTGTCGCGGTGCCGCTGACGCAATTCAAAAACCACCTGCCGACCGGGGACATCATTGCCGCCGTGACCGTTGAAAAAAATCACCCGCTTGAACCCGTGCCGCAGGACATTCTCGGCCAACCCCACTAGCACATCGAGGTAAGGACGGGGCGGCGCCGACAGCGTTCCTGGAAAATCGAGGTGATGATCGGAATTGCCGAGCCAGAGCACCGGGGCGAACACGACCTCTTGAGACAACGCCAACTCCGCCCGACGCACCACTTCGCCAACGAGTTGAGTGTCGGTGAGCACCGGCAAATGACCCCCGTGCTGCTCCAGCGCAGCGATGGGAAAGACAATCGGAGTCTCGCGCGGCAAGGCCGCCAACTGCGGCGAAGTGAGTTCGGAAAGGTACATGGAGAATCAGGCCCAAGGATGCAGATCCGATGCACCCGGTCAAAGAAAGGCGACGAAGTCGATTCAACGCGAATTGAGACCTCAAGGCTCCCAACTCTGCCGCAACTGGCCATTGTCAGCATCCCACAAACGAACAAAGCCGCGATCATCGGCTCCGACGATCCATCGCCCATCCCGGCTGACGGCCAGCGCCTGCAAGTACTCGGGCACGGCAGCCAAATCGCGAACGGTCTCGCCATCGGCCTTGAACACGCGCCCCTTGCCCGTGCCACTGAGGGCTACAAACCGGAGAGCCTGACCTGCCGACTGAAGCCCGGTCACTTCCTTGCCGAAGCCTTCGACGTTCTTGCGCCGCTCCCCGGTGCGAGGATTCCAGAGTTTCACCGTGCCCTCTGCGCCGGCCGTCGCGAGGACACTGCCATCCGGAGTCCAAGCCACGGCTATGACGTGGTGGGTATGCCCCTCCAGGTTGAGTCGTGAGACATTGGTTTGAAGCGTGGTGATCCGCGCGAAGCGATCAGCTCCAGAACTGGCGATGCGGTCACCCCGTGGTGAAAACGCCACTGCGGTCACCGCATCGCTGTGAACAGCCCCCAAATCCTGGGCCAAAGAACCTTCTGGCAGTTTCCACAGCTTGAGTTCCCCAGACCGCGAGGGCTCACCACCACCCGTCGCCAACACCGTGCCATCGGGACTGAAGGCCAATGCATTGACGCGGTCGGCGAAGGCAGGAGCCGCCGCGGTCCCGGTCAACGTCTGCCGAAGAAACCAAGGTTGAGTCGTCCTAACTCGACGAACGCCATCCGGGAAGGCGGCGAGGAATTCGTTGTCGTCCTGAGCCAGCAATGCCAACGGAGCCCCCTGCCCCACGGCAAAGGTGGTCATGGCTCGCCCCGTCGCCGGATGCCACCGAGTCCACAAACCATCGGCACCCACCGTCAGCAGCGATTGGCCCGACGGTGACAACGCCGCACTTTGGAACGACTGGGTCTTCGAACGATCCCGGTCCGCTTGAACGGTCTTGAGCCGGGTTTCCGATCGACGAATCCGACCCTGGGCCACCTGTTCCTCCGCTTGCGCCGCGCCCACCGCGACCGTCGCGTCCGCGACATTCTTTTCGGCCAAGGTCACATCTTGGCCAGCGCCTTCAGCGGCGATGCGCGCCTTGTCCAAGGGACCTTTGAGTTCGCCGGCCTTTTTCTGTGCTTCGGCCAACTGCTCTTCAGCCTTCTTGCGGCGCGGAGGAATATCGGTTTCAGCGCGTTCCAAGGCGGCCTTGCGCCGTCCCACCACCTCGGCCTTGGCGACCAAATCGTCGAGCAACTTCAACGCGGCTTCGGGTGTGGCTTTGACTGCGGCCGTGGCTTTCTGGAGAACCTCGTCGGCCGCCTTGGCTTCGGCTTGGATCCGGGTCAATTCGCCGGCAGCCGCATCCCGATCCCGGGTGGCTGTCGCAGCGAGGGCGTTCTGGGCCGCCCACTCCTTGTCGCGCTCCGAAAGTGCTTTCGCCGCGAGATCCCGCTTCTCACGCGCCTTTCCCAGCGCGGCCTGGGCATTGGTGACCGACAACTTGGCTTCCTGGATGCGAGCGACCGCCACGGTCAATTCCAGGCGACTTCGGCTCAATTCCACCTCTTCGCGCGCAGCCTCCGAAGCAAGTCGAGGGTCGCCGGCCATGCGTGGACCATTGGTGTGGGAGAGATTCCGAAACAAGGTCTCTGCGCCCCCGTTCGAGAGAATCACCACGCCATTGGATCCCGACCGATCCCAAACCAAAGAATGGACCGCGCCCGACAAACGGCGCTGGCCCGCCAAACCATTGGTCCACCGTTGAAGAACCCCATCGGAATCAGACAACCAGAGGGAGCCTCCGGGCGCTGAGTCCGTTGCCAAAACCTTCGAAGCGAGCGGCATCCCCTGAATGTCTTCGAGCACCCAAGGAGCCTTTCCCGAGTCGGCTCCAGTTCGTCGGATTCGCTGACCGGCATGGGCTGAACCATAGGTGACACACCAGTGATCCCCACCCGACACCCAAGCCATTCCCGTCGGTTCGGCCGGCAATGCGAGTCCCTTCGACAGGGATGGCCCTGGTTTCATCAGGGACAAGCTCCACCAGTCGCGACCGCAGGCGACTGCCAAAGCGTGCCCGTCCGTGGACCACGCGAGTCGGGCCGTCGAGAAGGAGGTGCCCGGTGACGCCCCCTTCAAAGGCCAAGTCCCGAGCAGGCGGTTCAACGGATTGGAACGGACTTCGAGGATGCCTCCACCCGTGATCGATGCCACCGCCGTGCCGTCCGACGAAAACGCAGCCGCCACCCAAGACGACTTCGCTGGGATGGAAACCAACGGATCCACGGCAACCGGACGACGCTGCCACAACCGCACCTCCCGAAACCCGGCGCTGGCCAACCATTGATCATCCGGGCTGAACGCCAAGGCTCCGACCACATCCCGTTGGCTGGCGCCATCGAGGGACGCGTCTTCCAGACGCCCCACTGTCAGGCCGGTGGCCAATTCAATCAGGCTCACCCGATTGGCCCGAGCCACCGCAACCGTGCCGCCCTCTGAATCGAGAGCCACGGCAAAGCTGGATTTCCATTCCGAAGAAATGGGCTTCCAGGCCGGTTCCACCACGACGGCTCGATCAGCCTTGGCTCCCTTCTCGATCCAACGCCAGAGCAACCCCAACTCCTCGGACGTGAGGTTACGGGCATTGGACTTGTTGCCTGCGGGCGGCATCACCAAATCTTCCACCTGATGGGCCGCAGACTTCAGCACCAAGCTCTCAGCAGGCTTTCCCACCACCGCTCCGGGACCGGTGTCTCCTCCACGCAAAAGTGAGGCCGGAGTTTCCAAATTGAGGCTGGCTTTGGCTCGGGTCTGATTGTGGCACGGCAAACAATTCGCCTGGAACATCGGGAGGATGTCCTTCTGGAAACTGACCTCGGCATTCGTGCCACCCACAACTTTGGCGATGGGTATGGGCTGAACGGCGGCCCGACCGGAATCCACCCCGGCAAACACCCAGGCGATGGCCCAAGCGATCCACCATCCCAAACGAGGTCTCAGGAAGCGCTTCACGGCTTGGCCTCCGTTTTGGCGGCGGCACCCACGGTCACGGTGAACGGCTCCGACCAGATGGCCAACGTGAGGTCACGCGGCTTGGCTTTTTCTTCCGCGGCCTTGCGACGGGCCTCGGCATCCTTCTTCCGAGTCTCCGCTGCTACTTTTCCTTCGGGTTTGGCGCCCGACAACGCTTTTTCGGACTCCTTCAATTCGGCTTCAGCGGCGACCAGCGCCTCGGGAGCCTGCCGGTATTTGCCGGCGACGCTGCCCTGCAGCCAGAGCGTGTGAGTTCCGGTCGGCAGGCGCGCATCGCCCAGAGCCATCTCCGCCACCAGGTTGGTGGCTTTTTCCGGGACGTTGATCTCCTTCACCTTGTCCCAGGCAGAATGCCCAGCGACCTTCAAATTGAAGGCTCCTTGAAATTCCCCACGCCGTTCAATGTGCAACGGAAATTTCCAAGTGGCCCCGTCGGCCGAGGGTGAGGCGGTTCCGACTCGAATGCTCACCGGAGCCAACTCTTGAGTCACCACGGCGACCGCACCGCTGCGGGAACGCCGGACCACCGGGTTCTCATTGTTGTAATCAGCCACCGGCCAAACCAGCGAAGCGGCCGCCGCCTTCCGGGTCTGCATCCCAGAACTCAAGGCCGCCTTGCCCTCCACCTGCCACAAACCCGCGCCCGAAGCCTCAACCGAAGCGCTCAGCAACAGCACACCGGTATTCTGACCAGAAACAATACGCGTGGTGGAAGCCCGGACGCCCGGAGGCAGGCCGCTCGCCCCCAACTCAATCTCCCCCTGAAATCCATCCCGCCGAAAGGCCACCACACGAAAGGTCACCGTCTGATCCCGACGGATCACTGACGGCATCACCGGAAGCGCACGATCCTCACCGGCACGCGCTGGAGGCATTGGAAAGGCAACCAGTTGGAAATCTGGAGTCTCCGGACGCAGGCTCAACCGGTAGGGATAGCGGTCCACGGTGTCACCACGGCGAAATCCGTCCCGAACCACAATCCGGTACCGACCGGTTTCGGGAATCTCCAACCGGGCTTCTGCATCCCGGTGAGCGGTCGGGAATTCCCGATCACCGAGATTTTGTTCGGTGTCGGCGAGTTCCAGCACATCCACCCAACCGGCACCTTCAAGAGCGGCTTCCGGAGTCTTGGCCCGTTGCACAACCGCCATCGGATCCACGGGATGCCCCCAACGCTCGGAACCCAGTTCCACCCAGAACACCTGCCCTTTCTTCGCCTCGAAGGTGACGCCGCTCCATTGACCACGGGCCGGGAACAGGCTGGAAAACTCGCATGGCGGCGCCACTGAAACCAAACCCGTGGAAGCGCCGGCGATCACGGAAAGGGACGTCAAACCAAAGAGCACCGGTTGGGTGGGCGAGAGTCCCTCCGAACCCCGCCACAACCAAGATTCGTGGGCCAATGAAGACGCCGAAGGTCGCCCCAGAGCTTCCACCGTCGCCGAAGGGACGCTGGCTTCGGCGGGAGCGGTGATCTCCAGGTCGCGCTGTTCGAGAGGCTCTCCATCGGCTCCCAGCACCGTCGAGGGATGACCACCCGGCAATCGCCGTCCATACAGGGTCACCCGCTGGGAACGGCCGGCTTGCAAAACTTGAGGTACGGCAAAGGCAACCCGCGGACGCGCGGTCAGCACCATTCGAAACCCATGGGTGTCACCGCCGCGATACAGGGAATCGTTCAGTTTGAGGAAATAGGTCCCTTTGGCCGGCAACTTGAAATCGAACCACTCCCGACGTCGCACGCGGGCCAATTCGGCACCGGCCGCATCGGTCAACGCCAAGTCAGGCACCAGTCGAGAATCCAGCTCACGGGCTTCCACACGCACCCCAAGAGCCTGACCCGCCTCACCCTGGAACCGGAACCAGAGAACCTCCTGGGCTCCCACCCGTCCGTTGACCACGGCCTCCAGTGGTAAATCGAAGGCTTTATCCAGAGAGACGGGGTTGTTGGTCCAACGCAATTCCGTTGCGGCCACCCCCACGGCAAACGCCCTCGGATTGGAAACGCCATAACGCCCTTGAACACGAAGGTCGAGGGAGTCGCCCGAAATCCCCGCCGGCAACGCCACCCGGAAGCGATCGGTGCTGCCAGGCACCAGGGTTCCTGTCACCCGCGGATCGGAGAACACCAACCCAGTAGGATCGTCGAGATCCGAGCCGCTCACGGTCACCTCCACGGTGGATCCGGCAGGGCCACCCAGCGGGAAAACCGTATTGAGTTTGGCCATGGGCAATTGTGCCCAGGCCATCGCCGCCGTCAGCCACCCTGCGGTGATCCAGTGACCCAAGGAATCCCGGAACATGCCTCAGTGGTTGAAGAGGAATTCCTTGGTGTTCAAGAGGGCCCAGGTCAGGTCCTCCCAGGCCTCACGACGTGCCTTCACTTTCAAGGTCTCAGTCTCGGCCGCATCCTTGCCCGGTTTGGCGGCTGCCGCTTTGCGCGTCAGATATTCGGTGGCGCGCTGAAGCTCTTCCGCCGACGGCAACCGGGCATAGGCCAGGTGGTACAACTCCCTCAGCTTGGCCGCATCGGGACGGGAGTCGGCGTGGAGACGGGACGGACGCGAATCATCTGCGCTCAACCGGGTTTGGATGTCCTTCGAATTGAGCAGATGCAAACTCTGGCTGAGAGAGGCCTCCATGCTGCGCTCACACTCACAGGCGCTGCTGCCTTCGGGACGGCCAAAGACGGTCAGGAAGTAGCTCTGCGCGTTGAAGCTGTTGTCCGGAAGACACACGGCCCGAGTGCCCACAGGCAAACCGTCGAACTGACTGCGCCCTCCCGTCAGGGTGTTCACCGAATCGAGCAACACTTCCGCAGGCAAGCGGCGGGGGTAAAACCGGGAAAAATGGTGCCGATCCTTCGCGTTGTAGGCGTTGGGCTCCGCGCTCAACTGGTACGTGGTGCTGCGGGCCAGAGTGCCCACCAAGTCCTTCAAATCAAAACCGCTCGCCACGAAGTGCGCGGCCAAAGCATCGAGCAATTCGGGATTGCTCGGAGGATTGGTGTCCCGCATGTCATCCTCGGGATCCACCAAGCCGCGACCAAAGAAATGCTTCCAGTAGCGATTGACCAGCGCCTTGGCGAACCATGGGTTTTTACGAGAAGTCATCCAGTCCGCCAAAAACACGCGGGGATCGTCATCGACGGCCAAATCGAAGGCGGACTGCCCGAGGGCCGCGGGCTTGAGCGCCTGACCATTCTTTTTGTTGGTCGCCTTGGCCTCTCCCCGACGGTGGACGATAATCTCCTCTCCCGGCTGCGATCCCGGCTTATAAGCTACCTGGGAAAACGCGGCGCCAAAGCTCCAATAATCGGCCTGACTCCACTTTTCATACGGATGGTGGTGGCACTGGGCGCACTGCATCCGCTGTCCAAGGAACAACTGGGAGACATCCTCCAACTGGGTCTGAAGGGTACGAACTTGCCGGTACCAAGCCACCGGAGGATTCTCGGAGACATCGCCCGAGGCGGTCAGGACCTCCCGCACAAACCGATCATAAGGCTTGTTGACGGCCAGACTGTCACGAACCCACGCATGGAAAGCGATGGTGCCCCGGGCCTGCTTGGGCTCGCTGCGCTTGTTGCGCAACAATGCCGACCATTTGCCGGCGAAATAATCGGCATAGTCCGTTGAGGCAACCAACCGGTCGATCACACGATCCCGATCGCCCGAGGCCGTATCAGCCTCGAACGCCCGCACCTCGTCCGGCGTGGGCAACCGGCCGGCGATATCGAGTGTCACCCGCCGTAGGAACGTGGACTTGTCGGTGATTTCACTTGGAGGCATACCCACCTGCTTGAGCTGCTTGAAGACCAGCTCATCCACGAAATTCTTGGCCAGCGGCAAACGCTCTACCGGAGCTCCCAACGGGATGGTCGCCCGGAAGGTCGCTACCTTGTCCTGATAGCGGATCATCACCGCAAACTCTCCCGGCTGATTGAAGATCTTCAGCAAGCCATTGGCATCGGATACGGCCATGTCCTTGTCGTTGGGTTCGAACAGGGCGCTGCGGGTGACGTCTTCCGCGGACCCGTCGGTGTAATGGGCCGTCACCACCAATTGCTGCTCACCGTTGAGGGCCAGAGTGCGCACCGAAGGGAACACTTCCACCCGCTCAACCGTGGGAGCGTTGGTCTTACCCAACGGCATGCCTTGAGAGATCCAGCGAACCAACCGCCGATAGTCATCCGAGCCAATTTCCAGACGCTTACCGCCGCCGTGCGGCATTTCGGCCGTTCCCTTGGTCACCAGCAGGGATCGGGGCGGATCGGCCGGAAACAGACGTCGCCCACGGGCCTCGCGAACCAAGTGTTCGTAGTCTTCTTCCGGCTCGAACCCCAGCAAGGACAGGCGGAACCCATTCTGGCCGGCCGCCTTGCCGTGGCACCCGCCCCCGTTGCAGCCATTCTTGGTAAAAATCGGAACAATTTGATTGGCGAAGTGCAGCGGCGCTGGCTGACCCGCATGAACGACGCGAACGGGAAGGCGCGCCATCACACCGTCGCGGCTCTTGGCCGAGATCACCGCCGCCCCATCGGCCACCGGAATGACACGGCCCGTAGTATCGATCCGGACGACACCCGAGGGCTCGGCACTCCAACTCACCTCACGGGTCACGTCGCGGGTGCCATCGAGGGTGGCCAGCAATTGCTGCCGGGCGTCCTGGGAATCGAGAACCAACTCACCCGCTCCGGCCCGATAATGCAACTCGAGGGTTCCGCCCTGAAGCACACTAGGGCAGCCAACCAGGAACGCCCCAAGCACGGTCATCACTCCCACCAGGATACGCTGGGCCGCTAAGGAGGCCTTGAGGCGAACCATTCTGGAGGTGTTCATGAAATCGAGTGAAAGGTGCATGGAAGAAAACCCCGTCAAGAAACCAACTCACGCATGGGCTGACACCCGTCTGGCACGAGAAACTGGGGTCGGCCGGTCAAGTCCGGGACAGTCACCTTGTTCACATCAATGCCAAGATTCTGATAAAGGGTCGCAAACACCTCACCGAATTGGACAGGGCGTTCGCTGGGCTCGCCGCCCAAGCGATCGGTCGCTCCGATCACTTGCCCCACCTTCATGCCTCCGCCGGCCAGGAGAGCGCAGTTGGCGCGGGGCCAATGGTCGCGGCCGCCATCCTTGTTGATCGTCGGGGACCGACCGAATTCACCCCAGGCAATCACGCTGACATCGTTCTGAAGCCCTCGGTCGTGCAAGTCGGCGATGAGGGCGCTCAAGGCCTGATCCAACAGCGGCAAATCGTTGCGTGCATTGCCGAAATTGTTGCCGTGGTAATCCCAGAACCCATAAGCCACGGTCACGAACCGGGCCCCGGCCTCCACCAATCGACGGGCCACCAGGAATTGCTCGTTGAGCATCGGGGCCGCATCGCCATGAACCTTGGGATCGCCCTTGCCATAACGCTCGCGAACCGCCGCGGATTCCTTCTCCACATTGAGCGCCTCGAGCAGTCGACTGGAGGTCAACATGCCGAAGGCCTGCTGATTGAAACCGTCCACACCCGACATGAGGCCGCTGGCATCGGCTTCACGACGAAAACGATCGAATGCCGTCAGCAAGGATCGACGATCGGCCAAGCGGTCGGTCGTGATGCCATTGAGGACCATGTCGGACTTGGCGTCGGCCGCCGGACGGAAGGCGTCGTGGGAAACCCCCGCATAACCCGCTGTGGCCGCATTGTACGGCCGATGCTGCATCCGCGGTTCGAGACCCACGAAGGCCGGAACCGAGTCGGTGGCTGGGCCCATCACCCGGGAGACGGTCGCGCCAAAGGTGGGCCAACCTCCGGGGGGCTGACTCGCCTTGCGACGCCCCGTCTGACACATGAAGTCGGAATGATCGTCGATAGCGTCGCTGATCGAACGGATAACTGCGTAGCGATGGGCTTGCTTGGCCAAGAGCGGCAAGTGCTCACACACCTGGAACCCGGGAACCGTGGTCGGGATCGGACGAAACTCCCCGCGGATCTCGGCCGGGGCATCCATCTTGAGATCGAAGGTGTCCTGATGGGGCGGTCCACCCGGCAGATACACCATGATCACGGCCTTGTGATTGGACTTCATCCCGGAGGCCGCCTCGGCCCGCAGCAACTGGGACAAGGTCAATCCCCCCATCCCCAGTCCGCCGATGCGGAGGAAACTCCGTCGGGAAAGGCCGTCACAAAAACGGCTGGAAGGTCCAGAGAGAGTCAACATGGCGAGAATGACGTTGAAGGACTCCCGCCGTGTTCACGGGAAAACGATGCAGCCTGACCTGAAATACTCCGCTTCATCCGACCAACTCCTTCATGGGTTGAACCCCGGGATCCACCAGGAACTGCGGACGACCGCTCAAGTCGGGCACGGTGATCTTGTTCACGTCCAAGCCCATGGCGTGATAGAGCGTGGCGTGAACCTCACCAAACGTGGTCGGTCGCGAGTCGGCCTCGCCGCCCAGTCGGTCTGTGGAACCGATGACTTGGCCATGTTTGAGGCCACCACCAGCCAAGAGCGAGAAACCCACCCGGGGCCAATGATCCCGACCGCCATCCTTGTTGATGGTGGGGGTTCGACCAAACTCGCCGGCGACCAGCACGGAAACATCGCGATCCAACCCTTTCTCCCGGAGATCAGTGATCAAAGCACTCAAACCCTGATCGAACAGCGGCAGATCCTGACGCAAAGCCCCAAAATTATCTCCGTGGTGATCCCACCGGCTGAAGGCCAACGTCACGCAGCGGGCTCCCGCTTCGACCAAACGTCGAGCGACCAGGAACTGCTCCATGAGCTTGGGCGCGCCATCGTCACGGTTGCGGGAATCCCCCGTTCCATAACGCGCAACGACTCGGGGATCCTCATTTTTGACATCCAAGGCCGTCATGAGTTTGCTGGAGGTCAGGATGCCAAAGGCCTGTTGTGTGTAGGCATCGGCCCCGGCCACCTGGCCACTGCTGTCCACCTCGCGCCGAAATCCGTCCAACGACGCCAAAAGCGTCCGTCGGTCGGCCAAGCGATCCAGCGTGACGCCATTGAGCACCATGTCGTCCTTGCCACCGCCCTTGTTGATTTCAAAGGGCGCATAGGCGGCGCCCAAATAACCAGCGACCCCATTGTCGGACCACGGCACATGCCCCATTTTGGGAGCCAAACCCACCGAAGCCGGAATGGCGGGGTCGGCCGAACCTTGGAGCTTGGCCAGCAAGGCACCCATCGCCGGCCAACCTCCGGGCGGTTGGTTGCGATTCAGGCGCCCTGTGTAGGTCTGGAACGACTCATGCCGGTCTTCCATACCCACCATGGACCGGATCACCGTGCATTGGTCCATCACCTTGGCCATTCGCGGCAGGTGCTCACAAATTTGCAACCCCGGCACCGAAGTGGAGATCGGATTGAACTCACCCCGAATTTCGGCCGGAGCGTCCAACTTGAGGTCGAACATGTCCTGATGGCTGGGGCCACCGGGAAGGAAAATCAGGATGACCGCCTTGTGGGAACGCCCTGGCGACCGCAAACCAGCCGCCGATTCGGCGCGCAGCAGGGAGGACAATCCCACGCCACCCATACCCAGCGCTCCGATGCGCAAAAATCCGCGCCGCGAGATGCCATCGCAGTAGCCACCGGACGAGGATTTTGGACCCAGAATGGTAAGCACCGAAGTGAGGGGATTTTCGATTCCCACAGCACTTCAAAAACGGGTGAGTGTCAACCCCGAAGCCCCTGAATTCTGAGGCTATTTTTCGGACTCCAACACGCTCTTGGCTGAATCGGCTAGGAGTGCGCCCTGCCGGGCACACCAAACAAAAGGGGTCCGACACTTTTCGTGCCGGACCCCTCGAAATTCTTGAATGGAAATGGATGCTGAGCGCCGATCAGGCGGCCAACAGCGTGTCCTTCTCCTTGACGGCCATGGCGCCCTTGCCGATGCGGTCACGGAGATAGGTGAGCTTGGCGCGGCGCACCGAGCCTTGACGCTCCACTTCGATCTTCTCGACGCGCGGAGAGTGGGTCGGGAAAATACGCTCCACACCTTCGCCGTAGCTGATACGGCGGACGGTGAAGGTCTGGTTCAATCCGCGGCCGCGAACACCGATCACGACTCCCGCGAAGATCTGGATACGCTCCTTGTCGCCTTCGACGACCTTGGTGTGCACCCGGACGCTGTCGCCCACGTTGAATTTCGCGGCTTCCTTGCGGAACTGCTCGCCCTCGATTTTGTCAAACAATGCGGCCTTGTTCATGGCTGTGTTCTCTTAAAATTTTCCAAACCTTCGATTTTCTAAAACCTCAAACTTCCAAAAACTTCACTGACCCGTCAGTACAACCCGCGACAACTTCGGCTATTTTGCCGGTTTTCGCCAGCGGTACTTTTCCCACAAATCCGGTCGGCGTTCGGCCGTCCGTTTCATCGATTCCCGTTGTCGCCAACGGGCGATGTCAGCGTGGTTGCCCGACATCAGCACCTCCGGGACCGACCAACCTCGGAATTCCGCAGGCCGGGTATAATGGGGATATTCCAGCAACCCGTCACCATGAGATTCTTCGGTGGCGCTCATTGCGTCACCCAAGGCTCCCGGCAAAAGACGAGTGACGGCATCCACAATCACCATTGCGGGCAACGCGCCGTTGGTGAGCACATAGTCGCCGATGCTCAAGGCATCGTCGGCCAAATGCTCCCGAATCCGCTCGTCGAACCCCTCATAGCTCCCACAAATCAGGATCACATGCCCGAGGGTTGCCAGTTCGCCAGCCACTGCCTGACTGAACGGACGCCCGCCGGGAGCAGTGAGGATCACTCGCGTCTCCGGTCCCCGAAGGGACTCGACTGCTTCAAAGATCGGTTCCGGTTTCAGGACCATTCCTGGCCCACCACCGAACGGTCGGTCATCAACCGTTTTATGCCGGTCATGAGCCCAGTTGCGAAGATGATGGATGGTCAAATCCAAAATTCCCGTCTTCCGAGCCCTACCCACGATGCTCTCGTCCAAAGGGCCCGAGAACATCTCCGGAAACAGGGTTAAAATATCTACCTTCATTTGGCTGGCAGCCCTCGCGCTCCTCCCCCACGGTTCAAAAGAATCGGTGGATTGGGATTGACCAGGTACCGCTGAGACCGATGTCAACCTAGGCTACAACGTCTCGCAACCCGAGCATCTGATCATCATGTCCCCAGCCTTGATCGCCATCGAATCCTCAGCAATTCGTTTAAGCCGTTGGTTTGAAACAAATCGTTTCAAGCCGATGGGCCGTGAGGATTTCCAAACTTCGGGTCAAAACCGCCAGAGCGGTCCAACAATCACCCAAAGCCTGCGACCTCAATTCAGCCGCCCCAACCCAGTCACGCACCCACCACGTATGCCTATTCGACTATTGGACTATTCGTCTTCGACTAGGTCAACGGTGCAGCGACGCCCCGCCTTCGCGGCTCCGACTTGGAGCACGGACCGGATCGCCTGAATGGTACCACCCCGACGACCAATGATCTTGCCGGCGTCTTGGCGGGCCACCCGCACTTCGTACACCGTGAGACCACCCCGCTCGACAGGAGTGACGGAAACCGCTTCCGGTTCATCCACCAACTCCTTCACGACAAACTCGAGGAAGGCCTGCATGGCAAGAGCAATTCAGCTCAGGCGGCGACGGCAGCCAGCTTCGCAGACTTCTTGATGAAAGAAGCCACTGTCTCGCTGGGCTGAGCCCCGACACCCACCCAGTACTGGGCGCGGTCCAGATTCAGGGTATAGTTGTTACCCTTGGTCTTCGGATTGTAGGTGCCGATCTCTTCAATGAACTTGCCGTCCCGGGGACTGCGTCCATCGGCCACCACGATCCGGTACACCGGGTTGTTCTTATTACCGCCGCGCTTCAGACGAATGCGAACCATAGAAATGTGTATTCCTGCCCGGTTTCACGGGCCAATTGCCTCAAAGGAAGGAGGACCCTAGAGGCTTTCCAAGCGGTGAGGCAAGCGATCATTTCACAAACCTCGTTTTCTACTCCAGCCCCACTCCCCCTACCGCCCGTTGATAACGACTGATCAGATGATCGTCTTGTCGGGAATCACCGCTCCCTTGGGAATGACCAGGACGCCGTCCCGGATGTAGTACAGGGGGTGATCCACATCGGCAGACTTGCCCTCCGGCGACAGGATGCAATTGCGGCCGATACGAGCATTCTTGTCGATGATGGCGTTGTCGATCCGAGTCCCCCGCCCCACACCCATCGGAATCCCCTGGTTTTCAGGGCGATTGCGCTTCTCCGCATTGTCGTAGAAGTCCGCCCCCATCATCACCACACGATTCAGCGAACTCCCCGCATCCAAGATGGAACGGATTCCCACCACCGCGTGTCGCAACTGCGCATGATCAATGGTGCAACCGTCGGCGATCACCGCATGGTCAATCGCGGCACTCTCGATGCGGGTGGCCGGCAGATAGCGGGGCCGGGTGAAAACCGTGGGATTGAAAAAGTCAAACTGAGGCCGGTCATTGGTCTGATCCAAGCTGGCTTCGAAGAAACTCCGAATGGTTCCAATGTCCTCCCAGTACCCTTGGAAGATGTGGGAATAGACCCGACGATTTTCGATGGCTCCCGGGATGATGTGCTTGCCGAAATCGGTATGATTGTTGTTCAGCAGATCAAAGAGCACATCCCGGTTGAAAACATAGATACCCATCGAAGCGAGGTAGAGGTCTTCATCGCGCTGGATGCCAAACTTCGGATAAGTGGCGCGGTCGAGCTTCATGGACTCCAACACCGCCGTGTCCTTGGGCTTCTCCACAAAACGGGTGATCCGATTCTCTGGATTGACCTGCATAATCCCCAATGCCGACGCCTCGCGCGCCGCCACCGGAATGGTGGCCACAGTCAGATCGGCCGAGTGTTCGATGTGCGACTGAAGAACCGCCTGGAAATCCATCTGATACAACTGGTCACCCGAGAGGATGAGCGCGTACTCGAAGTCGTTGTTCTTGAAATGCTGAAGATTCTTTCGAACCGCATCGGCTGTCCCCTGATACCAACTTGTGCTCGAGAAGCTTTGTTCAGCCGCCAAGAGTTCAACGAACCCTCCGCTGAAGTGATCGAACTTGTAGCTCTGGGAGACGTGCCGGTGCAGTGATGCCGAATTGAACTGCGTCAGCAGGTAGATGCGGCGGAGCCCGCTGTTGATGCAGTTCGAGATGGGGATGTCCACCAAGCGATACTTCCCTGCCAGCGGCACCGCCGGCTTGGCGCGATCCCGGGTCAAGGGGAACAGACGGGTGCCCTGACCTCCCCCCATGATGATGCTGAGGGTGTTGCCGTTGAAGGAGGAGGGTCGTGGAAGAGGCATGCTGGGAGAGGAAAACCTAGTTTCTCTGTTTCTAGTCCCAGATCCGCCAATGCTCAAGGTGAGATGCGCCTCATGGCATGGTGATCATCCTCCACTCCTTGTCCGAAGAACCCCTCACCCGTTGCGAATGCGGCTACTGGTTCCACGACTCACACCGTGCTCCCAACCCTCAGCGGGAACGATTCAAACCAAGCGCTGACCACCGCCATCGAAGCCACTGCCATCCAGATCCATCAGGATGTCACGCGGTTCAGCCCCCTTACTCGGCCCGACCACGCCCCGGTCTTCCAATTCATCCATCATCCGAGCCGCCCGCCCGTAGCCCAGCTTCAGTCGACGCTGCAGCAGCGAAACACTGGCCTTCTTCTCCGTGCGGATGACTTCAATGCATTTCTGCATGAGCTCGTCATCTTCACTGCTTCCTTCGTCATCCGGATCGAGCGGCAGGGATCCCATGCTGCTCTGCGCCTTCTGGAGGGCCTGATGAATTTCAGGTTCGTAGCTTGGCTTGCCCTGCACGCTGATGTGGTTCATCACCGCTTCGATTTCTGCATCGGTGATGAGGGCGCCCTGGGCCCGAATCAGGCGTCCGGAACCCGGTGGCAAGTAGAGCATGTCGCCCTTGCCCAGCAGTTTATCGGCACCCATTTGGTCCAAGATGGTGCGAGAGTCGACCTTGGCCGCCACCTGGAAGGCGATACGCGCCGGGATGTTGGCCTTGATCACCCCCGTGATGACGTCCACCGACGGCCGCTGGGTCGCGACGATGCAATGAATGCCAGCCGCCCGAGCCATCTGCGTGATCCGCGCGATGGCCATTTCGACATCGGCCGGAGCCACCAACATCAAGTCGGCCAACTCGTCGATGATGACCACGATGTAGGAGAGCTTTTCCGGGATGACGATGTCTTCGTCGCGCGGGACGACGATTTGCTCGTCGATCTCGACGGCAAAGCCGTCGGCCCCGGGCTCGACCCGCTCCTTGCGCGCGGTCAGCGGCAACTCCGGCTCCTTGAGCGGCAGGGGTTTTTCTTTCGGTCGCTCATTGAACGACTTGATGTTGCGCACCCCGACCCGGGCAAAGATCTGATAGCGCTTTTCCATCTCGTTGACCACCCACCGCAAAGCGAGGATCACCTTCTTGGGGTCGGTGACCACAGGCACGACCAGGTGCGGCAGCGCGTTGTACTGCTGCAACTCCACCACCTTCGGATCGATCATCACGAAGCGGAGTTGGTCCGGGCTGAACCGGTAGACCAGCGATGCGATGATGGTGTTGATGCACACCGACTTGCCCGATCCGGTGCTGCCGGCAATGAGCACGTGGGGCATCTCGGCGAGGTCGGCGATGATCGGATGGCCGTAAACATCCTTGCCCAGCGCCAGCGGGATCCGCGCTTTGGTGTTCTGCCATTCTGGGGCCTCCAGAAGGTCGCGCATGATGACCTTGGTCTTCACCGCATTGGGCACCTCGACGCCCACCGACGATTTTCCAGGAATCGGGGCCAAGATGTTCAGCCGTTCGGCCTTCAGGGCCGCAGCGATGTTGTTGGTCAGACCGGCGATCTTCTCCAGCTTCACCCCGGGTGCCGGGTGCAATTCATAACGGGTGATGGTCGGACCCTTGGTGATGTCCCCCGGCGCGACCTCGATGCCAAATTGAGCCAATGTCTGAACCATGAGCCGGGCATTGGCCATGAGTTCTTCCTTGGTCTCGGTGGGTTTGACGGAGGTGTCCGGCAAACTCAGCAGGTCGATGGATGGCAACCGGTAATTCCCGATGATCGGCGCGATGGCCACGGTGATGGGCTTGACCTTGCGGGTCTGCATCACAGCTCGCGGGCGGGCCGCCGCGGCGGCCACCACGGGCAACGCCTCCGCGGGCGCCTGAATCGCGTCCTCCGGTCGATCCCACGGCGGGGCATCCTCCGCGTCGCTGACATCCGTCGGCTCGGGAGTGATAGAGGAAGCGGACACCGAATCGGCGGATGCGCCGTCTTCATCCAGATCAGCACCGGGACGCCGGCCCAAGATTTGTTCGGCCACCGACTTGGGTTTGCGAGATTCAGTCGCAGGAGCGGGCTCAACAGCCTCAGGCGCGACCACCGCCGCAATTTCATCGGCCTTGATGACTTCGCCGGTTTGCACCGTCCGCACCTCTCGGGGTTGCGGCACACTGAGGTCTCGGATGGTCACCTCCGGCACCGGGCGCAAATCGGCCCCCAAACCCGAGGGTTCCGGGGCACTTTCCGGCTGCGGAACAACGCCGGCTGTAGCAGCGGCCGCCTTGGCCTTGGAAACCTTGGTCGCCGAGGGTGGAGGAACCGAGGCCTCAGCCTCCGCAACAGCCTGCTTGGACAGCTCGCGCGCCTTCTTTTCCAATGCCTTGGCTTTTTTCTCGATGGCCGCTTCCTCCGCCGCCAATTTTTCTTCAGGAGTCTTCGGAGAGCGCACCAACAACTGGCGAATCCAAACCAGCAACTGGTAGTCGGTGAGGAACAGGAGGCTCGCCAAATAGACCAACACGTAGGTCACCACGGCCCCCATGCGCCCGACGGAGTATTCGACCCAGGCGTTGTTGATCTGGTGTCCCAAGATCCCACCGGGACTGGGTCCACTGTTTTTGCGAAGCTGGATTCCGGGAATCCAACGCTCGCACAAGTCGAGCACTCCGACGCAGGCAACAACCAGACCCACGGAAGCGATCAAGGAACGCCATCGCCGCAAATAAGCCAGTGAGGGAACGAAGGAAGCACAACCGAATCCCAAGAGAAGCACCGGAAGCACCCAGGTGCCGAAACCCAAAACCAATTGGAGCTCATAAACCATGTGGGCCCCAAAGCGTCCCATCCAGTTCCGGATGGAAGCGTTGGGTTCGGTCGTATTGACCCCCAGATCCAAACGGTCGTAGGAAACCAACGAAGCCACCAGCACCACCGCCACCAGAATCAACACCAACCCCTGACTATCGACCCAGATACGGTCCTTACTGGATTCTTCTGTCCGCTCTTTGGTCGCCACGCCTGACAATCTACGGACCAGCCCAAGGCCGCGGCAAGCGGGGAACCGCACACTCTGCAATGTCGCCAACCGACCAACGGACCGGCAAAGGGTATGAAACGTGACGAGGAGGCCTTTGCTGGTATTCTCCCAGTTGCACCGGATTGGCGGTCGCCTTTGATACCCCCACCGCTTATCGTCCCGGCCACCGGACAGGACACGGTGATAGAACCATGCCCGAACCCATCGATATCGAGATCACCGAGAGCCGGCCCGGCGTGCGACTGGACCGCTACCTCGCGGAACGATTCCCAGGCACTTCACGGGGGCGCTTTCAACAACTGATCACCGAAGGCGCCGTGCTCGTGAATGGCACCCCCCCGAAGTCCACCGACCACCCCCGGGTGGGAGACAAGATCCTAGTCCATTGGCCGGATGCCATCCCCAGCGAGGTGTTGCCGGAGAACATCCCCCTGGATGTCCTGCACGAAGATGATGACTTGTTGGTGGTCAACAAAGCGGCCGATCTGGTGGTGCACCCTGCTGCCGGGCACGCCACCGGCACATTGGTCAACGCCCTCCTCCACCATTGCCAAGGCCGCTTGAGCGGGATTGGCGGCGTCGAGCGCCCGGGCATCGTGCACCGGCTCGACCTGGGAACCAGCGGTTGCATTGTGGTGGCCAAGTCGGATACCGCGCACGGCCACCTTTCGGCCCAATTCGCCAACCGCACGGTGGAAAAAAGCTATCTGGCGTTGGTCATTGGCACGGTGCGTCCGCTCAACGGAGACATCCGCGCCCCCATCGCTCGTCACCCCATCCAGCGCAAGAAAATGGCGGTGACCACACCCGGTGAAGGGCGGGAAGCCTGGACCGAATACCGCTGCCTGGAGGCGCTTGCCAACACTTCGTGGATCGAATGCCAGTTGCACACCGGCCGGACCCACCAGATTCGGGTCCACCTGGCTCATCTGGGCTTTCCACTGCTGGGCGACGAAGTTTACGGCGAACGCGCCAATGTGCGGTTTTTCCAAGAAAACCACTGGAAAGCACCCCGCCAGATGCTCCATGCCGCCCGCTTGGCCTTCCTGCACCCTCGATCGGGTGAACGAATGGGTTTCGAGGCGGCTCTACCGCCCGATATGGCCAAATGCCTGGATCGAGCCCGGAGCCAACCCCTGCCAGAAGCTCAGACAACAACTCCCACCGGTCGAACCCGTCGTTGACCATGAGCGAGTCCGGATCGCGATTTCTCAAGCAGAGCCTTTGGATGATTGCAGCCACCCTGGGGGGCGGGGCCGGAATGGCGCTGGTCCACGGCTCGGTGTCCAAGCTCGGCGGTCCCCAAGTCTATCTGCAGTTCAAATCCTTGATGGCGATCTTCTATGTCGTCGGCGCCGCACAAGGAGCGCTTTGGACCATGACGGCGCGACAAACCGCCATGGCGCTGTCCCGCGAGGCGATGGATGAATCCCGAGGACGACTGAAGCGTTCTGCCGGAACGGTCATCCTCATGATGAGCTTGGTTGGTGTGGCGCTCATCCCGGGAGGATCAGCGCTCAGCCAATCCTTGAAACTGCCATCCGTGTTGCCGCTCTGGGTCACTTGGGGACTCATCCTCGCGTCGCTGCTGGCGGCCATCCAGCGGGGCATTCTTCAAGGGCGGCAAGATTTTGCCGGGCTGGGGTCCATGTCCATCGCGGACGGACTGGGCCGATTTGCCTCGGTGGTCGCCATCCTGACGTGGGTGGGCGGAGGTGCTTCGGGTGCCGTGGCTGGGGCCTTGTTGGCGACTCTCATCGCCATGGCGGTGGGCCTTCGCGCGTTGAAACCGTGGCCCATGGAAAGCACTTCAGGCGCACCGACCACCGAGAAAGCCCCGCGACCTGCAGTCGAAAATTCGGGCGGATTTTGGACTCTCTTTCTCGGTGCCACCGCTCTCCAGTGCCTGAGTCAGCTTGATCATTTGTTCCTGCAGGGAGCCGTGCCCGAAGCGTGGCAGAAAGAAGTAGGATCCCGCTACTCACCGGGTGCTCAAATCGGGTTCGCGCTCAGCCAATTCACAGTCCCGCTGGCACTGGTGATGTTTCCCAAGGTGGCTCGCAGCGCCGCCGGTGGTGATGGCCATCAGGCATTCCGTTGGACCTTGATCGCCACAGCCAGCTTGGGTGGATTGGCGGCCTTGGGCTGCACGCTCCTGCCCTGGCTTCCAGTCAAGATTCTGCTCCCAGGAATCCCCACTGAACTGTCGGCCCCGCTCGTGCCGTGGTTCGCCTGGGGCATGCTGGCCTTCACGCTGGCCAACGTGCTCTTCAGCGACCGGATGGCCCATGGCGACTTCCGCTTCGTTCCCGGCGCGCTGGTGCTGGCGGCCCTGTACGCCACCAGCCTGTGGAGCTTCCAAGATTCCCTGCTGCGCGGAACGCCTGCCGAGGCGTCGCTGGGAGTCGTCCAGAGGCTCGTGGTGTTCAATGTCGCCCTGCTGGTGTGGGCGGTGGCCATCAGCGTCCTAGGCCGACGCGGTCGTCGGGCGACGGTGTGAGCTTGTCGCACGAAGGGGTGAACTAAGAGCCTGTCTGAAAATGGGGTCCCCATTTTCAGACAGGCTCTAAACTCCCCAGCCTTCGAGAGTCGTTCTCAAGGCCTCAACGGGCAGGCCAATGACATTGGTCTCAGAACCCGACACGGACTCCACCAACCAGTCTCCGTGCTGTTGGAGAGCGTAACCACCGGCCTTGTCGAGCGTGTGGACGATCGCCAGATAGCGGTTGATGACCTCTTCATCGAGGGACCGGAATTGCACACGCGTCACTTCCGAAAACACCTCACACCGACCGGAGTCGCCGTGCATCAGGCACACCCCGGTGACCACTTCGTGCGCTTGGCCCGAGAGACTCCGCAGCATGGACTGGGCTTGGGCCAAGTCGACCGGCTTTCCCAGCGGTTGTCCGCCGAGCCAAACCAGCGTGTCGGCGCCCAGCACCAAGTGCCCGGGATATCGTTGGGAAATGGGAGTCGCCTTGATTCGCGCATTGAGTTCGCACAACGCACGAACACCGACAGCCGCATCGTGCACCTCGCTCGCATCACTAGGGATGACCTGAAACTCAGGGATCAATGTCCGGAGCAATTCCACCCGCCGGGGTGAAGCCGAGGCGAGGATGATCGGAAGGCGAGGCATGGGGGTCAGAAGGAAACCAGTGCCGGGGTGGTGGAGCGAAGCACGGACACTTGGTTGAAGGTCGAGCAGTATTCCTTGCGAATCGCCTCAATGGCCTGCTCTGCCTCGTGCGTGGGCGGGTGAAGGATCACCACCACCTTGGTCGACAACCGTCGGATATCCCCCTGCGGCGCCCGCCATTGCCCGTAAGCATCGAACACGGTGAAGCCGGCCGGAAACCGTGGAGTGATGCGCTCCGCTAAAAAGGCCTCCCATTCGGAAGCGTCCACGGCGGCGAGGTAGAGTTCGGTCCGCAACCACTGCGGCGGGAGGGTGTTCGGAGCCCCGGGAATGGGCTTCTTCGCGGCAGCCGTCGAGGAGGATGCACACCCCGAAAGCATGAGGAGCAGCAACGCCGCGAGCATCCAACTCAATCTGTCCGGATTCCGTTTCACAGCGGCCATTGAGCACTGCAAACCACCCGCCTGACAACACCCCTGACATCACCACCCCACTTCAGGGCCGCTGACACTGGGCACACTGGAACGTGGAACGCCCCGACTGCATGAAACGAAGAATCGGCTCTCCACAGCGGAAGCACGGCTGCCCTTCACGGTCATACACCCAAAGCCCTCCCTCGGATGGCTCCTCGGGCACTCCCTCCTGTTGGTAGAGCATGGGGCGATCTGATCGCAGGGCCTGAAGATTCCGTTCCACGGCGGCTTCCAGGAGTTTTCGCAGCACTGCATGGAGTCGCCCGACGGCTTCACATCCCAGTTGATGAACCGGCGTCGTGGGATCGATCCCGGCCAGGAACAGGGCTTCGCTGGCGTACAAGTTGCCCACTCCGGCCAACCGTGAAGGATCCATCAGGCAGACCTTGACCGGCCTTCGCCCGCAGGCCAACGCCAGGCCGAGCAATTCGGGCGTGAAGCTAGGATCCAACGGTTCAGGGCCCAACTCCGGGACCGCCGCGTTCCCCAACCGCAGATGCCCGAACTGGCGAGGGTCCTCCAGCACCACGCGCTGTTCACCAATGCCGAAGACCACCGCGGCATGTCGAGGCAGCGGTCCATGGCCCGGCAGCATCTGCCAAGTGCCGGTCATGCCCAAATGAGTCACCAGCAACTCCGACTCTCCGCTGGGGCGCACACAATCCCACAGGAGGCACTTCCCCCGACGGCGAATCTCTTGGATACGCACTCCCTCCAATGCCTGCTGGAATGCCAAGACCGACACGGGACGCACCAACCGAGGCTTGAGCACCGCAACCGTATCGATGCACTGGCCACGAACCCGTGGCAGCAACCACCGTCCAAACGCCTCCACTTCAGGCAACTCCGGCATGGAGAAAACCTAAGCCACCTAGACGGCGGAACCAACGGTGAAGCGCGGCCACGCGCAAACACGACTGGTTCCGGGAGACTCGATTCCGTAGGCTTTGGCCTGTGGTTCCGCAGATTGTTATCGTCGTGCCCGTGTTCAATGAGGTCGCCAACATCGTTCCGTTGGTGACCGAGATTGCCGAAGTGTTTCGCGCTGAAACACGGGCCTGGCAATTGGTGCTCGTGGATGACGCTTCGACCGACGGCACCTGGGAAGCCATTTGTGCCCAGAAAGCGCGCGATCCCCGCGTCACCGGACTGCGTCACCTCAAGAATGCCGGTCAAAGTGCGGCCATCTGGACCGGGATCTCCCGAACGGAGGCCCCGTTTCTGTGCACCCTCGACGGCGACCTTCAGAACGATCCGTCAGAGCTCCCGCGAATGCTGCAACTGCTCGACCGCGCCGATTTCGTGTGCGGCCACCGGGTGGATCGTCAGGACTCCTTCGTGCGCAAGGCCTCATCGCGAGTGGCCCGGAGTTTTCGCTCCTGGAGTCTGGGATGGGACTTCGCGGACACCGGTTGCGCATTGCGCGCGTTCAAACGCAGCAGCCTGACCGGGGTTTTCCCCTTCAACGGCCTGCACCGCTTCCTCCCGATCTTGGTCGCTGGGAACGGGAGTCAAGTTCTGGAAGTGCCCGTGAAACACCGCCCACGCACGGCCGGAGTCTCCAAATACGGGGTATGGAACCGCCTCGGGCGCGGACTGTTCGATCTGGTGGGCATGGCTTGGTACCAGCGCCGCCGTTTGCCCACCATCGACACCGAGCCGGCTCGACTCGCCTGAACGGGCCGTCCGACGCCGTCCGCGGCAATGGCTCCACCTCAGCGTCCCGCCACCGACAACTCGAGAATTCGCCCTGAAGGGCCATACGAGTCACTGCTGTTGGTGGACCGGGAATATTCAGCGATGTAGAGCTTTCCTGGGGCTCCCTGATGGATGTCGATGGGGCGACCCAGCCCCGACAGCACGGTGTGGAAATGCCCCTCGTAGCGGCCTTCCGCATTCCGACGGAGGGTGGCCCGGAGCACATCAAATCCCGAGTTGTCCTTGGGTGACCGGATGAAATTCCCGAACCGGGTGAGCAAGAACGTTCCCCGGTACCCTTCGGGAAATTCCTTCCCCAGAAACACAATGCCACCGGGCCCGGAATGCGGGTCGAAGGTGAACATCGGGGACCCAGAGAATCCTCCATCGGGGCCCAGGTTGGCCACCGGCAGCGTGAAGGTCAGGCCAGCGGGTGGTTCCGGGCTGGTGGGATACGCCTTCTTCGTCCAGTCGGCGAACCGGTACGGGAATCCGTAATGCTTGCCCTGTTCGATGTGGTTGAGTTCTTCCGGAGCGTCCGCATCCGGACCGTTCTCCGTGGCAAACATCTCACCCGCGTCGTTCCAGCAAAAACCATAGGCGTTGCGGGTCCCCCGGGCGTACACCTCCAGGGTGGGCGGTTGCACATCGGTCTTGATGCGCCAGAGGCACCCGGTGATGGGGGTCTCTCCACCGCCAAACCACTCGGAATCCGGGCTGGTCAACCCGCCATCGGTGCGACCTCCATTGCCGGCATACAAATGGCCGTCGGGACCAAAGGCGATGTGCTCCACCGCGTGGATATAAGCCGGGCTTCCCGGGTAGTTGGTCTGGAACCACGGCTTGAGCTCCGAGGGATCTCCGCCGGCGATGGCCGTGCTTCGGTAGATGGTGACGATGTTCTGGTAAGGCCGGGTCGCCTTGTTCTGCTGATTGGAGGCGATGTAGAGCCGCTTCTGCCGATCGAGAGTCATCCCCAAGACGAAGAGCGGCCCGCCGATATCATCCGGACGGCGTTCCAGATAGCGGTTGGCTGGAAGGATTTGTTTCAGCGCCGCATTCGAAGGATCCAAGCGCCACACGTCACCCTGCTCGGTCAGCACATACAATTTCTGACCTCGCCCCTCACTGGTGATGCGCACCGGACGGAATGGCAACCGAGCCACCTCCCGCAACCGGAACCCCTCCGGAGCCTTGGGCAACGGCGGGTAGCGATTGGCCTGCTGAAGCGCTTCAAAGGTCGGATAAGCCGTCGTCGCCCGCACCTTCTTGACCTGCTCGGAAGTCACCTCAGGGCCTGCATTGCCCCAGTTGCGCAAAACGTAATTCAAGACGCTCGCCACCTCCTCGTCTTGCAAGATCGCCGGCGGCATCACACCGGCATACCGACGCGCGTTGACCGTGATCTCGCCATTCAACCCCTCGCAAATGATCCGGATGGCGCGATCGATGTCGGCCAGAAGGTAGTCGGAACCCGCCAACGGCGGAAAGACTCCCGGGATCCCTTGCCCCCGCATCTGGTGGCAGGCGAAACAGTTCTTCAGGTAGAGGTCACGTCCTCGGGAACTCTGGGACTCCGAAGTGGAGGAGGTCCCAGAGTTCGTACCCTGGGCCACCAGAGACGCATTCCCAAGAACCCATCCCAAAACGGCCCATAGCCCGAGCGCCCGGAACCACCGAGAAGCCCCCGAATTGTTCAAACTGAAGTTCTTCATTCGATCACCCACCAGTTCATGCCCTGAGCCGGAACACTCACGGTCACCTCCACCCGACTATCACGACCCACCGGCAAGCGCTGAACCTTACCGCCGCGCTCCCGCAACCGTGCCGCGCGGGTCAAACCGGTGTAATAGACATTCGGCTTGAGGACCTTTCGGACCGGTTCATTCAAGGGATTGAACACCACCAGCAGACCCTTTTCTTTCAGGAGGGGATTCACATGGAGCATCCAATCCAAATCCCGGGCATCGGCCCGTCGACCGTGGATCAGATCGCTCTCCAGGATGTCCCGGTGCGCCTTGAACCAATCCACTTGGTCTTTGACCATGGTTCGGGTGGCCTCGTTGTCAAAGAGGCGCGGCCCGCGATAACAAGCCTGGACACCCAGAGCCAGATTGCTCTCGAGCATGCGCCGATAGTGGTCCAGGTGCTCCGACAAGGGTTCGATGGTCGCCGCAGCTCCTCCGCCCTGGTATTCGGTCAGTGGCACAAACATCCACCCCATGCTGGGGAGTTTTTCCCAAGTACCGTCGTAAATGTTCTGTCGGGTGTGGATGACTTGCTGCTCCCGTGGCAGGGACCAGTTGACCTCGCGGTAACCCATGCCGGTCTTGGTGGAACCGGCCGTGAAATAATGATCGGGCACGTTCAGGTAGAAGCCCTGCCCCCGGCACCAACGGTAAAAATCACGAATCTCCGCCCATTGATTCCATCGGGAATCCTCCAAACCACGGTGCCCCGGATGGTTCGTCGATGCACACGGGTCGCCCGGATACGAACCGTCGTGCTCCAACAACGTGAAGCCACTCTGGCGATGGAACTCGTACAACCGGCGGAAGTAATTCGTGCCCCACTGGCTTTGCAGGCAGGGTGAATTCCCAAATACCGGCTTGAGGCCCTGGGGCATGACCACGTCATTCCCACCCCCCACGCCGCGGGAGGCCAGCAACGAATAGCTCCCGATCTCGACACCCCGACTCCGCGCATAGGCCGAGAAGGCCTGGGCTTTCCGCAAGGTTTCCGGGCGCTCGTTCTCCATGTCGAAGCCGCTGCCAAAACTGAGGATGAGCATCTCGAAGCCGGTCGCCGCGCACTGGTCGATGGCATTGGTGACCGTGGGCCCGTGCGAGGAGACCACGTGCATCATCAGTGGATTCTCGGTCACCCAGGGAGCCACCGTGCGCATCATCCGCCGCACGGCCAAGCCACAGCGCTCACGGTCTGTGCTGTCGTGCGGCAAAATCCAAGCCCGGTAGGTCTCGAAGGTCGCCCCCGGAGCCACAGCCTGGTTGGGCCCCAAATCGGGCCCTACGTCCAGCAAGCACGGAGTCTTCTTCTCGTAATTCACCTGGGAGTGAAACTCCGGATCGGGCAACCAACGGTAAGAACGCCGATTGGCCCCTGCCGCAGTCATGCCTCCGAAAGACATATCCGTCTCGACATGGAAGTTCGGCGGCATCAATCCAACAGACAGCTCATCCACTTCGGAAACCCGTTCCACCGCTGCGAGCACCTCACTCGAGAACCGATTGAGCGTCACCGCCGATGTGGTTCCGTTGCTCACGGTCATCCATTTCGAATAACAGGGAATGCCGTCATACAACTCGTAGTGCACTGAAATGCGAAGCCCTCGGAGCGACGGCTCGGAGACCAACGACGCCGGCGCCTCAAAATCGAGCCTCAAGGCAACACCCCGCGGAGGCCACTGCACCCCGGGCGCGTGATGACGCGCGCGTTTCCACGCCATGCGTTCCTGAGGTACCCCGACCTGATGGCCCACGTAGCGGAATGCTGCAGGCCGCGCTTTGAGTTGTCCTTCCCATTCGGGCCTCAAGAAGGCGTAGTTGGGCTGCCCCTCCAAGCCGCCGACCTCAAATCGCTTTCCGTTCAACTCCACCACCGCCTCGGGCTTCACCCCACGAATCAAGGACTCGCCGCTGACCTGGTTTTCCAAAGACACCGTGGCTGCATTGGGCTCAATGCGGATGACGCGCTTGAGCAAACCGTTTTCGAGGATCACCTCCGGACGATCGGATCGCACATGCACCCGGGCCCGATACGGCGACGGATCAATGAGCCAATCCGGGCCAGAGGCACCGGCCGTGGCCGTGATGTGAACCAGCAATCCAACGATTGCCCCAAGATAAGAATTCCAACGCATGGGAAAGGTGAGGTTGACCGCCATGAAACCGGGAACATTCATGGTTTTGCAGGAACCGAAACGGGCGCAGGCGCATGAGCCACGAACTCCAACAAGTCAGCCACAGCCTGCGGCGACAATCCGGAAAGCAGCCCTTCCGGCATCAGCGACTGGCCTGAACTGCGCATGGACCGCACCGCGCGCCGCTCCAAATTCAATTCCTGGCCGCCGCCCAAGCGCAGCGTCACCTGCGTCGGGGTCTCCCGCGCGATGAGTGCCGAGTAGGTCTCCCCATCCATCGTTTCCACGGTGAAGGCGATGAACTGCGGCGCCACCTCGGCATGGGGTTGCGCCATGCTGGTGAGCAGTTTGGCCTTGCCGGCCGCGCGCACCGTCACCAAATCGGGACCCACCGCATGCCCGTCTGAACCGGCCCGATGGCAGGCAGCACAGCGTTCCACAAAGATCCCGCTCCCTCGGCTGGCCGAACCTTCCAGCGACAAGGCCGGTTGGAGTGCGACGACCACATCGGCACTGGACGGTTCCTTCGGGAGCCACGCCAGCGCCGCTTTAGCCACGGCGGCACTGGCGTGACCCTGAAGGGCCCGGGCCGTGGCGGCCGGAATCTCGGCCGGAGCCACTTCCCCACGTTCCACCGCGGCCAACAGCGTCAGGGCACGTTCTGGACGAGAGGACAGCAAGGCCACCACAGCGGTACGATCTTCGGCAGCATAACCCTTCCATGGCTTGAGGAGTCGGCCGGCCACGCCCGGGTCATTGAATCGCCCCAAGGACTGGATGGCCGCCGCACGAACCCGGGGAGGAGACGCCGCCTCCAACCGTCGGCTCAATGGCTCAGCCACATCGGCATAGCGCCCCACCGCGAGCAATTCCACCGCACGAACCCGCTCCATCTCTGGCCCACCCTCATCGTCGGCACGGACCCTGGCTGATCGGAACAACCGTTGCAGACGCTCGTCCGACTCCCAAGCCACGCCGGATTTGCCGGAACGGACCGACGCTTCCAGAAATGCTCGCACCATTCGCGGCGCCTGATCCGACCATTCGGTGCGGGCCATCTGATCCAAGAAGAGCTCCCCATCCGGTCGAATACCCTGAGAACCCATCACCCTCGCCAATGCCTCCAGGAAATCGCCACTCCGAGGTCGTTGGGCAAACCCCGGAATCCGGGTCAACGCTTGGAACACCTCGCCCGCCCCACTGTTCAGGCCACTCAAGACCGCCGCCTGAACGAGCGATTGATCCCCGTCGCGCAAGAGAATGCGAACGAGCGCCTGGTTGCGCTCCGAACCCGACGCGGCTCCCAAGGTGAATGCCAGTTCCCAACGGACTCGCGGCGACGGATCCGCATCCAGCGACATGAGGGTTTGCAGCAAGCTCTGGGCGGCCAAATCCGAACGCCCCACCCGAGGCTCCGCCAATCTCACGGCATGCCGTCGCACCCGTTCATCCGAATCGGCGAGAGCGGGTTGCAAATGACGCACCCCATCCAAGGCCTTCAACCCATCGAGCGAATACAAGGCATGCATTCGAGCCAGCGGCGCGGTGGATTTCTGGAGCAAGCGCTCCAACTCCGGCACAGCAGAAGAATCCTGACGTTCATGGATGAGGCGAGAAACCGTCTCGCGCACCCATCCATTCGGGCTTTCGAGAGCGGCCACGCAGTCACGGACCGAGGCCTGACTCCAACGCCGCGAGGCCGGCCTACGGAACCCCTCCGGAACCACCCGCCAAATGCGGCCACGATCGTTGCCGCTGTTGAGATCCAAGTGCTGCTTGATGGCCTCCGGGATGGACCACGGGTGCTCGATGACCTCCCGGTACATGTCCACGATGTAAAGACAACCGTCTGGACCGTTCTGGAAGTGCACCGGGCGAAACCACGTGTCCCGAGACGCCAGAAACTCAACCCCCTGCTCATCCACTGGCCGGCGCGCCACCCAGCCCACGCCATCGGGATGCAACTTCTTCCGGTGAACCAAATTCCCTCCGGCATCGCCGATGAAAACAGAGTCGACGAAGTCCGGGCCATAGGCGTCGCCACGGTACACGGTTGCCCCGGTGGCCCCCGTGAAATAACCGGAAACCCGCCCACCCCCCTCGACCATGCCTGGAACGACGCCACTGATGCGCCACCGGGTCCGAACAATCCGCCAGGGCTCGTCGGGGCTGATCCGAAAAACTTCGGCAGCAGGCCCATCGGCCGCGATGCTCACCCGCGGAGAAGTCAGGGCGACCCAGGGATTGCGCGAGGCATGCGGCCAGTCCAAGGCCATCCACTGGAGGTGATCGCTATTGCTGCACACGAATCGATTGCCCACCGAATCGAAGGACAGGCCGTACTGCCCGCCGCCGGTCTCCGGACGGATCGTCTCGGTCAATGGATCGAAGCTGAAATCCAACCCACGTAAATCGAGTGCCGATGCCTCGGAACCCGGACGGAAAACCCGATTCCCCCCATTGGGTCCCGTGGCTCCGTAGAGACGGTGATCCAACCCCCAATTGAAGGAATTCAAGAGAGCCTGAACATTGAGCCGAGCCACCCCTTGGCCGAATCCGGTGACCACCACACGTCGCTCATCGGCCTTGCCGTCGCCGGTGGTGTCGTTGAGCCACAAGATATCAGGCGATGCTCCGACATACAGGCCACCCCGGGAACAAATCAAGGCCGTCGGCCATGGCAGGTTGTCGGCGAACACCGTGGAACGATCGAAGCGACCATCGCCGTCGAGATCCTCCAGCATCCGGATCCGTCCGGCGTGCGGGTTTTCGTCCCGGCGCTCGGAGTAATCGATCATTTCCGCCACGAAGGCGCGGCCGTCTTCGTCGAAGGCCAGGGTCACCGGACTCACCACCTGAGGCTCGCTGGCAACCAGTTCCATGCGAAAACCCTTCCGAATTTGGAAGGTCTCAGAGGCCCGATCAGGCGGTACCGGTGGAAACCGCACCAGTTCCCCAGCCATGACGGAAGTCGCCTGGCCGGATTTTCCGTAGGCTTCCGAATAACTGACCCGGGTCTGCGGCGAGGGCACCGACTCGGCCCCGAGGCAAGCCCATGCCGTCGCGATGGCGACCGATGTCCTGCTCACGGCGTGCCAGCCTGAAGAGTTCACACGACCGAGAATGACCTCGTGGCGAGAGCAAACCCAGCCCGCAATTGCTGCTCAAGCGACCTACGCCTCAACGCTGGCCCGCCCGCCTCAGGGCCTCGTCCACAGTACTCGGAGTCAGCACCACGGGCAGGAGCTCCGGAGCTTTGGCTAGATCGGCGGAATAAACCAAAACCAAGGGAACACCCCGACGGCCGTGCTTCTTGAGTTCGTCGGCGATGAGCGGGTCCCCATCGGTGAAATCACCCTCGAAAACCCGGACTCCCAATTCCTTGATGCGCGCCCGCGTGGCGTCGATCTCGATGGCGGTCGCCTTGTTCCACTTGCAGTTGAGACAACTGTCGGCGGTGAAATCCACCAGCACCGGATGCCCCTCGCGACGCGCTTGCTCGACGGCCGCCGGGCTCCACTTCTGCCAATCCATGCCCTTGATCTTTTGAGGCGCTGGTGTGCGCCAGTCCAACTGGCGCTCTAGGAATCCGAAATACCCAGCCAAAACCAGTAGAACGGCAATGCCCATGGCCCATCCCCGTCCACGGGTTGAACGCTGCACAAACTCCCCCCAAACCCAGGCCGCCGTCGCCAAGACCACCAGGAAGAGCCCAAACCACAGCACGCCCGTGCCGGACTCGCCCAAGCGACCGGCGGTGAACCAGAACAACCACATGGCCGTTGCCAGCATCGGGAAGCCCATGCCCACCTTGAAGCGCACCATCCAGACACCCGGCCTTGGCAAGAATCGCAACCACGCTGGTTCCCAACACAGCGCCACAAACGGCAAGGCCAGGCCTGCACCGATGGCGACAAAGAACAAAAGAATGACCAACGGCGGCTGAAGGAAGGCGAACGCCAGCGCCGAGGCCAGGAACGGAGCCGTGCACGGAGTCGCCAAAACCGCAGCGAGAACACCATTGAAGAAGGCCCCACTCCACCCCTCCTTCGTCGACAGATCCGAGGCCTTTTGCATGGCCGATCCCCCGAGGGTGAGCTCGAACACGCCAAAGAGGTTCAACGCCACGAGGGTGATGAGCACGGTGATCAACACCCGAAACACCGGATTCTGGAAGGGAGCACTCCAACTGGCCGTACCACCAGCGGCTTGCACGGCCAAGGCCACACCGGCCAAAACCAAGAATGACACCAACACCCCGGCCCCGTACACCAACCCAAGTGTGCGGACCCGGCGGGGCTGCTCCTTGGCTTGCTGAACAAACCCGAGAACTTTGAGTGCCAAAACCGGCAGCACACACGGCATCACGTTGAGGATGAGTCCGCCCACAAAGGCCGAGAACAACTTGAGAAGCAACTCAGCGAGGGACACGGGTTCGGCCGGCGCAGTGGCTGCCGAGGGTGTCCCTGGCGAGGCCGCCACGATGGGGACACTGAATTCCACCGTCTCGGCGGGAGTAGCGGCTGCCTTAGGAACCAGCAGCCCTGCCAACCGGTTCGGCCATCCCGATTCGCCTGGCGTCACCGTCTTGCGGATGCGAAGGAACCCATTCTGCGGGTCAAGCCATTCAGTTTTGACGGACACCGCTGCCACCCCACCGGCGGCCTCGAAGGGATACACATCGAATCCTGAGACTCCTGGGATTGGCTTCCACGAGATCAGCAACTTCCGAGGCACCGCCCCCTCGGAAGTCTCCCAGGTCGCGGTGATCGGAACATCGGCAACTGGGCGCGGCACCCGCTGTCTGGCCGCCTGAATTTCGGCGGCATGGGTGGAGGCTTCGACGGTGCTGCCCACCGAAATAGAGGTCTCCACCGAGGCGCTGCCCGGAACACATTCCTCATGGCATTCGAGCCATTTAACCTTGGCCTTGAGCGTCCAGGGACCCGACGTCTGGTTGGTGGAAATTTCGATCGGAACCAATAGCATCACCGACCCGGAATAAGTCAGAGTGTCGAATTCCTTTTCGGTGGTTTTTTCAGGAGCCGGCCATTGGATGGGTCCGGCCGTGATGCCCGGCGGAAGGGTCCATTCCACCCGGGTCTTGAGACCCACCTCATCGCCGGGATTGCGCCAATAAATATGCCATCCATCGGCCACTTGAATGCGTATGGCCACCGTCATGGTGGACCCCGGACGCGCCGTGGAGGCATCCGTCCACAACTCGACTTGGGTGGTCGATTCCGCCCGCACTCCACAGTATGCGACCATCCAGCACAGTGACAGCAACAACCCGATCCAACGCATTCCTAAATGAGAGTCGACACGAAGCCCCTTGTCCAATGATTCCGCCCCATTCCTCTGTCGGTTTATCACTCACTCTCGCATTCGCGCACCCCGCCATCTCGGTCCGGCAATCCAGCACGAGGACGGCTGAACAGGGCCTTCTAAAAAGAAAAAAGGCGCGATGAAATTCATCGCGCCTTGAAAGACGGAACCAGCAGTTGCCGATTAGCGGCGGTTGCGGCGGAGTGCAGCAGCACCCACGAACGCCGCACCGACAACACCGAGGGCCACCGTGGTGGGCTCCGGAACAGTCGCGGTGATGGCCAACTTGAAATTGGCATCCCCACCAGTGTTCAAAGCGCGCAGAGCCCAATCGTTGTTACCGGAACCGGTCTTCTGCCAGAAATCACCACCGGATTGACCCACATTCAAGTGCGGGCGACCCACAGCGGATTCAGCACCACCGATAACCCAGCCCTTGTCAGCGCCCGTGGAGGCACCCGAGAAGCTCACGGTCACCGTGAAATCCTTGGGCAAAACAAAGTTACCGTACTGGGCAACGTAAGGAGCATAATCGAACGTGGCCGTGTTGTAGCCCTGGGAGATACCAATGCCCGGAACGTTCAAGAGGGCAGTGCCGGGAGCCTTGAAACCGTTGATCAACGCACCGTCGTTGGCGTAGATGTTCAGGTTCATGGTGCCGCCGAGCGAAGCGGAGTAGTAGTCGAACGACAGGGTGGAGAGCCGATAACCTGCAGCCGGCAAGGTGATCTGGTCGCCGAACTCAAGGCCTTGGTGGCCGTTGGCCGGGGAGGTGCCCACACCGTAGATATCGGTGCCGGTCCCTGTGGTGGAATAAATGGTACCAGCGAACACCGACGCCGTTGAAAGGGCCAGCGCAGCTGCTGCAGCAAGAATAGAAGTCTGAGTCATAGTCAGTTATTAGTTTTTTGAGATCTGAAATCTCCCTTTGTCACCGGTCGCTACCGATTTGTTTTCGCAACAAAACCTCTCTCGGTCAAGCGAGCTTCCAAAAATAATTGAACAAAAGTGCCTCCGCGGAGACCCATAGGCTCAAGGGTTCAGGCGGCTCTGGATTTCACGGGCCTCCGATTGGGCTTCTTCCCATGGCTTTCCGGCCGACATTCCTGGTCGTTGATGCCCCGCATACGTCAACGCAGCATCTTTGAGCACCCGCTGACGGCGTCGGATCAGAGCCCATGGATCGGCCGGATTTTGTGACAACCGAAGCAATTCGTCTGGGGTTGCAAACTCCATCCAAGCCACCTGCGCGCCCATCGCCCGCAAGGCTTCACGAGCCATCAGCCAGTGGCCCTGTCGATTGGCATGCACTCCATCCCCCGACAGCGTGAACGCGGGATTCTGAGAGCGCTGAGCGTTGAGGAATTCTCTCATGGGACCGTGCACATCCACCACCTGCCACCCGTTGAGTCGCTGCGCGACCAACCACTGCGAATAGGCACTCAACACCTCATCGTAGCCTTCGAAGGGTTGCGGATAGGCCTTGAGACCCGCGGGCAAGGTGCGCCCTTTTAATGGCTGGGAATCAAACACGGGCGGCGTCAGGTGGATCACGCGAACCCCTTCATGGGCTGCCGCCTCGTGCAACCGGCGCATGCCGTCGCGGAATTTGGCGAAGCGCGACTCTTCCAAGGGAAAGTAAATCCCGTCGTTCATTCCGTAGCAGGCCAAGATCAAGTCGGGCTTGAGGCGGCTCAAAACCCGCGCCAGACGCTCATGGACATCTGGTCGCGGAAATGCGCCACCCGCATGTCCTTCTTCCGACAAGCCAGAGGCGGTCTCGCTGGGCAAACCGAGATTGAGAATCTCCGGATGACTGCCGGGATCAATTCGCCGAATGCCCGCCTCCAGAAACTCCACCCACTCACCGGAATAGGTAATACTGTCACCGAGCACCACAATGCGGGGTGCGGATCGAATCATTCGGGCGGCCTCGGTGGGCAATGCCTCGCCAACGGCGGGTACCAACCGGATCTGACGCAAGTCCATCACCGCGCCACCGATTTTGCGGACGGGTCGAACCGCCAAGGTGTGTCGACCCGCTCCCAAAGAGACGCGACCCAGACGCCGAACGACAAAATTCTGGAAATGCCCCGTCTCTTCCACAGTCCAGGGAATAACCTGATCCGCGATGCGCAACTCGATCTGGCTACCCGCCGATCCTCGCCCGCAACCTTGCGTCAACTCCACTTCGAAGACTCCCGCCTGGGTGAGGTCCAAGGTCCAATCGGCCCAGTCCTCGGCGCGAGCCCACCAACCGAGCGTGTCCTTGAAGGGCATTGGCTCATACCTCAGCACGGTTCCATGCACGGAGGCGGAACGCGAATGCAGCAGCAGAGTCCCATCGGTTGAAACCGACAGGGGTTGGGCCTGATAGTCCGGATTGGACATCGGCCATTGAGCCCCGACCCGGCCTTGCCAGTCGGCCAGACGACGAGACAAATCCATGACTCGTTGTGGTTGCTCAGCGGCCACATTGCGGGTTTCACCCGGGTCCTGAGCGAGGTCGAACAATTCATGGCGACCGTCCTCGTAATACTGGATGAGTTTCCAATCCCCAGCCCGAATCGCCGAATAGGGCGTGGCACCGCCGGGATGATAATGCGGGTAGTGCCAGCCGATGACATCACGCCGAAGCCGGGCGGAGGCATCCTTCAAGAGCGGCCCCAAATTCGATCCATCTTCGAGGGTTTCAGCGGACGATCCCGACATCGCCGCAGCCACCGTGGCGGCTATGTCCATGGAGATCACGGGTTGATCCACCCGCCCCTGGGGCACGGCCACTCCCGGCCAACGGACCAGCAGCGGCACTCGAATACCCCCCTCATAGGGCGAACCCTTGCCCGATCGCAACGGTGTGTTGGAAGTCGGAGGATTCTGACCCAGGACCAGCCCGCCGTTGTCCGAGGTGAAGACCACGACCGTGTGATCGGTGAGGCCGCTGGAATCGAGAGCAGACAAAACCTGCCCCACCGCCGCGTCCAAGCTCTCCAGCATCGCCGCATAGACGGCGTTGGTTTGGGAACCCCCTACCGTCCGGGCTTTCTTGCGATACTTTTCCACGAGCCCCGGCTTGGCCTGAAGCGGCGTGTGGACCGAGTGGAAGGCCACCTGAAGAAAGAACGGCTGGTCTCGATGCCCGCGGATGAAGGCGGCCGCTTCAGTCCCCTCGCGATCGGTCAGATACTCCCCCCGAGGTCCGTCGGGAAGCTGCGGCAATCCGTAAGGCGAAAAATAGGAAGGTGGCTGGCCGCGATGGTCTCCACCGAGGTTGAGGTCGAAGCCTTGCTGGAGCGGCCCGAACCCTTCCCCGCCGAGGTGCCATTTTCCGATATGCGCTGTGGTACGACCTGAGGCCTTGGCCCGTTCGGCGAGTGTTTGCTCGGACAGCGGCAACGCCTTTACCCAGTCGGCCGGCGGACGCAGCTTGGCTTTGGGAGCATCGTGCCCGGCAATCCAATCGGTGATCTTGAGTCGGGCCGGGTACTTGCCCGTCATGAGCGCTGCGCGAGTGGGAGAGCACACCGTGCACGCGGAGTAGGCCTGAGTGAACTGAACCCCTTCCCGGGCCAATCGATCCAAGTTGGGAGTCTCGTGGAAGCGGCTGCCACTCGAAGCCAAATCATGGGCCCCCAGGTCGTCAGCGACCATCAGAACCACATTGAGCCGCGCGGCATCAGCCGCATGCAACCCACCGACGGCCATCAACAGCCCCAATAGCAGACCGAATCGAGGAATCATCCACGGAGACTGACCCGACCGGGCTCGATGGGAAAGCGCGGAGAGAATCTGGGAAGGACCGCTTTGAAACACTTCAGGTCAAAGCAACCTTCGTAGTTCGGAGCACACGATGCAAACCACCGGTTGGACTTTGGAAACAAAGCCCAACCGGAGAAGTGCGAACTAAAAAACAACCGATCAACCCACGAACCGCTTGCCGATGACGATCGCGTTGTGGCCGCCGAACCCGAACGAGTTGTTCAGGAAGGCGTTGATCTTCATCGGGCGGGGCGTGTGCGGCACGTAGTCCAAATCACAGGCCGGATCCGGGTTCTCCAAATTGATGGTCGGCGGAGCGATCTGGGCCTCGAGGGCCTTGCAGCACAGGAGGGATTCGATACCACCCGCCGCACCCAGCATGTGTCCGGTCGCTCCCTTGGTGGAACTAATGGCCAGCTTCCGGGCATAGTCTCCGAAGACCCGCTTGATGGCCTGGGTCTCACAAACATCACCCACCGGGGTGCTCGTGGCGTGGGCATTGACGTAATCGATCTCTTCCGGGCGCATTTGGGCGTGCTTGAGCCCCATCTGGATGGCCCGTGCCGCACCGGCTCCCTCGGGATCGGGCGAGGTCATGTGGTTGGCGTCGCAGGTGTTGCCGTAGCCCATGATCTCGCAATAAATGCGGGCCCCACGCTTCTTGGCATGCTCCAACTCCTCGAGCACCAACACCGCCGCGCCTTCACCCATCACGAAACCGTCGCGGTCCCGATCGAACGGGCGACTGGCATGCTGAGGGTCATCATTGCGGGTGGACATGGCCTTCATGGCCGCAAAGCCGCTCATGCCCAACGGCACGACGGTGGCTTCGGTACCGCCAGCGAACATGACCGAAGCGTCTCCGCGCTTGATCGCCCACCAGGCCTCACCAATCGCGTGGTTGCTGGTCGCGCAGGCCGAGCACGTGGCAAAGTTCGGGCCGCGGAGGTTGTTGTAGAGCGCGAACAAGCCCGAGGACATGTTCAGGATGAGCATGGGGATCATGAAGGGGCTCACCCGCCCCGGACCCTTGGCCAACAAAATCTTGTGCTGTTCCTCGGTGGTGTGCAAACCGCCGATGCCGGACCCGATGTAGACCCCGATTTCGTCGCGGTTTTCAGCCTCCAAGTTCAGCCCGGAATCCTTGAGCGCTCCCCAACCGGCATAAACGCCGAAGTGGGTGAAGCGGTCGGATCGTCGCACTTCTTTGGGACTGGGGAAGGCCGGCACCGGATCAAAGTCGCGAACTTCCGCGGCGATTTGGCAATCGAAGGCGGAAATGTCGAAGGCGCCCACGCGACCTACACCACATTTTCCGGCCAAGATGTTTTTCCAGACGGTATCGGCATCCAGCCCCAGCGGGGAGGCACAACCCAGACCGGTCACAACCACGCGGCGTTCAGACCAAGCATTCGACATAGTTCGGGGACAGGTTACCCACCTTCGGAAGACACACAAGCGCGCGTCAACCTTGATGGGAAATCCTGTTTACGGAGTGTTCGCAATGAAAAAGGGCAGCTCCGGAGGCCGGGCTGCCCTGATGAAAGGGGGGCTCAGGGTTACTTGGCCTGAGAATCCTCGACGTGCTTGATGACGTCGCCAACGCTCTGAAGCTTCTCCGCTTCGTCGTCCGGGATCTCCAGACCAAATTCCTCCTCGAGGGCCATCACCAACTCGACAGTGTCGAGAGAGTCAGCGCCCAAGTCCTCAATGAACTTGGCTTCGGGAGTCACCTGGTCGGCGGTCACGCCCAGTTGCTCGATGATGATGTCCTTGATCCGCTGCTCGATGGTTTTATCAGCCATGGTAAATGTCTCGTTCGGGCGCCTGTCTAGGCGTGTGACACCCGACCGTCAAGCGCCCGTTCAGGAATTTTTCTCCGTCGACCGAAGTTGCGAAGGCAGCAATGCAGGTACTCCGTCGTCCTGACGGGCCAAAGCGGCCAATTCCCGCCCGGTCCAAGCCATGCGCTCACAGGCCACAGCCCGGGGAGGTTGGGCCTGCCTCAGACATCCGAGCAAGTGCTGCAACTCCCGGACAGAAGTGTCCATTGGCACCATGATTTGGAAATCACCGTCCGGCTGATCCCGAAAATCCAATGCATCGAAACCCGCCAACGGCAGGCGCGGGCGCACCAAGTTCCATCGAGACCGAGCATCCACCAAGAACACCAGTGGCCGTTGCTCCCAGGCCAAGCTGGCCACCCGACGGCGATCCTCAGGCCGCAGGCGGGACAGCCATTCGGGACAGGCTGTGTTCAAGGGCGGCTGCAACGCTGATTCCAACGCCGACTCCGAAGCCGCACCCCAAAGCAGCGACAATTCCCCCTGACCAGAATCGGGTGATGGCGAACTCACATGACCATGCCACCATCCACGGTGAGCACCTGACCCGTGATGTAGCGACCGCCGGGTCCGGCCAAGTACAATGCGGCCTCGGCGATGTCGGAGGCCTGACCGAGCGAACCGAGGGGAATTTGCTTCAGGATTGCTTCCTTCTGCGCCTCGTTGAGGGCGGCTGTCATGTCCGTCTCGATGAATCCGGGTGCGATCGCATTGCAGGTGACACCCCGAGAACCAAATTCCTTGGCCACCGACTTGGTGAAGCCGATCAAGCCCGCCTTGCTGGCGGCGTAGTTGGCCTGACCGGCATTGCCGATCAAGCCGATCACGCTGGCCAAATTGATGATCCGGCCCGAGCGCTGCTTGAGGAACGTCCGGGTCAGGGCCTTGGTGAACAGGAACGCTCCGCGGAGGTTCGTGTTGAGAACGGTATCCCAGTCGGACTCGCTCATGCGCATCAGCAGGCCATCCTTGGTGACACCCGCATTGTTGACCAGGATATCCACCCGCCCCGCCTGCTCGAGCACGGTTTCAGCCGCGGCGGCAATGGCAGCCGGATCCGACACATCCACCGCCAAAGCCCAGGCCTTCCGTCCCAACGCCCGAATTTCAGCCGCCGTCTTTTCGGAGTTCTCGACGGTGCGCGAAACGACCACGACATCGGCTCCGGCTTGGGCGAAGCGAAGGGCAATGGCCCGACCGATTCCGCGACCTGCTCCTGTCACCACTGCCACTTGATTTTCCAATTGAGACATGCGCGGAGGAAAACCCGTCTCCCAGCCCCGGGGCAAGGAGCTTCGTTCAGATCTCGATTCGCAACCCCAAGGTCTTGCACCCCATCGCATCGGAAAGGTGACATCGGCAGATCGGGGATGAATTCTTTAGCGAAGTGACCTTGGCCCCAGAACAACTTGCTGGCGTGATCCTGGCCGGAGGTCGGTCCACCCGAATGGGCCGCGACAAGGCGTGGATCAAAACCGAAGGGCAACCCCTGCTGCTCCGCCAAATCCGACTGCTTGAACAGGCGGGACTCCGAGACATCGCCATCGCGGCGGGCCCAGAAAACCGGTCCACCCTACCCTCGACACCCGAAGGCATTCCCCTCCTGAGAGATTCTCGTCCGGATCTCGGTCCGCTGGCCGGTGTGGCGGCGGGGCTTCATTGGGCGCATTCCCGCCATCCGAGCGGATGGACCCTCCTGATCGCCGTGGATTTACCCGCCCTGTCTACCCATTGGTTGCAGCGGTTGATGGCGCGCATCACGCCCGAGGCGGGGTGTGTTCCGATGCGTCACGGCCAATTGGAACCTTTGGCTGCAGTTTACCCAAACCGAATGGCAGCCCTCGCCCACGACTTTCTGGACACCTGTACGGACAACAAAAAGGCCTCGGTGCAGGGGTTCTGCCGCCGAGGCCTTGAAAACGGATGGATGAGCTCGTGGGAACTCAGTCCCCAAGACCACCCCACACTGACCAACTGGAACTTCCCTTCCGATTGGTTGGGTGGATAACCGGGCCGAGCTCAGTGAGCCCAGTGACCCAAAAGGTCAGCCCTGAAGGTTTTTCGCGCCGTTGACCGTGGAATTGACGCGCAGGCGCAAACCGTTCAAGCGGATGAATCCGGTTGCATCGTCCTGATTGTAGGCCTTGGTCGGGTCGGCCTCCATGGTGGCGATGTGCGGGTTGTACATGCTGAACTGGCTCTTGCGGCCCGCGACATACATTCCGCCCTTGTAGAGCTTCACGCGGACGGTGCCAGTGACGTTCTTCTGGCTCTCTTCCACATAGGCCTGCAGCGCCAGGCGCTCGGGTGCGTACCAGAATCCGTTGTACACGAGTTCCGCGTACTTGGGGATGAACGCGTCACGCTGGTGCATGACCTCACGGTCCATGGTGAGGCTCTCCATCTGGCGATGGGCGTAGTGCAAGATGCTGCCACCCGGGGTCTCATAGACGCCACGGCTCTTCATGCCCACGAACCGGTTCTCCACCATGTCGACACGGCCGACGCCATGCTTGCCGCCGATCTTATTCAGCGTGCGCATGACTTGCAGCGGGGTGAGCTTCTTGCCGTTGACCGCCACGCAGTCGCCCTTCACGAAGTCGAGAGTGACGTACTCCGGCTTGTTCGGCGCGTCTTCTGGCAGCACGGACAGCGTGGTGAAGTAGTCGCGGTTCTTGAGGTCGAAGGAGTCATACCAGGGATCCTCGAGGATGCCGGCCTCGTACGAAATGTGCAGGAGGTTCCGATCCATGGAGTAGGGCTTCTTGGCGCTGGCCTGCACCGGAATCCCCTTGGCGGCGCAATAATCGATCATCTCCTGGCGGCCTGGGAAGTCCTTGCGATAGCGGGCGTCGCGCCACGGGGCGATGATTTCCAGTTCGGGAGCCAGCGCGGCGGCCGTCAACTCGAAGCGGACTTGGTCATTGCCCTTGCCTGTCGCACCGTGGGCGATGGCATCGGCCTTCTCGGCCCGGGCAATCTCGACCATGCGCTTGGCGATGAGCGGACGGGCAATGCTGGTGCCCAAGAAGTACTGTCCCTCATAGATGGCACCAGCCCGCAGCATGGGGTAGATGAAGTCCTGGGCGAATTCCTCCTGCAAATCATCAATGTAGATCTTGGAAGCACCGGTCTTCTTGGCCTTCTTTTCGAGACCCTTGAGTTCGTCGTCCTGGCCGATATTGGCACAGAAGGCGATCATTTCGGCGTTGCCGTAGGTGTCCTTGATCCAGGAGAGCAGCACCGAGGTGTCGAGGCCGCCGGAGTACGCGAGGACAATTTTCATCGTGAAATCGGGCCGGAGTGAACGGCAGCGCGGGCAGGCGGGAAAGTGAAAAGCGGTTGCCGGACCGACATCCGGATCGCTTCGGGCCATTCCATTCCGACCACCGGATGGAGCCTTTCAACTTTTGGCCAAGCCTGCGTCTGGATGTCCGGCCCTCGACCTGCCGCGAAGACACGTTCTTTCAACTCTTCCGCGAATCCAAGAAGTCGGAAGTTGGAAGTCGGATCCATTCCATCCGCAGCCATTGGTTTTCATGGTACACCCGCCCCGAAATCGCCACCCGGTTTCGTAGTTCATGCGACTACTGCATTCACCCTAGGTGGATAGTTTTTGCGCGTCGG
>JARXAF010000026.1 GCA_029865985.1 Verrucomicrobiota bacterium
AATCCCTTCCCAGAGGCAATAGCACCGAATGTCATGCCGATGAGTCAGGAACTGATGAAGCGCTACGGGCTCCTGCCAAAGGGGGCATCCAAAACCTCCGCGACGATGCCGCCGAAGGCTTCCACCAACCCGCCGGCCAACCCCGCACCGGGCCAGTGACCCGGGCGGATCAGCGGGACGATTCGTTGAAGTACACCTTCAGATTGTGGGTGGACCGGCCCGACGCGACGATGTCCAACCGGCCATCCGCGTCGAGGTCGGCGAGCGTGAGGTCTTCGCAGGCCATGCCGTCGTCATCGACCCATACCTTCATCCAGCGGCCGGCCACCGGCACATAGAGGGCCACGCCCACCTTGACCGAACGCGGCCGCCCCATAGCCCGCCATCCGGCCACAATTTGCGGTTGGCCGATGCCCAGCAAGTCGCCGCAGGCCAGGGCGTGGCCGTCGATCAATCCGTCGTCGATCACCTCGCGCCGTCCCAGTCCCGGCGCGGCCGTCGTCGCGCCGACTCCGGGAGCGGGCGGATGGAAGATCACCAACTGGTTGCCGTGCATCGGCGAGATGCCCGCCACAGAACCCTGCGCATCGCCCAGCGAGCGAATTTCACCCACGCCGCCGTTTTCGGATCCGCCGATTTGAGTCCACGCCACCGGCCCACCACCCGCACTGGCAACCGCACCGCCGGCCCCTGCGAGCAGACCCCGGAACGCCCCTTCGGCCGACCCTACGAGCACCTCGGTCACCGCTTTCGTACCCGGCCGGACCACGGGATCGAAGTTGTGGGTCTTGTGCCACTGGTCGGCTACCGTCTCGACGGCCCAGGGCTGTCGGCGATCGGCCGGCGGTCGATAACGCTGAACACGGGCACCCGCGCCTTGCCCATCCTTGTTGCCCCGCCCGTGCAACGGCACTGACCAGAGCGCCCAGCCTTGCGAGTCCTTCACCCAACGGATGCGGTGCATCGTGGGTTCATGGGGCAAGCGGATTGGAGTCCAGCGCGCAGTCCGATCGGCGGGCGGTTCCAGATAGAAGAGCGCCCCACTATTCACTGTGTCGCCGGGATTCCATCCGGCCCCCACCGCGATCTCGGCCTTGCCATCGCCATCGATGTCGGCGGCCGCCACGCACACGTGATCTTGCGGCGTGAGGTTCTCGGCGATGACGTGCTTTTCCCACTTGGGGTGCCGATACCAGGCGATCTGCTTGGCGTCGCACAAGACGATGTCCGGGCCGCCATCCCCGTCCACATCGGCCACAGACACCCCGTAACCGACGGCCACGTTGGTGTCGACGTTGACGGCACGGAACCGAGGAACCAATGGCTCAACCGCCAAAGCCGTCAGTGAAAAACAAACCAATGCACAAACAAAGACGCGAACGGAGTACATGGGACCATGGTTCTCGGTTCCATCGGAGGGTTCAGCAAGAAAACAGCGGGTGCCCATCGATCGGGAAAACACCGATCACTGGAGGGCGCAGTGAGAGATCACCTCAGTCAAACCTTCCTGACTCATCGGATTGCACTCAATCGCCCACTGTCCGGGCCGCCTATAACAACTGTAAACCCGCCCACTTGCCGAGCCGCTTCAGCAGGGATTTTCCGCCGCCTTTTCGAGTGGATTGCTCCCCGAGACGAACCTTTCCAGCAGTCACCGTGTTTACGTCGTCAGCAAACTGATCCGGATTCCCCAGAAAGACATTCAGTTGACCGACCCGACTCACTCGAATCACCCCATCTGAAGCCCTCACTGTCCGCCCAAGAGGAATGAGATGACGGCCGGTCGTTGCATAACATATTGCACAAGCCGTCGTTAGGTCAGAAATAGTTGGGACCTGAATATCCCGCGCTGCCAAAAACTTTTCCAGTTGAACTCCCTTGAGCCCTTCTGTGCCTGGAATCATGCCACAAACCCGAATCTCAGTGACCGTCAACACCGGTTTGCGGAAGTCGGAATCTTCCATCAAACGACTCAGCATATCCTGACTGAGTGGAGCGATTTGACCATTCGAGGAACGGACCCGATTGCTATCCACCAAAACGTCCCCACGGCTCGCATGCTCAGCCAATGTCAAAAGCGCAACCCGTTCCTTCTGGATATCAATTAACAGGTACTTGTTACGCAATTCATCCGGAGTATTAATCGCGGCCACCTGAGCGACGTTCGAGACCACAATCGCTGAAACTTCCGTCTGAATGATCGCGGGCGTCGATTGCCGCGCCTGACCGTCAGACACCATCACTCCGCCATCAAAGACGGGGCCTTTGGGTTCCGGATCGAGCGGAGTCGCCACTCGAAACAATTGATAAGCCCCTGTTGGAATTCCCCCAGGATTCATGCCTGTGATTTACCAACAAACCAGCAATAGTAGTCAACGAAATACATAAATTACATACTCCGCTTTTAAAAAGTATTTTATAAAACATTAATGCTCAAAACACCTTAAATGCCGGCAAGTCACAATTCCATCATCGAATTCACCACGGAACTGGTTTAGAATTCACAATTATGCTCAACGGAATCTGGCTTGGACTACTGACAGTCGCAGCCCTTCTGGCCGGCATCACCGGTCGTTTGGGGGGGATGACCGATGGTGCCATTCAAGGGGCCAATACGGCTGTCACGGTCTCTCTGGGATTGATCGGTGTCATGGCCCTGTGGTTGGGCATCCTGCGGCTGGCCGAGCAAGCCGGATTGGTGAGTACCTTGGCTCAATGGCTGAAACCACTCCTGGGCCGACTCTTTCCCGAGGTCCCTGCGGGCCATCCGGCACTGGGTTCGATGGTCCTCAATATCGCCGCCAACGCTCTGGGCCTCACCAACGCAGCCACGCCCATGGGCCTTCGCGCCATGCGGGATTTGCAGCGCCTGAATCCCCGACCTGATACGGCCACCAACGCCATGTGCACCTTTCTGGCGATCAACACCGGATCGGTTCAGTTGATCCCTGTGACGGCCATCGCGGTTCTGGCAGCCAATGGGTCCAAGAACCCCACCTGGATCGTCGGCACCACCCTCCTGGCCACCGTGTGCTCGTCTCTCACCGGATTGTTGGTGGTCAAAACCACTCAAAGACTCAAATGGTTCCGCGTTACCACGGAACCGTTTCCGACTCCGACCGCACCTCAACCGGCCGCGGACTCGGAGAAAACCGATGAGTTCACTCCTCCGAGCGCACGGCGGCCTTTGGGATGGGCCGGCCGCTGCGCTTTGTTGCTCTTGGTTCTCTGTTTTGTCGGATTTGCCGTCCAAGCCACCGTGCATCCGCCCACCGGATCCGAGGCTACCCTTGAGACCGCCCACGTCGCCTTGCGGGCCCTCAATGCCTTGTCGTTGGTGGCCCTTCCGTTCCTGCTGGTAGCGATCCCCGTTTACGCCGCGCTGCGCGGCTTGGCGGTCCACGAACAATTCGTGGCCGGAGCCAAGGAGGGCTTCGATACAGCCATCCGAATCATCCCCTACCTCGTGGCCATGCTGGTTGCCATTGGATGCTTGCGCGGAGCCGGCGGCATCGAAGGGTTTACCCGGTGGCTGGAACCTCTGCTGAACTTCGTGGGCTATCCTCCAGAACTGGTTCCCATGACATTGCTGCGCCCCCTCACCGGCAGTGGGACACTGGCCGCCTTCACCGATTTGGTGAAAACCCACGGCGCGGACAGTCTTTTGGCCCGCATGGGCGGCACCCTCTTCGGCAGCACGGAAACCACCTTCTACGTCATCGCCGTCTACTTCGGTTCCATCGGCATCCGTCGCACCCGACATGCCATCCTCGCCGGATTGGCCGCCGACCTGGCCGGAGCCATCGCTGCCGTCGCCATTTGCCGGGCCATGGCCTGAAAAAGAACGGGGTTCACGAGTCTCGGGTGCCCGAACTCCTGCCCCATTGTCTACACGGCAGCGTTTCTCAAGGACGCACGAACCATTCCGCGAACCGTTCTCGCACAGCATCCTTTGCCAAGCCCCACCGGGGCACGAACAGCACCGGAACCTCGACGGCAGCACCCGAATACAGCCTGTCCCTGCCTCCGCCCTTGTTTCCCGGGCCCGGGTCGGCTGATGCTCCGAACAGCATGACCCGATTCCTGCGGAGCATCTCCCTCACCCATTGGATCTTCATCGCCATGCTGGGCGGACTGTTGCTGGGGTGGGCTTTCCCGGCCGAGTCGCAGAACCTCAAAGTGGTCTCGAACATGTTCCTGAAGATGATCAAGTGCATCCTGGTGCCCTTGGTCTTCGGAACACTGGTCGTCGGCATCGCCGGCCACAGCGAAGACCTCAAGTCGGTCGGCCGACTCGCTTGGAAATCCATCCTCTACTTCGAGGTCGTCACCACCTTGGCTTTGGCCATTGGTCTCTTGGCCGTGAATGTGTTCCAACCCGGAGTGGGTGTTGCCCTGCCGCCTGCCACCTCAGCGAGCACCGGCGTCACGGCCACCAAAGTCACCTTCGGAGGTATTCTCGAACACATTGTCCCTAAGAGCTTTTTCGAAGCCGCGGCCGCCAACGACGTTCTTCAGGTGGTTTTTTTTGCGGTCTTCTTCGGCATTGCGCTCGCTCAAACACCCGAGCCCCAACGCACCCCGATGCTCCGCTTCTGTGAATCGCTCACCGAGGTGATGTTCAAGTTCACCGGAGTGGTCATGAAGTTCGCACCGGTCGGCATTGGAGCGGCGATGGCCTATACGGTGGGACACAGCGGCCTCGGAGTCTTGGCCAACTTGGCCAAACTCATCGGAACGCTCTACCTGGCCTTGGCGGTCTTCGCGGTTGGGGTTCTGCTCCCCATGGCGCTGTGGGCACGGGTGCCCGTTCGACGCTTCCTGACCGAACTCCGCGAACCCATCCTTCTGGCCTTCACCACAACCTCGTCCGATGCAGCCATGCCCGATGCGATGAAACGTCTCACCGCACTGGGAGTCCCCAAGCGCATCGTCAGCTTCGTGATGCCGCTGGGTTACTCCTTCAACCTCGACGGATCCACGCTCTATCTGGCCGTGGCTTCGGTCTTCGTGGCCCAGGCCGCGGGGGTGCATCTGAGCATATCCCAGCAGCTGGTCATCATGCTCACCTTGATGCTGACGAGCAAGGGCATGGCCGGAATCCCTCGTGCCTCCCAGGTTATCCTCGCCGGCACCCTGGTGAGCTTCGACCTGCCGCTCGAAGGAGTGCTACTCATCATCGGCGTGGACGAACTCATGGACATGGCCCGAACCACGGTGAACCTCGTGGGCAATTGCCTGGCCACTGCCGTCGTCGCCCGCTGGGAGGGGCTCTTCCCACCAACCACCTCCAACTCGACAACTGCAGGGCAATAATCAGCCCCACCCGGCCCACCCTCAACCGGCCGCACTCAGGGTGCTCCCAACTGAATCCACCGCAGCAGGCTCAGGATCTCCGATTCACTGAGCGGCACTTTGCCCGATGGCGGCATGACGTCATCGTGTGAGGCGGGCAAGAGCACCAACCGCATCAACCGGGATCGCCCCGGATCTCCCGGCACAACAGCCGCCTCACCACTCTGGCCGCCCTTGAGCAACGACTCACGCTGGTCGACACGCAACTTCCCCTTCTGTTTGTCTGGTCCGTGGCAGGAAACACACTTGGCCTCGAACACTTTTGCAACCTGCACCGCTCCTGCAGCCACCGACTCAGAAGGCTTCGAGCGGGGCTCTGGCGCCCCCCAACGCGCCATCCAACCACGAATCACCAGAGGGGCATTCTGAGTCAGGAATCCCTGCCCGTGGGTCAAACTCCCGCCGTGATGGCTGGCAATGAGCAGCAGAACCAACGTCAGCCCCAGGGAAGCGCGATACCACCCCAGCCACAAATTCCCCACCCGCAGCACTGCCGAATGAAGAACCAGGGTCAACGCGGCCATGACTGTCAGGGCCAAACCCGTATTGCGATGCAGCACGAGTATCTCCGCTGAGTAGTCACCACCGAAGGATCGATACAGGCCCAGGATGGATGTTAGAATCGCCGTCCCGACACCCAACCCAAGACTCGTCGCGAGAACCCGACGCAATCCCTCGAATGGCCGGAACCACGCCACCACCTCCAAAAGGGCCGTAAAACTAAAAAGTCCGATGGGTAAATGGAGTGCCACCATGTGGAAGGGCCCCAGGAAAGCGGATCCCGGGGGAAGCCCACCTTCAGCGGCCAACATCATCGGAGTGAGCGAACCCCAGGAATCCAAGGCTCCCATTGAGAGCGCCCAGATCAACAGCATCGACATCGCCCGAAGACGGGAAGTTCTGGTGGGCTTCATGGATACAACATCAGACGTTGCCCCTCCCTCCAGCACTCAACGGCATTTGCTTTTCGCAGAGCCTGCCTTGATTCATCAACCCGACCGCTAGCCCAGAACCGCCGACTTGATCACACCGTAAACCTCCGTGGACCGGAGCCTGTCTCCAGGCAATGGCTGCTGGGAAAGGATCAGCGGCCAATCCTGGAGCGACGACGGACGAGCACCATGTGAACCTTTGACCAGCGTGGCATCGAGCGGGATCACGTCCATGAGCATCCGGAAACCGAGTTTCTTCTGCAGCAAACGCCACAAAATCTTCAGCTTCACCGCTGGGATCGCGGGATCGAGAAACAGCTCCACAGGATCATATCCAGGCTTGCGATGGATATCCACGCAGCGCGCAAAGTCCGGAGCCTTGGCATCATCCAGCCAATAGTAGTAGGTAAACCAGGCATCCTCCTGGGACACCGCGATCAGGTCTCCCGATCGGCCGTGATCCAGGCCAAGGCACACCTTGTCGGCAGAGCCATGAACAGCCGCCACTCCCGGGGTCTCCAACACGACTTTTCGTACCTCTTCCAGGATCGACGGATCGTTGACCACGATATGGGCCACCTGATGGTCGGCCACGGCAAAGGCTTTGGAATTTCCGATGTCGGGCAACTCCAACCCCAACTCCTCCTTGAAGGTGATCCAACCACGCTCCCGGAAGACTCGGTTTAAGTGTACTGGTCGGGAAACCGGGGTGATGCCGTACTCGCTCAGAATGATGGGGCGGACTCCTCGACCCGCAAAGAAGTCCAGAAGACCACCCACAATGGAGTCGATGCGCCGCAAATCATCGGCGACCGCCGGGTGCTGAGGGCCCAACCGCTGCAAATTGTAGTCGAGGTGTGGCAGGTAAACGAGGTTCAGCGTCGGGGAATGCTTCTGTTCAATCCACTGGGCCGAATCCGCGATCCAACGGGTTGCCGCATCGGGCGCACCCTGGGGAGACTGCACGCCGGCCGCCGGCCCCCAGAACGTCGGGAACGGGAAATCACCCAAGGCCTCCTTCAGGGCGGGACGGAGATCGTAGGGCCAACTGTAGACATCAAAGAACTTGCGCCCATCGGCCGGGTACATCGGACGCGGAGTGACCGACCAGTCGGCACCCGAATACATGTTGTACCACCAGAACATCTTCGCGCAGGTGAAACGCGGATCCCGGGCCTTCAACTCATCCCAGATTTTGGGCGCCTGGACGAGGTGGTTGGACTGCTTCCAAAAATGGACCTCCGAGAGCGATCGGTCATACCATCCATTGGCGACGATCCCATGTTCGCTCGGACGCCGACCCGTGAGGTAGTCGGACTGCGCGGTGCATGTCACCGCCGGAATGGCCGGATCGATCGCCGCGTGATGCCACGCCTGGCGCAATGCGGCCAAGCGCGGCGTGTGGGGACCGATATGCCGGTCACTGAGACCGACCACGTTGAGGACAGCAATGCGATTCACAGCCAATATAGGTGAACGGAAAACGGACTAGGTCAGACGCTTCTGGATTCGGGTCACGATGGCTCGGGGTACTTGTGGATCGACCCGAGTGTCCACCATGGCCTGATCCCCAAGCTCCACCCGGCACGAATGGCGAGCCTTGCGATTCCAAAGGACCATGTCTCCGTCCGCCTCGTCCAGATTCCACTGGTGCAACCCGGCATAGCCTTCTTCCTCGGCCTCATTGCGGTAATGCCACAGGAACACCCAGCCACCCGGCTGCGTCACTGCAAACATCTGACGCACGCACTGAAGCGGATCGCGACTGTGATCCAAGGCATTGGAGCAGACGACAATATCAAAACTGTCGGCAGGAAAGACCGACAACAAGTCCTCACCCGCCGCCTTCTGGGTGCGGACGGGCGGAGTCAATTGGAGATCCTTCAAGATGCCATCGAACGTCTCGGCAAGCGGATCCACGGCGGTCAAAGCCACCTTCCGACCGGGCCAGTGGAATCCAACCGCAGTCAACGGACCCGCCCCCACATCGAGAACCCGGATGGGATCCCTGTTTGCCGCTGGTGACACGGCAACCAGTTCCTGAAGATGAGCAGGAAAAGCGAACTCCGGGTCCATCCGCTGCCGAAACGCCTCAGGGCTCCAGTGCTTACCGCCATCGGCCAAGGCTTGCCTCCAGAAATGTGCCTCATTTTCCAGACCTGCGTCATAGCTGGTATCCCCACCGAAGAGGCGGTGGCGCAACCGCTGAAAGATTCTCGGTAACATAGGCGATGTGTTTTTCAGACTGCGGGCTCCGTGCCCCGGCAACAAGTCCGGAAGGTTGGCCCCGAATCCAAACAATCAACGCAGGCACGACACAGATCCCATCCATTCGGGGATTTCAACCGGGCCGCCAAACCGCTTCACTCCACCCCGTGCAGCCGCAGCGCCAGTATCACAACATCGCTCTCGTTGGTTTCATGGGCGTTGGGAAATCGACCGTCGGCCAGATTCTGGCGGAGATGCTGGGCTTTGAATTCATCGACACCGACCGAGTCATCGAAACACGTGAGGGGCGTCGGATCTCGGACATCTTCGCACAGGAAGGCGAAAGTCATTTCCGGGCTTTGGAGACCCGGTTGATCCAGGAATTCGAAACCCGTCAGGGAGTCATCCTGTCCACAGGCGGCGGATTGGTGGTGCGACCAGAGAACCTCGCTTCGCTTCGCTCCCATTGTCTGGTGGTTTGCCTCTGGGCCTCGCCCGCTGTCATCTACGAGCGAGTCCGCTACCAAGGCCACCGCCCTCTGCTTCAAACCCCGGATCCCCAAGCCCGCATCGCCGAATTGTTGAACCAGAGAAAACCCGCCTATCAGCAGGCAGACATCCTGGTGGGAGTGGATTTCCGAAGTCCGCAGGAGACCGCTCAGTACATCACCAATAGCTTCCGATTGCTGCGCCAGTGGCCGGGCAAAAAAGCGCCCTTGGTTCCCCCGGTCACCCAAAGCCGTTGACCCATCCGCATCGACTGCGCGGAGTCATGCTCAAGATTGACCGCGATCTTCCGATATCCCGCTCGAACTATTTTCAGGTCCGTTCGTGTGGACGGATCGAAGGGGCCGGTCGGCATTATCCCATGCCGCCCGGCCCCGGATATTGACCCCCCCGGCGCCGACGGTCCCGATAAAGGCTGGGTCTCCAACCCGTCCAACGCTTGAAGGTGTTGGAAAAGACAAAGGGATTGGCGTAGCCGACGCGCTCGGCAATGGCATCCAGCTTCAGATCCGTCTCGGCCAATAGACCGGCCCCATGGCGGATACGCAGGTAGGTCACATGCTGCATGGGTGAGCGTCCCAACTGACGGCGACAAAGCCGCCTGAGATGCTCGCCGCTACAATGGGCACGGCGAGCCAACTCGGTGAGAGTCCACGCATGAGCCGGTTCGGCAGCCACCGCCTCCCACAACTGACTCAGGCGGTCATCGACATGCCAAGGCTGGGCAAAACGCGAAACATAGCCTTGCACCAACTCGGCCCAGTGATGCAGCGCTGCCAAACACCCATCACCGGCTTGTTCAGCCATCAGACCCTCGACCGCATGACGAAAGGCCTCGGAAGGAAAGCCGGCCAGAACCGGAGTGCTGGCAACCCCCAGTGGACCTCGCCCAGCAGAAGCCTCGTAACGGACCCAGGCAAAATCCCAGCGTTGTCCCGGAACCGCATGGAAGGCGCAAACCACATGGGCCGGAGACAGACATGCCTGACCAGCACGGCATCGCTGCCATCGACCGTCGAGCCAAATACGTCCTTCGCCGCCAAAGCAGACCAAGAAGTAACTGCCCGGCAGATCGGTACGGACCATGGTGTAGGGCTCCACCGCTTCGGCCAACCCGACGTGCGCGATCTGGTAAGGCACCAGGATCGGACAACCCGAAGCCCGCAAAACTCTTTCCCGAGTCCCGGGTCCCGGCGTGTGTGTTTCGACCAATGGAGGGTGGAGCATGAGATGAGCACGACTCTACGTCTCGAACCGAAAAAAAGGGAACGCCGAAAACCACCCTCCCGATCGAAGCGTGTAACACATCTCAGCTGCAGCATCGTCCCACCACGCAGAATAGACCCCGGCTCCCATGAGTTTTCTTTGTCAGATCACCCGGGTTTTTCGTAACCATTGGGAATACCAACCATGGCGTCTCGCATTCATCCTGAAACCATCCCGCAGACCGTGCGCCCGTTCCGGAAGCTTCTGGCGGCCAACCGCTCCGAGATCGCGGTGCGCATCTTCCGTGCGGCGACCGAACTGAACCTGCGGACCGTCGCCATTTACGCGCAGGAAGACCGTTTCTGCCTCCACCGTTTCAAGGCCGATGAATCCTACCTGATTGGCCAAGGCAAAGGGCCGGTTGCCGCGTATCTGGACATCGACAGCATCGTGGCCACCGCCAAGGCCAAGGGGGTCGACGCCATCCACCCGGGCTACGGATTCTTGAGCGAAAACCCGGCCTTCGCCCGTGCCTGCGCCAAGGCGGGCATGACCTTCGTCGGTCCCAGTCCCGAACTGCTGGACATGATGGGTGACAAAACCGCCGCACGGGCCGTGGCCCAGCGCATTGGCGTGCCCACCCTGCCCGGCACCGACGACCCCATTTCCGATCGGGACGAGGCCATGAAGGCCGCGCGCAAGATCGGCTTCCCGCTCATCATCAAGGCGGCTTTTGGTGGTGGTGGCCGCGGCATGCGGGTGGTCAAGAAGGAGTCGGAACTATCCGGTCTTCTCGATGAAGCCCAGGGCGAAGCCGAACGCGCCTTCGGCAATCCGGCGGTCTTCCTGGAAAAGTACATCGCCAGGGCCAAACACATCGAAGTTCAAATCCTGGGCGACAGCCACGGCAACGTCATCCACCTCTTCGAGCGCGACTGCTCCGTGCAGCGCCGCCACCAGAAGGTCGTCGAGGTAGCCCCGTCCTTCGGCCTGCCCGAGAATATCGTCCAGGAACTCTGCGATGCGGCCGCCCGATTGGCCCGGGAGATCCGCTACAACAACGCGGGCACGGTGGAGTTCCTCTACGATCTCGACCAGCACGAGTGGTTCTTCATCGAGATGAACCCCCGCATCCAGGTGGAGCACACGGTGACTGAAGTCATCACCGGCTTGGACCTTGTGCGGGCCCAAATCCTCATCGCCCAGGGGCACGCCTTGCATTCCAAGGAAGTCGGAATGCCGGTGCAGAATCAGGTGCCCCGAAACGGCTACGCCATCCAGTGCCGAGTCACCACCGAGGACCCGGAGAACAAATTCACTCCCGATTACGGCAAGATCTTGGCCTACCGCTCGCCCGGCGGTTTCGGAATTCGTCTCGATGGCGGCATGGGCTATTCGGGCTCGGTCATCACCCCCTTCTACGACTCGATGCTCGTGAAGGTGATTGCTTCAGGACAGTCCTACGAGATCGCCATGAACCGCATGGACCGGGCGCTCTCGGAGTTCCGGATCCGCGGGGTCAAGACCAACATCCCCTTCCTCGAGAACGTCATCCTCCATCCGCAGTTCCGCGCGGGTCAGGCCACGACCACGCTCATCGACACCACGCCGGAACTCTTCGCCTTCCGCAGCCGCAAGGACCGGGCCACCAAGCTGCTCAACTTCCTGGGCAACGTCATCGTCAACGGCAACCCCCATTCCAAAGGATACAAACCCGCCAAATCCTTTGACCCGGCACCGCTGCCCAAGACCGATCTGGCCGCCCCGCTGCCGAAGGGCACCCGCGACCTGCTGCTCGAACTGGGCCCGAAGAAATTCGCCGAGTGGACCCTGAAGCAGAAACGCCTGCTCATCACCGACACCACCTTCCGCGACGCCCATCAGTCGCTCATGGCTACGCGGGTCCGCAGCTTCGACATGCTCGCCTGCTCCGATGCCTTGGCGCGCAGCGTGGGTGACGCCAAGACTGGCTTGTTCTCACTGGAAATGTGGGGCGGAGCCACCTTCGACACGGCCATGCGCTTCCTCAGTGAAGACCCCTGGGAGCGTCTGCGCCAATTGCGCGAGAAAATCCCGAACGTCTGTTTCCAGATGCTCTTCCGGGGTTCCAATGCGGTGGGCTATTCCAACTACCCGGATCATGTGGTCGCCGGATTCGTGAAGCATGCGGCCGCCTCGGGCATGGACATCTTCCGCATCTTCGACTCGCTCAACTACCTGCCCAACTTGCGCGTGGCCATGGACGCCGTGCAGGACACGCACGCTCTGTGCGAAGGGGCCTTGTGCTACACCGGAGACATCCTCGACAGCCGCCGCGACACCTTCTCGCTCAAGTACTACATCCGGTTGGCCAAAGAATTGGAGCGCATGGGCGCACACATCTTGGCCATCAAGGACATGGCCGGTCTCTGCCGTCCCTACGCCGCCCAGAAGCTGGTCAAGGCTCTCAAAGACGAGGTGGGAATCCCCATCCACTTCCACACCCACGACACCAGCGGCATCAACGCCGCGAGCATTCTGCGAGCGAGCGACGCCGGGGTCGACGTGGTGGATTTGGCGCTCTCTTCCATGAGCGGCAGCACCTCGCAGCCGAACCTCAATTCGGTGGTGGCCGCGCTGCAGAACACACCGCGCGACACGAAACTCGACCTCAAGGCGCTCAACGGATTCTCCGATTACTGGGAGAAAGTCCGCGAATACTACGCACCCTTCGATACCGCCCCCAAGACCGGCTCGGCCGAGGTGTACATCCATGAGATGCCCGGCGGCCAGTACACGAACCTCAAAGAGCAGGCCGCCAGCATGGGGGTCTCGCACCGGTGGCCGGAGATCGCCCAGACCTACGCCGAGGTGAATGCGCTCTTCGGCGACATCGTGAAGGTGACGCCCTCCAGCAAAGTTGTGGGCGACATGGCGCTCTTCTGCTTCAGCAAAGGCATCCGCCCGGCGGATGTCGTGAATCTCGAACCCGGATCCACCTCCTTTCCGGAAAGTGTCATCGACATGCTGGGTGGCGGGCTCGGTTGGCCGCAGAACGGCTTTCCCGAGGCGGTCCAGAAAGTGGTCTTGGGCGAGAAGCGCTTCAAGGAAGCCCAGGCCGCCTTCAAAGCCGGACGCACCGGCAACCGCGCCGAGCCGGTCCACCTCGACAAGTTGCGTCGGGAGCTTTCCGACAAGCTGCGCCGCGAGGCGACCGAGGACGACTTGTACTCGCACCTGATGTACCCGGCCGTCTTTGCCGAATTCGCCAAGCACCTCACGCAGTACAGCGACGTCAGCGTGCTGCCCACGCCGGCTTTTTTCTATGGATTGCGCCGGGGCGAGGAAATCAGCGTGGAGATCGAGTCCGGCAAATCGCTGGTGATTCGTTTGATCAACGTCAGTGAACCGGACAAAGACGGTCGTCGCACGATCAGCTTCGAGCTCAACGGCATGACGCGCGAGGCGTTCATCGCCGACAAGAAGGTCACCCCGCAAACCAAGACCCGTCCGAAGGCGGATCTGGCCGATGCGCTGCAAATTGGCGCCCCCATCCCCGGCCTGGTGACCAGCATCGCTGTCTCCGTCGGCCAAAAGGTCGCCAAGGGAGACCGCCTGATGATGATGGAGGCCATGAAAATGCAAACCACGGTCACGGCACCCGTCGATGGAGTCGTCGCCGAACTGCTGTGCTCGGTCGGAGAAACCGTCGAGAGCAAAGACTTGTTGGCCCGGTTGCGCGCCTAATGGTTGGGCGCCTCAGGGTGCCCCATGGCCCGACCAGGCCCGGCCCTTCGGGGATCGCTCAGCCTGCGTTCTTCAGTGGACCGTTGCCCACGGTCCCGAAGACGCAGGCTTCGTTTTTGTTGGCGCAGAGGTGCAGCAACTGGAAGGACTCCACCCAACGCGGCATCTCGCGCTTGAGGACATCGAGCTGGGCGTAGTCTTCCTGTCCCTTGAATTTGATGGTCACCACAAAGTGCCGGCAGCGGCGTTCGCGCACCCACTCCAGCACCAGTCCGATGCTGCGTTCCGGCGCGGCGATCACATCACACAGCAGCCAATCCACCGGAGTCTCGGGCGTAAATCGAAACGCGTCTCCTTGATGGAAGGTGACACGCGGGCTGCGCATGAGGTCATCGCGCAACGGCGATCGGTCCACGGCGATGACTCGGGCTCCGCGCTGGACGGGTTGATAGGTCCAACTCCCGGGAGCCGCGCCGAGGTCCACGCAAGTTTCTCCTGCTGCGATCCTTCGGCCCATGCGCAGCTCCGATTCGGCCAGCTTGGCAAAGGCCCGGCTGGGTGCCGCCTTGTCCACGGCCACGGGCACTTCGCCTTGGGGAAACGGGCTGATCCAACCCATCGCAGCGGAAGGACCTGGAGCGGGCAGCACCGACAGGAAACCCACCTCCAGCGATGTCAGCAGCAGTTGGACAAGCGACTCTTCCGGCTGAAACAAGGGACAGGCTCCCAATAACGCGGTTACCTCCCCTGCGCTCGCCTTGGGCACCGCATCCAAGCCTCGGAGCAGCGAGCGTCTCCGCTTGCGCAACTGTTCGATGACCGCATCGCGGATCAGTTCGCAACGATGCCGGCCGGCATCGGCGATTCCAAAACGAGGTTCAATATGCAGGCGCCACGGGGCTCCGTCGGGTAGGCATCCGATGAGCTCCGTGACCAGGTTCTCGGCTGCGGCACGAATGGAAGGCACCGGAAACGTCCGAGCATCAGGCAACCATTGGCGCGCAAAGGCTATGAGACCCACCGCCGTGCAAGTCTCGGCCCACGATCCGGGCGCTTTCAACGCCAGCATCGAATCGCCCAGCGGTTCCAGGACCACTGCGGGCAATGCGCGAACCACCTCCTGCTCGAGGAAGATCCGGTTTTCGGGAGCACTCAGGATGAGATGCATGGCGGTGAGTCTGTCGGAAAAAGGAAACGCCGTCGCCAGAGGAGTCCGGCGACGGCGGCGACAAGCGATTGGTGAAACCCATTACTGGTTCTTCAGGAAGGCATGAAGGTCGGCCAAATCTTGGGCCTTCAGACCCAATTGATCCGCACTCATCATGAGGGAGCGACCCAATCCCTTGCGTTCAGCGATCCGATTCTTGGGCACCGACTGCACCAAGCCCGCTGCACTCTGGATGACCACTGGATCCCCCTCGCTGACCACCACGCCATGGATTTCCGTTCCGTCCTTGGCCTTGAGCAAGGTGCCGCTGAAGCCGCTGGCGATGTCGGCGCTGGGGTTGATCACCGAGTTGAAGAACACCTCGGCCGTCTGGCGCTTGGCCCAACCCGTGAGATTGGGAGCGTATTCCACACCATTGTTGCCCACCCGGTGACAACTGGAGCAGATCGCATTGAAACGTTCTTGCCCGCGCGCGGCCGATCCACTCAGTGCCGCCACATCGGCCACGGTGAAGGACGGCTTCTCGGCCTGCGGAATGGTTGCCGAGATCAATTCCACCGCCTCCGGATCGTAAATGCCACGCGCCTTGAGCGGTGCGGCCAAGCCATGATCCTTCCAGACATTGTCTTTGCGATTCATGAGCCACCAGATGGCCTCCGCCTTGACCACGCCCTCGGCCTGGGCCGCGACGTCCAACATGGCGGTCGAGGCCGCCGGGACGGTGTTGAAGCCGATGGCAGTCAGGGCTGATTTGCGGGCGGCCAAATCCAGGTTCGTGGACAGGGCTCGGGCGCGGAAATCACCGATGGATTGCGGCGGATGCAGGCGCCAAGCAATGGCGGCAAAGGCAGGGGACCAGCGCAACGGATTGGGATCGTTGAGCACGGGTTTGACCTGGTCGTACAAAGCCGACTCCTGGCCTGCAGCTCCGGCGCCCCAAGCCTCGAGCAGGGTCCGGTCGGATCCATCGATACCCTTGGCCAAGGTGAGGAAGTGTCCGCGGGTCTGCTCCAATGGCAGGTCGCGCAGCGCCAGCGCCACCTCGCGACGAACGGCTGGAGACGGATCTTTGGCCAGCGATGCGGTTTGTTCCGGCAACACCTTGCGAGTCCGGTGCAGAGCGCGGAAGGCCACGATGCGCATCTGCGGATCAGAATCCTTCAGCAGGGACTCCACGGGCTTCTGGCCCGACTTGCCCAAGCGGGCCAGCAACCAAACGGCCCGGGCCCGGACGAAGGCGTTCTCATCTTTGAGCAAACGCACCAGTGGTTTCACAGCCTTGTCGCCGTGCTTGAGCACAGCCTCCTGAGCCGTGCCGCGGATATTGACCGACGGGCTCTTCAAGGCGGCCAGCGCTCCGTCGAGCGTGTCGAACTGGGCCTGCGGCACCTTGGAGCGGAACCCCTTGGGAGCGATGCGGTAAATCGTTCCCGAGGTGGTTTCATCCCAGTCGGCATGGCCACCCACACGGGCGTCGAACCAATCGGTCACGTATATGGCTCCGTCTGGCCCAACGGCCACATCGCTGGGGCGGAACATCACCTTGAGGGTCTGCTCACCGCGGCTGCCGCCCTTGAAGTCGGTACCGGAATAATTCCCCTCGGCATTGCTGGTCAGGAAGTTGAACCGCTCGAGCTTGAAGTTGGCTCCGTCAGGCTTGGGCAGGTAGCCAAAGACGACGTTGCGGCCTGGCTCGCAGCTCAGCAGCAAGCCGCGGTATTTCTGACCCAGCGCACCGTCTTCGTAGAAGGCGATGCCCGTCGGCGAACCGCCCCCGTACACATCACCCGCCGGCATCGAGCCGGGGTCTTCCTGACGCCACTCGGCCGTCGGGGTGCTCTGCCCCGGACGACGATCGGCTCCCCAAGAGCGTTGGCCATCGAGCGAGCAGAACCCCGCATTGCCGTACTCCATCAAGAAGGCGGTGCGGCAAGCCGGAGGATCATCGTTGTCGTTCTGGAAGACATCGCCATAAGAGGTGACCGTCTGCTCATAACTATTGCGGAAATTGTGGCCGATGATGTGCACGCCCGATCCATCGGGATTCATGCGTGCAGCGAACCCACCGATCCACACATGACCGTCATCACTCTTCTGGCCCGCGATCTGGGTCGGATGCCAGCCCAACTCGGCGTTGCCCGGATTGTAGGCGCTGCCGATGCGGAAAGTCTTGCCCGAACGATCGGTGAACATCGCCCCGCAATTGCCCGCATTCCAGTACCATTGACCATCGGGCCCCACGGTGACGCTGTGGATCGTGTGGTCGTGGCTCTTGCCTTGGAATCCAGTGAGGATCACCTCGCGCTTGTCCACGGCGGGATCAAACTTCCGGTCGCCGTTGACGTCGGTGTAGACGATCACATCCGGAGCCATCGAAACGACCACCTTGTTGCCGATGACTGCCACGCCCATGGGAGCCCGGAGCGCCGGTTCCTGCACGAACACGCTCTGCTTGTCGGCGACGCCGTCCCCGTCCGAATCCTCCAGGATGACAATGCGATCGCCGGCCGGTTGGCGGTTGTAGTGGCCGCGGTAATTCACCCCTTCGGCCACCCAGATCCGGCCCTGCGGGTCGAAGTCGAGGTTCGTTGGGTTCTTGAGCATCGGGGTCGAGGCCCAGACGGTGACTTCCAGGTTCGGATCGGCCAACTGCAGCAGGCTGGTGGGGACGGCCGTCTCCGCGGCGACGACTCTTCCAGCCAGGGCAAGGGCCAAGGCAAGGCGATATTGGAACTTCATAGGCAAGTGGTCTCGACCACTTTGCCTGAAGGCTCATTTCTCCGCCAGCAGGACCATCCAGAAACAAATCCTCCAAAGAAACACACACACTGGTCGCCATCTGACCAACCCAAGGCGCGCCGACCATGAATACAGACTAACCCATGAAAACCGCCCCTAAACCACACTTCAGCTTGAAAACAAGCAACCAATTACAATTGTAAACTGTCTTTGACATTTGTTTTTGATGATTTTTTAACCAGAATTCAGGAAGTTTCTGAACATGAATTCCACCCAATCCCCCTTGAGACAAGATGGCTTGAGCGCCCCCGAACGCGCCAACCTGCTGGAGCAATCCGCTTGGTCTTTCAGTTTCGAACGCAAGGACTTGCTGGATCTGGCCGAATTCCTGAAGGGCTACTCGGCCAGCAAGGGAGACGTGATTTGCAACGAGGGAGATGGCGAGTCTTTCATGGCCATCATCATCCGAGGTCGATTGGCCGTGTTCAAATCCGCTAACGATGGAACCCAACCCTTGGTTGGACACCTCGGAGCGGACAAATCCTTCGGGGAGATGTCTGTGGTCGATCGAGAGCCGCGCTCAGCGAAAGTGATTGCCGACACCGATGTCCGGTTGCTGGTGATGTCACGCCAGGAGTTCGATCGACTCTTGGATACCCAGCCGCGCCTCGCCTGCAAGTTCCTAACACGTATCGCCCGCCTGTTGAGCCAACGCCTCCGCCAGACCACCGGCCAATTGGCCGAACATCTGGCTGAGCGATTGGCCTGAGGTTTGCCGCCGCATCGGATTAGGGTCCGAAGTTTAGCTTCGGAAGTGGTGAATGGTGGGTTGTGTTGCCCCAGGGTTGGGCTCACCTGGGCTGACTGAGTCTGAGCGATGAGCGCCAGCCCCACCCCAGCGCAACCCAGCAAAGCGCATTCCGCAAAAAAGCCCTTTGCCTTCGACGCCCGCTTCCGGACTCTCCCCGCGTCTCGTGCAACACCATCCGAAGCATTACTGCGGGGTCTTTGGCATCCATGGGCATCCGAATGCCGCCGAACTGACCTACTACGGCCTCTACGCCCTTCAGCACCGGGGGCAAGAGAGCGCCGGCATCGTCACCACCGACGGCAAGACCTTCAACATCCACCGAGGCATGGGCCTGGTTCCGCAGGTCTTCACCGGCGATGTGCTGCACCGGCTCGTGGGCCATACAGCCATTGGTCACACCCGCTATTCGACCACTGGTTCGTCCAACATCGTCAACGCCCAGCCCCTGACCGTGGACTGTGCCAAAGGGCGCATCGCCATCGGCCATAACGGCAACCTCACCAATGCAGCCCAACTGCGCGAGGAACTCGAGGCCAGCGGATCCATCTTCCAAACCACGGTGGACAGCGAAATCATCCTGCACCTGCTGGCGCAGCCGGCCCGCGCCGGGCACGAGAGCGCCTTGATCGAAACCATGCGACGCATCGAAGGCGCTTATTCGCTGGTCATCCTCACCGAAAACGAACTCATTGGAGCCCGCGACCCGCACGGATTCCGCCCGCTGGCCCTCGGGCGTATGGACAACGGAGCCTTCGTATTGTCCTCAGAAACCTGCGCCTTCGACCTGATCCAAGCCAAATACGTCCGGGACATCGAGCCGGGCGAGATCGTCATCATCAACTCCGATGGCGTCCGCAGCATCCAGGCCTTCCCCACCCCGAAGCGCGAGGCCTTCTGCGTCTTCGAGTACGTTTATTTCGCTCGGCCCGATTCCAATATCGCCAACCGGAATGTCTACAAGGTGCGCGTGGAAATGGGTCGCCAACTGGCCCGTGAACATAAGATCCAGGCCGATGTCATCGTTCCGGTCCCGGATTCCGGCAACTGCGCCGCGCTGGGATATTCGCTGGAGAGTGGCATCCCCTTCGAGATGGCCTTCGTGCGCAACCACTACGTGGGCCGAAGCTTCCTGCAGCCCTCGCAGTTCATCCGCGACTTCAACGTGCGGGTGAAACTCAACCTCATTGCCGATCTGGTGCGCGGCAAGAGCGTGGTGATCGTCGATGACTCCATCGTGCGCGGCACGACCAGCAAGGCCCGGGTCACCTCACTCAAGGAGGCCGGAGCCAAGGAGGTGCACGTCTTGGTGAGCTGCCCGCCTCACATCAATCCCTGTGTGTACGGCATCGACTTTCCCGAGCGCAGCAAGCTGATGGCGGCCACCAACACCCAGGATGAAATTCGCCGGTTCCTCAATGCCGATTCTTTGGGCTACCTGAGCCTCGACGGCATGGTTGCGGCGACAGGAAGGCCGAAGAACGCCTTCTGCTTGGCGTGTTACGACGGCAATTACCCGGTCGCCTACGACCCGTCCACCGACAAGCATATCATCGAGCGCCGCCGTTCCCGAGCCGGCGCACTCACTTCCGAGTTGGAAGCGTCCTTAAGGCAGCCTCGTCTGCTTTGAGTCCGACCAACCGATCCGGGTTGAGGATCACTGCGAGAACCTGATCGCAGTCGGTCCTCTGACTGCGTTTGCTAGCGCTGAACCGGCCAACGCAACCGCTGACATCCGGTATTCCACGAGAGTCCTCCAGAATTCCCGCACCTGCGCTGTGGCTGGAAACACCGTTGATCCGGGGTTCATCACAAAACTCCGCCACCCTTTTTGGGGCACCCCAAGACCTGGGAAAGACGCCGGTAGCAAAATCGGGGAAACTCGGACTTGCGTGCATTGAGAAAACCGGAGAAGAACTTTCCGAACCCCGAAAATTATCCCGATGTGTCACGTCCATTCATCCAGAAGCACTGCCTCGCAGCGCTCTTCTGCATTCACCCTCATCGAGCTACTGGTTGTCATCGCGATCATCGCGATCCTCGCCGGAATGCTGCTACCGGCGCTGGCCCGGGCCAAGTCCACCGCCAAGCGGGTTCAGTGCCTGAGCAATGTTCGTCAAATTGGCATCGGCTATCTCTTGTACCTTCAAGACAATCAGGACCGATATCCCAATCATGTCACCGAACGCACGGCTCCTTCAGGAACGCCCGACACGGTTGAGGCGCGTGCGCCGTATTCTTACCGCCAGGTCTTAATCCCGTTGCTGGGAGGGGCCACGAATATTTTTCGTTGCCCGAATGGTCCCAAGTGGGACCTGCCGAAGGCCGGGGCCTGGTTCACCACCGATTACGGCAACAATCACAACGAGGCTAACCTCGAGAACGCCTCCCAGCAGGCTTGGTTCTTGGCCAATCCGGATTTTGGGTTCAACGAAACGACGCCTCCATCCTCCTTCCGCCAGCCTTCTCAGTTCATCGTGCTGGGGGATGCCGGTCGAGCCAATGGCTCGCCGTCGCGCGGCGGCATGTACCCGCAACCGTGGGCCTTTGACGATGCGTCGTCGGCTCAGCAGCAGGCGCGCATGTTGGGGCGGCATCCCGGTCAGTTGGCCAATATCACTTATGCCGATGGCCATGCCGAAGCGGTGAAGACCAATCGCACCTGGAGAACCTACGCCGACAACGACTGGCGCAGACAGGGTGGAAATCCCTGAGGCCTTGATCGCTCCCAGCTATCTGGCTTGGTTGAGCCGGCAGAGCCTCACGGCTTGGCCTGAAGGGTGAGTTTAATTTCCTGGATTCGTGGGGTGGCTTCGGGGGTCAGGGTGAGGAAGACCTCCAGGCTGCGGGTTTCACCGATGAGGCGGAAATGGCCGCGGAGTCGGTTGTCCGGAACCAGGGGAGACCGGTCGCGGATGGGGCCGAGTTGTTCGAGGAGCGCACGGGTTTCGCGGCGCCAGGTCTCGAGGCTGTGGTCGAGGAACACGTTCGGAGCGAGGGCGACGTGCAGGGCTTCGGGCGTCCAGTCGCGGGTGAGCAACGTGGCCAGTTCTTCAGCCCGCCGGAAGAGCGTCGGATGGCCCTCGGCCGGTCGGGTGGGAATCTTCGCCTCGTTGATGAGCAGTTCCATGGCCTTATGGTTGGCAGCGCTCATGGGTGCGTAAGTTCGGTTGGCGAAGGCGATCAGGGCGATGCCGTGGTCGGGCAGGAAGCGGAATTCGCTGCCGAAGCCCGGGAGTCCGCCGGCATGACGCACCCAAATGAGGCCGCGTTGGTCCTGGTTCCAACTCAATCCGGCGCTGTAGCCCGCCACTCGGGCCACGGAATGCCCCTCGGAGTCGTGGAGATCTTGCACCACCGAAATCACCTCCCACGGGCGGTGCATTTCTCGCCGGGTGGAGCGTTTCAGCGGACCGGTATCGGCTCCCTCCCGCGGAGGCCAGGCATCAAGGTGGAAGGCCGAATAGCGGGCGAAGTCTTCGAGAGTGGTGATCAGCCCGCCCATGGCTCCCCAACTGCCATCGTGCAGCAGGGGTTCGGGTTTCCAACGCTCGTCTTCCCAACGGTATCCCAGCGCCAATGGATTGGCGGGATCGGCGGGAACCTTGTCCCACTCATAGACCGTGTTGGTCATTCCCAGTGGCTTGAGGATCCTACGGGTGATGTAAGCCTGATAGGGCTCTCGGGCTACACGGGTCACGATTCGGCCCAGCAGCGCATAGCCGAGGTTGCTGTATTCCCAGCGGGTGCCCGTGGGCGAGGCAGCGGTCAGGCCCCGGGCCACCAAGGCGTCGAGCTGGGCGTC